>JBAZYX010000028.1:0-38098 GCA_041659105.1 Acidimicrobiia bacterium
GAGCTCGAGTAAGGGCAGGTCGTTGGTGATCGCGGTGGCCCGCTCCTCCACCCGCGCGAGCAGGGCGCCGCGGCTGGGGTCGGTCACGTCGACCGCGAAGCGCAGGCCGGCGTACGAACCGGCCTTGCCCATGATCTCGGACAGCTCGGCGAGCTCGTGCACCGCCTCGGCGAGCCCGACGGCGTCGAGCGAGCCGACTCGGCCGCGGTAGCGCGTGAACGCGGCGGCGCGCTGCGCGGCGGCGTCGAGGAACGCGTCGACCCCCGCCTCGCCCTGACCGTCGACGAGGGGCTCCACGTCCCAGGCGACGTCGGTGGCACGCAGGTCCTGCTCGGCGGTGGTCACGGGTTCACCTCGGGGATCGGAGGAACGGGAACTCGCCCTGGGTGGGGGCGAAGGGCTCGGGTGTGCCCTCACCGGCCGGCACGGGGCGCATCGACTCGGGCAGCGGCGAGGCGTGCACCACGGTGAGCCGCTGCGTGGCGCGGGTGAGGGTGACGTACAGGAGGCGCAACCCCCGCCGATCCGGCGCGACGAGCTCGGCGGGCTCGACCACGATGACGTCGTCGAACTCGAGGCCCTTCGCCTCGACGGGGCCGAGGATCGCGATCGGCGCGTCGAGCGCCTCGACCGACCCGGACGCGGCGGCGATGTCGGTGAGCGCGGCCACGAGGTCGGCGTGCAGCGCGGGCGGGGCGATGATCGCCTTCGTCCCCGGCCCGGTGACCGAGACGCGCGCGTGCGCGGCGACCGCGTCGACGAGCCGCTGGGGATCGGCAGCCACGAACTCGGGCTGGCGCCCCGTGGCCCGCACGGACTCGGACGCGCCGATGTCGGGCGATGCGGCGGCGAGCACCCGCGCCGCGAGCGTCATGATCTCGGCCGGGGTGCGGTAGTTGACGCTGAGCACGACGTTGCGGGCGCCGGCGTGGGTGGGCACCAGGCTCAGCACCTCGTTCCAGCCCGACGCGGCCCCGGCCCGGCTGGCCTGACCGAAGTCGCCCACCAGCGTCATCGAGCCCGACGGGCAGCGGCGGGCGATCATCCGCCACTGCATCGGCGAGAGGTCCTGGGCCTCGTCGACGAGGACGTGGCCGAACGTGCGCGGCTCGCCGCCGTCGTCGACCCCCGAGGTGGTCGCGCCGCCGCCGTAGCGCTCGGCCAGCTGCGACGCGGTGAGGAAGCCGCCCACGCCGAGCTCGGAGACGGTGCGGAACGCGGCATCGTCCAGGGCGTTGCGCCGCGCGCGCTTGCGCCGAGGCCGGGCCGACTCGGGCGACCCGAGCAGCGCGTCGGCTTCGTCGATCAGCGCGAGGTCGGCCTCGGTCCACGCGACCTCACGCACGTCGGCCGACCGCTTCCGCACGAGGCCGCGCTGCTCCTCGCGCTTGAGGATGCCGTCGGACGCGGAGCGCACGAGCGCGTCGAAGCTGAAGAGGTCGTGGACGAGCTCGGCGCCGCCGAGCACCGGCCACATCCGCTCGAGCGCGATCTTGACCTCGGGCGCGCGCCGGATCCGGTTCCGCGCCTCACGGTCCCAGTCGGGATCGTCGGGAGCCGCAGCCCCGAAGGCGCGCCGGTACTGCCCGGCCAGGATGTCCATCACCTGGCGGACCACGTGCAGGCGCTGCTCGTTGTGCGTGCCGCGCCGCCGCTGGGCCCGCTCGATCACGCGGTGCGAGTCGCGCCGGGTGAACCGCAGGACCACACCGTCGACCGTGAACACGACGTCGCGCGGCAGCACGTGCTGGCGGTCGCGCAACGCGCGCTCGACGACGCGGGCCATGCGGGAGTCGCCCTTCACGATCGCGACGTCGTCGGGATCGACCGCACGCACCCGGTACTGCGGCTTCAGCCCCGCGGGGGTGGCCAGGCTCACCTCGTCCTCGCCGAGCGATGGGAGCACCTGGTCGATGTACCGGAGGAAGATGGGGCTCGGGCCCACGAGGAGCACGCCCTGGCTCGCGAGCTTCTTGCGGTGGGTGTAGAGCAGGTACGCGGCGCGGTGCAGCGCCACCGCCGTCTTCCCGGTGCCGGGGCCACCGCTCACGATCAGCACCCCGGCGAGGTCGGCCCGGATCGCTTCGTCCTGCTCGGCCTGGATGGTGGCGACGATGTCGCCCATCCGCCCGGTCCGGGCGCGGTCGAGGGCGGCGAGGAGCGCGGCCTCGCCGACCGCGGACAGGCCCTCGGCCTCGGCGGCGGCCCGGTCGAACACCTCGTCGTCGATGGCGAGGAGCACCCGGCCGTGGCCGTGGCGGGTGAGGAAGTGGCGCCGCCGGACGACGCCCATCGGCGACACCGGCGTGGCCCGGTAGAAGGGTTCGGCCACCGGGGCGCGCCAGTCGACGACGAGCGGCTCCTGCTCCTCGTCGTTGACCGCGATGCGGCCGATGTAGAAGTGGCGCTCGGCCGGGGCCAGGTCGGCCGTGCGGTCGAGACGGCCGAACACGAGGGCGGAGTCACCGATGTCGAGGGCGGCCAGGCGGCGGCGGGTCACGGAGTCGGCGACGTCGCGCTCGAGCCGGGCCTGGTGCGTTCCCCCCGCCCCCACCTCTGCGAATCCAGCAGCCACCGCGGCCGCGGACGCCCGCATGGCGTCGAGACGGGCATATGCCGCGTCGATGTACGCCTGCTCGGTGGCCAATTCGGGGTGGACCGGGGGGGTGTCCGCCACGCAGTTCTCCAGTCCTGGGGAGCCGGACAGCCTACAGGAGGGTCACGCGTTCCCCGACCGCGAACCCGGTGGCCGATCCCAGGCCGGTGACCTCGATCCACCGGGCCTCGAGGTTGCGGATCGGCGCGCGCTCGAGCCCGTGGTACCGCTCCACCGTCAGGATCACGCCGCCATGGGTCACCACCACGCCGGTGCCCCCGTCGAGCGCGGTGGCGAAGTCGCGCAGGGCCGCGAGCGCCCGGGCGGCGAGGGCCTCGTCGTCCTCGTACCCGGGCGGGCGGCGCCCGTCGGCGAGGTGCCCGGGGAACTGCGCCTCGATCTCGTCGCGGGTGAGCCCCGTCCACGGGCCGGCGGCCCGCTCCCGCACCCGCGGGTCGGCCGTCACGGCCAGCGCATGGGGGCCCGAGAGGATGCGCGCGGTGCGGTTCGCCCGCTCCAGGTCGGACGACCAGACGGCGTCGATCCGCTCGAGCACGCGCGCGGCAGCCTCGGCCTGCTCCACCCCCAGGTCGGACAGGGGCGGGTCGGCCTGACCCTGCCAGCGGCCCTCGGCGTTCCAGGTGGACTGTCCGTGTCGGACGAGCAGGATCCGGCTCACGCCCGGTCCCCCCGATCGCACACGCACCATGCCCTCATCGGGCCCGGAGGTTAGGCGCGGTACACGCGATACGTTTCTCGCCATGGCCGCCGCCGTGACCATCGTTCCCCGAGTCCGGTTCCCCGAAGGGCCCGTGTGGTGCGCCGACGGCACCCTCGTCTACACGAGCGTTCCCGACGGCGCGCTGTACCGCGTCGACCTCGCGTCCGGCGCGGTGAGCACGGTCGCCGTGGTCGGCGGCGGCGCCAACGCCGCCGCGCCCGCGGCCGACGGCGGCTTCGTGGTCACCCAGAACGGCGGCATCGACTTCACCAACGTCCAGGGCCTCGACCTCGACGGCCTGCCGCCCTTCGCGCCGGTCGCGCCCGGGCTCCAGCACGTGGCGCCCGACGGCACGGTCCGGTACCTCTCCGACGACGGCTTCCTCGCGCCGAACGACCTCACCGCGACCGCGGACGGCACCCTCTACTTCACCGACCCACCCCACCATCCGCCGCCGCCCGAGCCCGGGGGCCGGGTGCACGTGGCCACGCCCGACGGCGCGATCCGGGTCCTCGCCGACGGCTTCCACTACTGCAACGGCATCGCGCTCGAGCCGGGCGGCACGCTCGCGGTGATCGAGGCCCGGGGGGTCCTGCGGCTGACGCCCGACGGCGAGCGCGAGTGGATCGTGGAGTCGTTCGGCGAGAACTCGGGCGACGGGATGGCGCTCGACGTCGACGGGCGCCTCTACGTCTGCTGCACGCGCGACCACGCGGTGCGGATCTTCGAGCCCGACGGCACCGAGGTCGACCGGCTCGAGGTCCCCGGGGACGGTCTCGTCACCAACTGCTGCTTCGGCGGCGCCGACGGCCGCACGCTGTTCGTCACCGAGGGCGTCCCCGGGTCGGTCGTGATGTTCGAGGGCCTGCCCACGCCGGGGCTCCCGGTCAATCCCTGGCCCACACCTACCGTCGGGTAGGTTTCGACCGCTTTCCGGACCTGGAGGAGACCCATGCGCGCTGCCATCTTCACCGAGCTGAACGGCCCCATGTCCGTCGAGGACGTCACACCGATCGACCCCGGTCCCCGCGACGTGGTGGTGCGCATCACCGCCAGCGGCGTGTGCCACTCCGACCTCCACGTGATCAGCGGCGCACTGCCGATGCCGCCCCCCTCGATCCTCGGCCACGAGGGCGCCGGGATCGTCGAGGCCGTGGGCGCCGAGGTCAAGGGCCTCCAGGTGGGCGACCGCGTCATCGGCTCGTTCATCCCCGCGTGCGGGGTGTGCTGGCACTGCCTGCGCGACGAGTCCCACCTGTGCGACAGCACCTACGCGGTCATGGGCGCTCCCCGGGCCCACCGTCACGACGACGCCAGCACGCCGCTCATGACGATGACCGGCCTCGGCACGTTCGCCGACATGATGACCTGCGACGAGATGTCGCTCGTGAAGATCGAGACCGACCTCCCCGACGAGCAGCTCGCCCTCATCGGCTGCGGCTTCACCACCGGCGTGGGCGCGGCGCTCAACACCGCCAAGGTGCAGCCCGGCGACACCGTCGCGGTGATCGGCTGCGGCGGCGTGGGCATGTCGGTGATCCAGGGCGCGAAGGTCGCCGGCGCCGCGATCGTGATCGCGGTCGACCCGGTGGCGCTGAAGCGGGAGACCGCGCTGCGGCTCGGGGCGACCCACGCGGTCGACCCCACCGAGGCCGACGCGATCGAGCAGGTCAAGGCGCTCACCGGCGGGCGCGGCGTCGACTACGCGTTCGAGGTCATCGGCACCCCGGCCACGGTCGCGCAGGCGTTCGAGATGGCCCGGGGCGGCGGCGCCGCGGTGGCGGTGGGCGTGTCCCGCTTCGACGAGATGATCACCATCCCGAGCTTCCCGCTCGTGCTCTCCGAGAAGCGGCTCCTCGGCTGCGTCTACGGCTCGGCGCAGGTGCGGCGCGACTTCCCGATGCTCGTGCAGCTCGTAGAGAACGGCCGCCTCGACCTCGAGCACATGATCTCGCGCACGATGGGCCTCGACGACATCAACGAGGCCTTCCGCGCGATGCAGGCCGGCGAGGTCATCCGCTCCGTCCTCGTCTAGGACCGCGTCGGCCGGCGTCAGTCGCCCACGGCCTCCACGAGCTCCACGGTCACGCCTTCGGGACCGCGGAAGAACTGCAGCTTGCGGCCGATGTAGTCCATCTCGTCGTTGAGCGCGACCACACCGTGCGCGAGCAGCTGCTCGCGCACGGCCGCGAGGTCGTCGACGCGGAACGCGATGTGGTTGAGCCCCGTGACCGTGACGTTCGACGGCACGGCGGCGTGGGCGGCCTCGGGTGGGAGCGCGTCGACGAAGTGCAGCATCTGGATCTCGAAGCGCGGGTCGGCACCCGCGAGCACCAGGGTGATGTGCTCGGCGTGCATCGTCGGCATGCCCATGTACGCCGCGGGCTCGCCGCCGTCGATCGTGGCGACGTGGTCCTCAACGAAGCCGAGCAGACCGAAGAACTCGATCGCGGTGTCGGCGTCGCGCACCGCGATGGTGACGTGGTCGGGGTGGCGGATCACCGCCGCATCATGGCCGAGCGGAGCCGGAGACGACAGCCGCCCGCGCGCGGGTCGACCACGTCGAGGCCGGCGACCACCAGGGCGTCACCGGCGGCAGCCGCCACCCCTTCGGCGATGCCGCGGTGCACCGCGCACACCACGTCGGGGTCCGCGAGCGCGGCCGCGGCGTACGGGCAGGTGTGCAGCACGAGGTCGGCGCCGTCGCCCCGAGGCCGCACCTCCGGCTCGAAGCCGTGCCGCGCCATGACGTCGGCCACGAGCGCGACCGGGTCGGACCGGCCGGCGCCACCGCCGTCGAGTCGCTCGGTCGCCGACGCGCTACCGGCGCGGCGGCCCGCGTCGACCGGGGTCGATCCCGTCCCGAGCGCGTCGGCGAGGATGGCGCTCAGCCGCTCGTACGGGTTGCGCGCGCCCCACCGCGCGTCGGCGCGGGGATCCACGCGGTACTCCAGCCGCGGCCGCCCCGGCCCGGTGGGTGGCGCGGCGGCCTCGATCACGAGACCCGCCGCCACGAGCTTGTCGAGGTGCTGGCGGACGGCGTTGTGGTGCAACCCGACGTGCGCGGTGAGCTCCGCCACGTCGACCGGGCGGTCGGCCGAGACGAGGTACGCGAACACCCGGTGCCGGGTCGGGTCCCCGAGGGCTCGGGCCTGGACCTGGAGGGGGACCGGGACCGGATCCGGGACCGATTCCGGGGTCGAGTGCGGTGTCGGGGAGTGGGCCGGCATGTATTTCTAGCGTACAGTAGAAATATGACTCCGGCGATCGATCCCGACGTGACCCTGGGCGACCTGGTGACCGAGCACCCCGAGCTCGCGCGAGCGCTGGAGCGCCGGGGCCTCGACTACTGCTGCGGTGGTGCCCGCTCGCTCGCGGATGCCTGCGCCGAGCAGGGTCTCGACGCGGGGGTCGTCGCGGCGGCGTTGGGGACCGACGCCGATGCGGCCACGGTCCCCGACTGGGCTGTGCTCGCCCCGACGGCCCTGGCCGAGCACATCGTCGCCACGCACCACCGCTCCCTCGACGACGAGCTCCCCCGGCTGTCGGGGCTGCTCGAGAAGATCGAGCGCGTGCACGGCGAGCGCCATCCCGAGCTCGCCGCCGTCCGCCACGCCTACGAGTCGCTGCGCGCCGACCTCGAGCCCCATCTGCGGAAGGAGGAGCGGGTCCTGTTCCCGATGATCCGCCTGCTCGAGTCCGAGCCCGAGCCGCCCCGGTTCGTGTGCGGGAGCCTGCGCAACCCCATCTCCGTCATGCTCGCCGAGCACGACCTCGTGGGCGACCTGCTCCGCGAGCTCCGCGCGCTCACCGACGGGTTCACCGTGCCGGCGGACGGCTGCGCGTCGTACCGCGCCGCCTACGAAGCCCTCGAGGCGCTCGAGGCCGACACGCACCTCCACGTCCACAAGGAGAACAACCGCCTGTTCCCCGCGGTCGTGGCCCTGGAGGACGAGCGTTGCGCGGCGGTCGGCGATGGCTGACCTCGAGACCCGCGCCGACGTGGAACGGCTCGTGCGCGACTTCTACCGAGCCGCCGCGATGGACGACCTCCTCGGCCCGGTGTTCGCGGCCGCGCACGTCGACTGGCCGCACCACATCGCGACGCTCACCGACTTCTGGGCGTGGCAGCTGTTCGGCGAGCGCGGGTACGAGGGCAATCCGCTCCGGGCGCACGAGCCGGTCAACGCGCAGACGCCGTTCACGCCGGCGCACTACGAGCGTTGGCTGTCGCTGTTCGCCGAGACCGTGGACGAGCGGTTCGCGGGGCCGGTCGCGGAGCTCGCCCTGGACCGCGCCCGGAAGATGGCGCGGGCACTGCAGCGCCTCCTCGACGGTGAGTCCGCCCCGGGCGGCGCGCCGCTGACCCCGATCCTCACCCGCCGCCCGGCTTGACCCGGCGGCGCGCGGAACCCGGGCGCTCAGAAGGGCTTGGTGTCGATGGCGCGGAACGCCTCGGCGATGCGGCCGTCCGGCATCCCGGCGGCGGCCGCGGTGGCGGCGCCCCAGTCGCGCAGCAGCACCTCGAGGCGGTCGGGGTCCGCGTGCTGGCTCTCGTGGCACAGCAACGCCGCGAGCTTGCGGTCGAACCCATCGGTGATGTCGACGAAGCGGTCGGACTCGCCGTGCACGGTGAGCAGCACCTCGTCGACCGACCAGGGCTCGTGGCCGTTGTCGAGGAGGTCGGGGAAGGCGAACGGGTTCCGGGAGTCGGGGTAGACCGCGCTCAGCGTGGCCTCGCCGGTCGCGAGGTGGTCGGGGTGGCTCGCGAAGATGCGGTCGAAGTTGCGCACCGGCGACATCGCCACCACCCGCTGCGGGCGCACGTCGCGGATCACCCGGGAGATCGCGTGCCGCAGCTCGAGGTTGGCCTCGACCCGGCCGTCGGGGAAGCCCAGGAAGTGCAGCTCGGTGACGCCCACGATCTTCGCCGCGGCCGTCTGCTCGGCTCGGCGGATCTCGGCCATCTCCACGCGGCTGATCGACGGGTCGGAGCCGCCGGCGTCGCCGTCGGTGACCAAGCAGTAGCGCACGTCGATGCCGCGGTCGGTCCAGGTGGCGACGCTTCCGGCCACGCCGAAGTCGATGTCGTCGGGGTGCGCGACCACGACCAGGACGCGTTCGACGTCGTCGTCGGAGAGGTAGGCCATGGCCCCGATGCTACGGCCAGCGACGCGCACGGGGTTGGTAGCGTCCGTCTCCGATGCTTCCGGTCTCGTGGGACACCATCCGCCTCTTCCTCCACGTCACGGCGGCGACGATCTGGGTGGGTGGCCAGCTCACGCTCGCGGGGCTCGTTCCCGGTCTTCGGGCGCTGTCGCCGGACGCGCCCCGGGCCGCGGCCCGCCGGTTCAACCTGATCGCATGGCCCGCGTACTTCGTCCTCGTCGCGACCGGCATCTGGAACGTCTTCGCCGTTCCCGACATCGCGTTCGACACGCCCTACGGCAAGACCCTCATGGTGAAAGTTGTCGTGGCAATTTTCTCGGGCGTCGCAGCGTTCCTGCACTCGATCAGCCGCTCCAAGGCCGGCCTCGCGATCTGGGGGGCACTGAGTGCCCTCGCCGCGATCGCGGCACTCTTCCTCGGGGTGCTGCTCGCCGAGTTCTGAACCTGCGCACCGGAGGAGGAGCCATGACCCCCCGCTCACCCGCACAGCACATCCCCGCGATCCGCACCCGCGAGGGCGCCGGGTTCGAGGTCCGGGTCCCCTTCCCCACGTCCCGGCTCGACCACCTCGACCCGTTCCTCCTGCTCCACCACCTGGGGCCGGTCGACCTCGCGCCCGGGGAGGCGAAGGGCGCGCCCGACCACCCCCACCGCGGGTTCGAGACCGTCACCTACGCGCTCGACGGTGAGCTCGAGCACGAGGACTCAACCGGCGCGGTCGGATTCATCGAGCCCGGCGGTGTGCAGTGGATGACCGCGGGGGCGGGTGTCGTCCACTCCGAGATGCCCGGCGCGCGCCTGCGCGAGGAGGGCGGACGACTCGAGGGCATCCAGCTGTGGGTCAACCTGCCCGCGGCAGAGAAGATGACCGCGGCGCGGTCCCGACGAGGGCGTGCTGACCGTGTTCAACGGCGACGGCGACGCGATCCACCTCACCGCCGGCGATGCACCCGTCGACGTGCTCGTGCTCACCGGCCGACCGCTGCGCGGGCCCGTCGCGCGCTACGGCCCGTTCGTGATGAACACGCGCGACGAAGTGGTCCAGGCGTTCGAGGACTACCAGGCGGGCCGCATGGGCGCCATCGCCCGCTGACCCCCCTCCCCCCGGCCTTCGTCAGGTGAGGCGCACGGTGGGGCGGGTGCCGCGCCAGGCGTCGTCGAGCATCCGGCGGACGGACACGACGTCGACCGGGCGCGGGTTCGCCTGGGTCTCCGCCACGACGAGCGCCGCGGCGGCGTCGAGGGCGGACTCGGGGAGCCCGAGCGCGGCCAGGCTCGCGGGCAGGCCCGCCCCGGCCATCAGGTCGTACGTCGACGCGGCCGGGTCGCTCCTGCCCATCGCGTCGGCGATCCGCCCGAGGACGTCCGGGATCGCCGGCGCGTTGTAGGCGATCGCGTGCCCCAGGACCACGGCGTTGGCGGCGGCGTGCCCCAGCCCGAACGAGCCGCCGAGCACGTGACAGGTCCGGTGGTGGATCCCAACCCCGACGGTGGCGATCACCGTCCCCGCCAGGTAGGCGCCGTAGAGCAGGTCGCCCCGGACGGCGAGGCCGCGCGGGTCGGGTGCGAGCCGCCCGATCGCGGCCGTCAGCACACGGACGCCCTCGACCGCGGCCAGGCTGGTCACCGGGTTCGCGCCCGGGCCGTACATCCCTTCCACGCAGTGCGCGAGCGCGTTCGCCGCGCTGGCCACGCTCGTGGCGACGGGCAGGTCGAGCGTGAGCTCGGGGTCGTACACCACCACCCGCGGCAGCACGCGCGCGTCGCGGCCGGTGTGCTTGTGCTCGCCGGTGAGCCCGTACATCGGCGTCATCTCGGAGCCCGCATACGTGGTGGGCACCGCCACGATCGGCGCGTCGACCTCGAGCACGACGGCCTTGGCCAGGCCCACCGCGGAGCCGCCGCCCACGCACACCACGCAGTCGGCGCCGGCGGCGTGCGCCGCGTCGCGCGCCCGCACCGCGAGCTCGACCGGCACGTGCTCCGCGACTTCGGACCACCGGGCCGCGCACCGCTCGCCGAGCTGCTCGGCCAGCGCGTCGGCCGTGCGCGCGGCCGAGCCCGACGCGACCAGGAACACCCGCGTTCGTCCCAACCGGACGACCTCCGCGGCGACCGAAGCACGCGACCCGCTCCCGAACACCACGCGGCCGGGAAGGGCGTCGTACTCGAAGGCCTCCACGCGCGACTCCTGGGCGACGGGGTTCGTTGCGGGCCGTACGATCCTTTCACGTCCAGGGAGGTTCGCCATGTCCGAGACCGGGCTCGACCACGACGCCATCCTCGCCCGCCGCGAAGCGCTCAAGGCGCAGTACCTGATGGCGGAGCGCCCGCCCTCGACGGCACGGGGCGTGCACCACGTCGCGCTGTTCTGCTCCGACGTCGAGCAGACGGTGCGCTTCTACCAGGAGCTGCTCGAGTTCCCGCTCACCGAGATGTTCGAGAACCGCGACTACCGGGGCTCCACGCACTTCTTCTTCGACATCGGCAACGGCAACTCGCTCGCGTTCTTCGACTTCCCCGGCCTCGACCTCGGGCCCTACGCGGAGGTGCTCGGCGGGTTGCAGCACCTCGCCATCTCCGTCCCCCCCACCAAGTGGGAGTACCTGAAGGGCAAGCTCGACGACGCCGGCGTCCGCTACGACCACGTGAGCGGCACCTCGCTGTACTTCGCCGACCCCGACGGAGTCCGGCTCGAGCTCATCAGCGACCCGCTCGGGGAGATGTACGGCTCCGTCATCATGTGACGTTTCGCGCCCGCGTCCCGTCGGCGCGCCACGTGACGCGTCCGTGACCGATCGCACGAAAAGCCGAGAAAACGGGCTCCGATGCGCGCCTTTCGTCGCCAGGGGTGGCACTCTGTCGCTCCCCGACCCCTGTCCTGGAGGATCCGTTGAACCGTAGGGAACTCGTCCTTGCGCTCGCAGAGCGCACCGAGACCGACCGCCGCACCGCCGACGCCACGCTGACCGCGTTCGTCGAGATCATCACCGAGACCGTCGCCAAGGGCGAGCCCGTGGCGATGAGCGGTTTCGCGAAGTTCGCGCGGGTGGACCGTCCCGCCCGCATGGGCCGCAACCCGCAGACCGGCGAGGCGATCAAGATCAAGGCGTCGCGTCGCGTGCGCATCACCGCGCTCAAGGCGTTCAAGGACGCCGCGATCAGCGGCAAGGCTCCGGCCAAGAAGGCGGCTCCGGCCAAGAAGGCCGCGCCCGCCCGCAAGGCTCCGGCCAAGAAGGCCGCGCCCGCCCGCAAGGCTCCGGCCAAGAAGGCCACGACCCGCCGGTAAGAACGCGGAGAAGGCCCCGGCCCACCGGTTGCGCACGCGCCATCGCCGGGCCGGGGCCTCGTCGCGTCCTTCGCCCGCGTGCGGTCAGACGCGGACGTCCACCCGGAGGAACGTCGCGGGAATGCGCGTGCTGCCGGGGTCGCCGCTCGTGCTCTGCGCGACGAACAGCTCCTCGAGCTCCTTCCAGAGCTCGTCGGCCCGGCCGCTCGCCTCCGCCGCCTCGAACGCGTTCATGGTCGGCCCGTAGTACGACCGGAATCGGGCGAGGAAGTCCGACGGCGCCTGCGGCGACTCGAAGACGAAGGTGTCGGGCTCGCAGGTCACCGACTCCCTCGGCACGCCGGCGGCCGCGAAGCGCTCCACGACCTCGTCGGCGACCCCCCAGGTCATCGGGCTCACGAAGCCTTCGGGCGGCGGCGGCGAGTACGCCGAGCTGATCCGCAGGATCTGCGCGACGAGCGTGGGGTCGCCGGGGATCCAGTTGCCCATGACGATGCGCCCACCCGGGCGGGTGACCCGCACCACCTCCTTGGCCACGTCGAACGGCTTCGGCGCGAACATCGCGCCGAAGATCGTCACGGTGAGGTCGAAGCGGTCGTCGTCGATCCCCTCGAGGTTGCAGGCGTCGCCCTCCTCGAACCGCAGGTTCGTGAGCCCTTCGGCCTGAGCACGCCGGTTCCCCGCCTCGACGAGATTGCGCGCGATGTCGACGCCGAGGACGTTCGCACCGGTGCGGGCGGCCGGGAGTGCGGTGGTCCCGTCGCCACAGCCGAGGTCGAGCACGTCGAGCCCGGCGGTGACGCCGATCCGCTCGACGAGGGCCGCGCCGCTCGCGCGCATGCTCTCGGCGATGCGGGTGAAGTCGCCCTTCTCCCAGAGCGCTTGGTTCGGATTCATCGGGGTACCTCCGTGTGCGTGGGTGTGGGTGTGGTGGTCCGGCGCGTCAGCCGCCGGTGATGTGGGCGACGACCTCGGCGAAGTCGGCCGTGGGTGAGAAGTCGACGTAGCGGCAGTCGGTGACGGCGAACGGCGCGTGGCCGGGCGCCCAGTAGAAGGCGCGACCCGCCGCGTAGTGCTGGTCACCGCCGGGCGTGTGCATGCCGAGGGTCCCCTCGAGCATGTAGCCCCAGTGTGGGCACGGGCACAGGTCACCCTCGAGCCCCGCGAGCGCGGGGGTGAGGTCGGTGCCGGCCTTGAGCGTGATGAACGACACCGTCATCGCGCCCACCTCGCCCATGCGCAGCTCGACGTTGTCGTCGTGGATGATCGCGGGCAGGTCGTTTGCATCGATGGTCTGCATCGGTACGGACTCCTTCGTTTCGCGTGCGGAACGGGTGGTCGGGACGGCGGGTGGTCAGGCGGTACGGCCGGTGAACGCGACGAGCTGCTGGAGCGTCGACGCGCCCGCGGGGGCCCGAACCTCGGGCCCGAACGCGCCCGGCACCCGCATCTCGGGCCCGATCGCCTGGCGGGCGAACGCGAGCACGTCGACGACGACGGCGTCGGGCAGGTCGACCGACTGGCCGGTCGCGGTGGCGATGTCCCACGCGTGGACGGCGCCGTCGAACGCCAGGTAGCGAACGGCGAAGTCACCGGGGACCTCGCCGAACGGCGCCACCACGGTGCGGTCGAGCGCGCCGGGCTGCTTCGCCGCGGCGGCGAGCGACTCCATCGCGCCGACGAAGGTGCCCACGGGGTCGGCGCCGGTGAGGTCGGTCCCCTCGGGCGGCGCGTCCGGCGGCCCCTCGCCGCGGAACTGCGCGGCGAAGAACCCGCCGCCGCCGATCATGTGGTCGAACACGTCGCGCACCGTGAACTCGGCGCACGGCGACGGGTCGTCCAGCTGCGCAGGCGTGACGTTGCGGGCGAGATCGACGAGGACCGGAAGGATCACGTCGAGCTGCTGGATGCTGTCCAAGGTTTCCCCCTGTCGGTGTGCGGATGTGGCGCGTGCATGGAGCCGGGCGGCCTCGCGGTCGCGGCCCAGGGCCACGAGCCTCGAGGTCTCGTCCCGGCCGGCGGTGGTGTCCATCCCCGGCATTATGCGCCGGGGGACGGCACCGCCGCATCGGGGAAGTCAGCCAATCTCACGCGGTCGGGGTGAGGGATTCCCCTCAGCCGGGTGCGCCGACCGTGGGCCGCCGGCCACCGCGTCCCGTGGCGAGGGCTTCGCGTCGGCCAGGCCGTGATGGACGGCGCGCGCGCTCGCGGCCGCCCGGGACGACACGCCGAGCTTCCGGAAGACGTTCGAGAGGTGGCGCTCCACCGTCTTCTCGCTCACGCACAGCTCCTCGGCGATCGCGCGGTTGGTCTTGCCCGCCGCCACCAGTCGCAGCAGCTCGACCTCGCGGTCGGTCAACCCGGCCACCGACGCACGGACCGGACCCGCGCCGTCGGCACCCGGGAGGCGGGCGACGTCGAGTGCCGCGCCGAGGCGCTCGAACGCGGCGGACGCCGCGGTGAAGCACGCCGTCGCCTCGTCGTCGTCGCCGGCCCGGCGGGCCGCCTCGCCGAGGAGCACCTGGGTGCTCGCGACCTCGTAGGGCACGCCGAGGTCGCGCCAGCGCCCGAGCGCGGTCCGCAGGGCTGCCACCGCGTTCGGCAGGTCGTCCTCGGCGAGCAGGAGCCGGCCCCGGCTCATCGACATCGACGCCTCGATGATGCTGCTGCGGTAGACGCGGGCGATGCGGGCGAGCTCGTCGGCCGCCACGCGCGCGGCGTCGAGGTCCTCGGCCGCCACGCCGATCTGGACCGCCGCCGGCAGGAGCTTGGCCCGGGCCAGGTCGTTCCCGCCCACCTCGCACAGCGCCTGCTGGATCATCCGCGCGGCCACCGCCACCTTCTCCTCGGCCAGGCGCAGGAGCGCGAGCCCGGGCTGGGGCTGGAGCCCGAGGTCGGTGGCGGCCCGGAACGCCTCGGACGCGCCCTCGAGGTCGCCGAGGCGGCGGCGGATGTCGCCGATCTCCTTGAACGACAACGCGGTGTTGTACCGGTTCACGCCGTCGAGCTCGACGGACGCGCGCCGCGCCTCCTCCTCGGCCCGCGCCCACTCCCCCTGCATCTGGAGCACCTCGGCCCGGTGCACGCGACAGAGCCCGGGGAACGCGCTCACGGGATGGTGCGCGGCCCAGGAGGAGCCGACCTGGGTCCACTCGGCCGCGCGCCGCAGGTCGCCGAGCTCCTCGCACGCGCTGATGAGGCTGCAGTACACCTTGCCAACCACGAACGGGCTCAGCCGCCCTTCCACCGCGCCGAGCATCGCCTCGTCGAACAGGGCGAGGCCCTCGTCGGGGCGACCCTCGGCGATGCACAGCCGGGCGAGGCACTGCAGGCTCTCGGCCTCGAGGTCGGCGTCGCCGAGACGACGACCGAGGTCGAGCGCGCGCTCGGCGAAGTCGGTCGCCCGGGCGACGTCCTCGCCGCCGTGGGCCGCCTCGGCCTCGGCGATCCACAGCACCCCGTGGTCGCTGCACTCGGGAGCGCCGGCGAGGAGCCGCCGGCCCCGGGCGAGCCAGGCCCCCGCGACCGCGTTCTGGCCCCGGAACGCGTGGTTCCCGTACAGCAGCACGGCCGTCGAACCGGCCCGGAGGACGTCACCGGCGTCCTCGTGGCGCCGGTACAGCCGCTCACGGGCGGCGATGCAGTCGTCGAGGCGCGACGTCCACCACGCGGCCTCGGCGAACACCTCCAGCACGCCGGTGGACGCGTCGTCGGCCCACGCGTCGTCGACCACGAGGTCGTACGCCGCTTGCCAGTCGTACCGGTCGAGCGCCGCACGCGCGGCGTCGACCGCGTCGGTCGCCGGATGGGAACCCACGCGGGGAGTCTCCCACACCCCTCAGTGGACGGTGAGGCCGCCGTCGACGCTGACCACCTGGCCGGTCATGAAGCTGCCCGCGTCGCCCGCGAGCACGAGCGCCGGGCCGAGGATCTCCTTCGGGTCGGCGATGCGCTTCAGCGGAGCGGCGTCCCGGGACCGGGCCCGGGCCTCGGGCGTGATCTGCTGCATCATGTGGGTGTCGAACGACCCCGGGGCCAGCGCGTTGACGCGGATCCCGTGCGGTGCGAGCTCTCCCGCCATCACGCGCGTCATCGCGGCCAGCCCGGTCTTCCCGATCGCGTAGAGCCCCCGGTACTCGGAGCGCAGGTAGACCGCGGCCGAGAGCACGTTGACCACCGACGCGTGCTCGCTCGCCTTCAGGTACGGCAGCGCCTCCTGCACGAGGAACGCCGGACCGCGCAGGTTCACGCCGAGCGACTTGTCCCACGCGTCGCTGGTCCACTCCCCGACCGGGAGCGCGAGCGGGTTGGCGGCATTGTTGACGATGATGTCGATCGCGCCGTACGCGTCGGCCGTCGCGGCCACGAGCGCGCGGATCGAGTCGAGATCGCCCATGTGCACGGGGACGCCGATCGCGTCCCCGCCCTCGGCGCGGATCTCCGCCGCGGCCGCGTCGCAGGCGTCGGCCTTGCGGCTCGCGACCACCACCCGCGCGCCGAGCGAAGCGAACGCGCCCGCCATCGCGCGGCCGATGCCCCGACTCCCACCGGTGACGATCGCCACGCGGCCGGTGAGGTCGAACAACGAGTCGAGCAGCTCCGTACGGTCCATGGCTCGACCCTAGGCTGCACCACCGTGCGGCGTCCGATTCCCGGCCTGGTGGCTCCCGGCCCGGTGGCCGTCGTCATTGCGCTCACCGCACTGGTCATGGTGCTCGCCACGTCTCTCCCGATCGGGCCGGGCGCCGCGACGCGGGCGGACGCCGCGCTGAAGTGCCCGAAGCCTCCGCTCACGGTCCGAATCCAGCCCAGCCAGACGGGCGCGAACACGCCGGCCGACCTGCGCGTCACCGACGTCGTGGCCCGGCGCGTGCCGATCGTCCCGCGGCCCTTTGGTGCGACGAGCGACGCGAAGACCCTCGCCCGGCTCCGGGCGAAGGCGGCCGACACGTCCCTGGCCCTCTACACCCTGTACCTCGCCGACTTCGCCGTCCCGCGCGCTGATCTCACCGGATCCGGGTTCGGCGAGGTCACGGCGCCGGCAGGGAAGACGGTCGCGACCATGACGATCGTGCCGACCCGCAAGACGGGGTTCGAGGACGGCGACGTCGTGCAGGCGGAGCCGTTCCGCTACGAGTCCACCACCACGTTCGCACCGCTCTCACTCACGGTGAGCACCTCCGGAGATCGCTCGCTCTCCGCGTACGACGCGGTGCGGGGCGACGTGGAGATCCGGGAGCTGGGGCCAACGGTGATCTGTCTCGACATGGACGTCACGTTCACGCGCGGCAGGCAGCCAGTTGCCTCCATCATCGGCACCGCGCGTGCGCCGGTCGTGCGGTCGGCCGACTCCTTCTTCTACACGTGATCGACGCACGCGCCGCGCGGCCCGCTCAGTCGAGGAACGCCGCACCCACGTCCAGGGTGACGTCCCACCCCGGCCCGTACCGCTCCTTGTAGAGGCGGTACCGGGACACCATTGCCTGGCCGGTACCGCCGTTCCAGAGGTCGTAGCGCGGGTCGGCGTGCGCGGCGAAGAACTCCTGCACTCGAGCGTCGAGCCGGGCGACCACGTCGACATAGCGCCCATCCCCGACGACGTTCGTCCACTGCTCGGGGTCGGCCACGAGGTCGTAGCACTCGGGATCGCCAGTACCGGCGAGGTGGCGCGTGTACAGGAACTCGCGCGTCCGGATGGAGCGCGCCGTCTCCGACTCGAAGAACGCCTCGTCGGCCCACTCGTCGACCCCCTGACTCCGAACGAGCGGCACGAGGCTGCGACCGGGCGATCCGTCGATGGCGACGCCGTGGATGCCCACATGGTCGAGGATCGTGGGGAACAGGTCGTAGTGCGACACCACGGAGTCCACCAGCCGTTGCGCCGGGATCCGGCCCGGGTGGCGCAGCACGAGCGGTACCCGGAAGGTGACGTCGTGCACGAACGGCGGGTCGGTCCAAGGAGGATGGCCCCAGAGGCCGCGCTGGCCGTAGGGATTGCCCTGGTCGGTGGTCATGATCACGAGCGTGTCGTCGGTGAGGCCCTCATCGTCGAGCGTGTCGAGCACGCGGCCAATCGCGTGGTCGACGAGCGCGTTCTGGGCAGCGATGTTGGCCCGTGTCATCTGGTCATTGTGGACGCGCACGGTCCACCAGAGGTTGTTGAACGCACTTGCGAGCGTGTACTCCTCGGCTGGATCGAGATCGAAGTCGAAGGGCACGACGACGGAGCGGATCAATCGGTCGTCGAGCGGTGGGAACGGCTGGAAGCTGCGCCGCTCGAACCGCTCGAAGAACGGGTTGCGACGGTCGGCACCCACCACGGTGGGCGGGAGAACGTAGGGTCCGTCGTAGTTGACCTGGAGGAAGAACGGCCGGGCCCGGTCGCGAGCCCGCAGGTACTCGATCGCCCGGTCGCTGAAGTGCTCAACGATGTGCTGACCTTCGACGCGCTGCACCTCGCCGTCGACGAACACCTCGTTGTCGTAGAAGTCGGTGGTGTGGCCCTTGGTGAACGCGACCCAGTGGTCGAACCCGTGCCCGGGCTGACGGAAGTTGCCCAAGTGCCACTTGCCCACCATCCCGGTCGCGTAGCCGTGCTTGCGAAGCTCATAGGGCAGCGTGCGGAACTCGCGGGTGACGTCGTAGTCGTCGGCCTTGCGGATCACGTCGTCGTCAGGCATCGCGATGTGCACGCCGTGCTGGGACGGCATGAGCCCGGTGAGGATCGACGCGCGCGTCGGAGAGCACAGGCCGTTGGTACAGAACGCGCGGAGGAACTGCGTGCCCTCGCGAGCGAGGCGATCGATGCGCGGTGTCTCGTGCTCGGAGTTGCCGTAGCACCCGAGCGAATCGGCCGACTGGTTGTCGGTCACGAGCATCACGACGTTGGGGAGGTCGGTCACGGGCGGGAGTCTCGCGCAGGCCGGGCTGCCCGACTCGGCCCTAGCCTGCCCGTGTGCGCATCGACATCTGGTCCGACGTGGTCTGCCCGTGGTGCTACCTCGGGCACCGCCGGTTCGCGACCGCGCTCGGCCAGCTCCCCGACGTCGAGGTCGACGTGCACTGGCGGGCGTTCGAGCTCGACCCGCACGCGCCGTCGGAGCCCCAGGACCTGGTCGCCGTGCTGGAGCGCAAGTACGGCCCGGGTGCGTACGAGTCGATGACGGCGCGCCTCACGGCGCTCGGCGAGGCCGAGGCGATCGAGTACCGGTTCGACCGGACCCTCCGCGTCAACACGTTCGACGCGCACCGGCTCGTCGCCTGGTCGGCCACGCAGCCCCACGGCCAGGACCCCGTGGTCGAGCGGCTGTTCCGGGCCTACTTCACCGAGGGCGCGAACGTCGGCGACGCCGACACCCTGCTCGGGATCGTCGAGGCGCTCGGCGGCGACCGCGCCGGCGCCGCGGCGGTGCTCGGGAGCGACGCGTTCGCCGACACCGTCCGAGCCGACGAGGCCCTGGCCCGCGAGAACGAGGTCACCGGCGTCCCGGCGTTCGTGCTCGGCGAGCGGCTGATGATCCCGGGCGCGCAGGAGGTCGACACGTTCGTGCGCGTGATCGAGCGCGCGGTGGAGCGGTTCACGCCCCAGGGCTGAGCACCACACGAGCCGTCAGATCGAGATCACCGTCACGTCGGGCGGGAGCTCGGAGTGCCGGCCCACGTCGGGCGTGAGCACGCGCGCGGCCCGCGGCCCCGCGCCAACGAGCACGCCGTAGACGAGGTACGGACCCCAGACCGCGATCGCTCCCGGGCCCGCCTGCTCCAGTCCGCCGCGCTCGCGCAGCCCGCGACCGAAGGCAAGCCAGCGCGATCGCTCGACCGCACCCGCCGGACTCAGCCGGTACCCACTCGTGCGAGCCAGGAGATGGGGAATGCCGTTGGCCAGGAGGATGGTCCCGACGAACGCGGCGATGTACCAGAAGATCGCGAGGCCGACCACCGTCGCCGTGATCACGCTCGCCAGCATGAGCCCGACGAACGGCAGCCGGGGCTCCAGCAGCCCGGCAGCGATCGCGTGGGCTCTCGCGTCGGCCGCGTAGGCGGACCACCACGCGTCGACGTCGCCCCACAGCGGCGGGCCCTTCACGTCACCGGTCACGGGGTCCCGACGGGCGTCGAGCGCGCGCAGCACGATGAGGTCGGTCGACGACGGCACCGCCCCGGGCGGTGGGGTCGCGTCGATCGAGACCACGACTTCGTCGCCCAGCTCCTGGATGTCGATCCACCGCCACGCCGCGAGCGCGAGCGTCGTGGCTGCGACCGCGACCGCGGGCACCCGCCCGCGCCCGATCAGCACGCCCACCACCGCCGGATCGGCCTCGCTCGGCGGATCCGTCAGCACCTCCGCCACCGCGGCCGTGGCGAGCACACGCCGTCGCTCGCTCGTGCGGCGGGTCAGACTCACCCCGTACGCCACCCAGATCGGAACGACGATCAGGACCGCCAGCCAGAGCGGGATGGCCCCCGTGCTCGCGCCGGGCACGTCGATCGGGCCCACGAACGCGATGCCGACGACGATCAGCGCGGCCCCGACCCCGGTGAACGCGATCGCGACCGGCCACGGCAACGGGCTTCCCCGCGCGACAGTGACCGTCATCGGCACCGCCGCAGGCTAGATCAGGTCCAGCGCCGCGGGGACCGACGGCGCCGGCGCCACGCCCCGTCGTCGGAACGGGTACGCGAGGTGACGCAGGTAGCCGTCCGGCGGTACGGGGTCGTCGGTGCCGAACCCGGTCGGTCGCGAGCCGTTCGGGAGGTACGCGGTCCCGAAGCAGAGGTCGACCAGCGGCACGCCGAAGTTCTTGTCGCGCGCCGAGGCGTCGACCGCGTGGTGCCAGTGGTGCCATTCCGGGGTGTTCACCAACCAGCGGAGACCGGGGAAGCGCACGCGCACGTTCGCGTGCTGGAACAGGGCGAGGAGCGCGACCGCCGCCCCGACGCCGACGACCGCCACCTGCCCGTAGCCCAGGAGGAAGAGCGGCATCACCGTGAACGCCTGGGTGAACGCCTGGTCCACCGGGTGGAGCCGGGCCGACGCGACCCAGTCCATCCGCTCGATGCTGTGGTGCACGGCGTGGAACCGCCAGAGCCACGGCACCTGGTGGGTCATGCGGTGGCCCCAGTACTGCCCCACCAGGACGAACAGGACGGCCAGGGGGACCGCCACGACGCCGGGCAGGAACGACTCGACGTCGATCGCCCGCAGCCAGATGAGCGGCAGCGCACCCGCGGCCACGAACGCCACCGTGAGCACGGTCACGATCATCGTGTTCAGCAGGAAGTGGGTGAGATCGGTGCACAGGCCGGGACGGAGCACCTTCTGGCGCCGCAGCGCGAACAGCCGCTCCAGCGGGACGAACAGGGCGGCGAGGACGACGAGGCCGACGAGGACCTCGGGGCCGCGCACCGCCAGGGCGACGGCCAGGGCCAGGAGCAGGGTGAGGACGATCATGGTCCCGTTGTCGCGCCCGAGTGTGAGCCTCGCTCGACACGATCGTCAGGAGTCGGTGAAGATGCCCCCGAGCCCGACCGCCGAGCATCGCGAAGGAGCGACCCCATGACCGCCACGCCCCCCAGGTTCGACGGCGTCACCCTGCTCGACCCGGCCTACGCCGCCGTGCTGGGCGAGCTCCCGGCCTTCCACCTCACCCACGAGACGGTGGTCGTGATGCGCGACCAGATCAACGCCGTGGCACCGCCGTTCGTGCCGTCGGGGCAGGTCGTCCACACCGAGCACACCGTCGCCTCGTTCGACGGCTTCGACGTGGTGCTGCGCGTGTACACGCCCACCGGGTTCGCCGGGCCGCTCCCGTGCGTCTACGGCATCCACGGCGGCGGCTACGTGATGGGCACGTACGAGATGCTCGACCGCGTCTTCGACGGCTGGTGCTCGCGCCTGGGCTGCGTCGGGGTTTCGGTGGACTACCGCCTCGCCCCCGAGCACCCGTACCCCGCGCCGCTCGAGGACTGCTACGCCGGCCTCGCGTGGGTGCACGCGAACGCGGCCGACCTCGGCGTCGATCCCGACCGCATCGGCCTCCAGGGGACGAGCGCCGGCGGCGGGCTCGCGGCCGCGCTCGCGCTGCTCGCGCGCGACCGCGGCGAGGTGCCCCTCGCCTTCCAGGTGCTCGAGTGCCCGATGATCGACGACCGCTTCCACACCGACTCGAGCAACATCGACAAGCTCCAGGTCTGGAGCCGCGAGTCGAACGTGTTCGGGTGGCAGTCGTACCTCGGCGACCTCTACGGCCGCGACGACGTTCCGTACCACGCCGCTCCCGCGCGCGCCGAGGACGTCTCGGGGCTGCCGCCCACGATCATCTGCGTCGGCGGAGCCGACGGGTTCCGCGACGAGGACGTGCTCTACGCGCTGCGGCTCAGCCAGGTCGGCGTGCCGACCGAGCTCCACGTGTACCCCGGGGCACCACACGGCGCCATGATCGTTCCCACCGCCCCCGCGGCGATCCAGTGGGACCGCGACGTCGAGGACTGGCTGGCCCGTCAGATCGGCGCGACCGGCGCCTGATCCCCACGCCGCCGTCAACCCCGTCGGTCGCTCACGACCAGCGGACGGACCGGCAATCCCAGATACGCGAGCACGGCTTCGGCGTCGGCCGCGAGCGCGTCGAGCGCCCGCGGGGCGACGGCTTCGAGCGGGTCGAGCGTGACGACACCGCCGGGCATCCGCCAGGTCGCGACGACCCGTCCGTCCACCAGCGCGACCGGACGGAAGATGCCGTTCACGGTGACCACGCCGCGGTGCGCACCGACCACGAAGTCGCGCGACGTCCACCCGTGCAGCAGCGGGTCGAACGGACCGAGCAGCCGCGGGAGAGGGAGGGGCGCGGGCGCGCGGGCACCGGGGAGGGCCACGAGGCCGTCGGCGCCGACCTCGGTCTCGCCGGCCACGGCCGCGAACGCGCGCCGGGCGTCGCCGAGGGGGAGCCCGGCCCACCCGGCGAGGTCGGCCGGCGCGGCCGGGCCGTGGCCGGCCAGGTAGCGGCGCGCCAGCCGAGCGAGGGCGACGTCGGGGTCCGGCGACGCGGGCGCGGGGCCGATCCACTGCTCGGCGGCCACGAAGAGCTGGTCGGAGCCGGCCATCGGCCCCCGCACGACGTGGCCCTCGACGCTCGCGGCGACGAGCACGTGCACCAAGGCCTGGCCCTCGGTCGGGACGCCCGCCGGCTCGAGCCGGTCCCGGAGCGCGGCCCGGGTCAGGGGACCGTCGCGCGTGAGCGCGTCGACCACGATGTCGACGCCGCGGGCCGATGTCGGCACGTCCAGGCCCAGGTTCCGCAGGCGGCGCTGGTTCCCCACGCGCTGGCGCGGCGCGGTGAGCCCGTGCAGCCACCAGTAGTCGTCGACCCGCACCAGGTGCAGCGTGCCCCGGTTCAGCCAGCCGACGACGAGGCGCCGGTCCGCGAGCGCGGCGTCGAGGTCTCCCACCGTCGTGCCGGTGCTCCGGCTGCGCACCGCGAGGCGGAACCCCCGCACGTCCTGGGCCTGCACCGCGAGGATGCGTTCCGCCACCGCGTCCGGCGACGAGGCCGGGCGCCCGGACAGGAGCTGCGCGTCGAGCCGGGCACGGACGAGGTCGGTCACGGCGTGCCAGGATGGCAGGATGCTCGATCACGTGGCGATCCAGTGTGCGGACGTACCCGCGAGTGCGGCGTTCTACGACGCCGTGCTCGCGCCCCTCGGGGGCGTCCGAGTGATGGACTTCGGCGAGGTCATCGGGTACGGCCTCCCACCGAAGCCGGACTTCTGGCTCGGTCCGCAGTCCACGGGTGAGGGATTCCGGGAGTCCCACCTCGCGTTCGGCGCGCCCGACCGCGCCTGCGTGCGCGCGTTCTTCGACGCGGCCGTCGCCGCCGGCGCGGAGGTGCTGCACGAGCCGCGGGTGTGGCCGGAGTACCACCCCGGCTACTACGGCGCGTTCGTGCGCGATCCCGACGGCAACAACGTCGAAGCCGTCTGCCACGCCCCCGAGTAGGCGAGTCCCACGGCCGCGATGAGTTCGGGGCCGACGGAGCGTCGGAACGGGTGACAGGATCGCTCACCACCCGAGGAGTCCGTATGCCCGCACCCGCCACCGCCCCGGTCGGCGCCCCCGTCTGGGTCGACCTCATGACGTCCGACACCGCCGGCGCCCGCGCCTTCTACGGCCGGGTCCTCGGCTGGGATGCCGAGGAGCCGAACCCCGACTTCGGTGGCTACTTCAACTTCACCCAGGACGGCGTCCGCGTCGCCGGGTGCATGACCGCCATGGAAGAGGCCATGCCCGACGTGTGGTCGGTCTACCTCGCCACCGACG
The DNA here is from genome assembly GCA_041659105.1 of Acidimicrobiia bacterium. Classification (GTDB taxonomy): domain Bacteria; phylum Actinomycetota; class Acidimicrobiia; order IMCC26256; family PALSA-555; genus CAIUKV01. The sequence goes on from JBAZYX010000028.1 coordinate 24,089, forward strand.
ACGCCCACCGCACCGTCACCGACGCGCGGGCGAACGGCGGCCAGGTGTTCGTGGAGCCCATGCCGGTGGGCGATCTCGGCATCATGGCGGTGCTCCTCGACGGCGCCGGCGCGGCGATCGGCGTGTGGCAGCCCGGCGAGCACCGCGGCTTCGGCGTCGTGGCCGAGCCCGGCGCGCCGAGCTGGTTCGAGCTCCACACGCGTGACTACGCGACGGCCGTCGCGTTCTACCGCGACGTGTTCCGGTGGGAGCTGCGGGTCGAGAGCGACGCGCCCGAGTTCCGCTACACCGTCTTCGCCCACGGCGACGAGGACGCGTACGCGGGCATCATGGACGCGTCGGGCTTCCTCCCCGAGGGCGTGCCCCCGCACTGGGCCGTGTACTTCGGCACCGACGACACCGACCGGTCGGTCGCGACCGTCGTCGAGCTCGGTGGTGCCGTCATCCAGGACGCCGCGGACACGCCGTACGGCCGCATCGCCGCGGTCACCGACCCCACGGGCGCGCAGTTCCGCCTCGTGCAGCCGCCGGCATGAGCCGGGTCCGCGTCCACGCGTTCTCCGTGTCCCTCGACGGCTACGGCGCCGGGCCCGACCAGAGCGTCGACGACCCGCTCGGCGTGGGCGGCACCCGGCTCCACGACTGGGTGTTCACCACGCGGACCGGCCGGGCCATGATCGGCGAAGTCGGCGGCGACGCCGGCGTCGACGACGACGTGGTCGCCGCGGGCTTCGCGGGCATCGGTGCCACGGTGATGGGTCGCAACATGTTCGGACCGGTGCGCGGCCCGTGGCCCGACGACACCTGGACCGGGTGGTGGGGCGACGAGCCGCCGTTCCACCATCCGGTGTTCGTCCTCACGCACCACGCGCGCGACTCGTTCGAGATGCAGGGCGGCACCACGTTCCACTTCGTCACCGACGGGCTGGAGTCGGCGCTCGCGCAGGCCCGCGTGGCCGCGCGCGACGCCGACGTCCGGCTCGGCGGGGGCGTGTCGACCATCCAGCAGGCGCTGCGCTCCCGGCTCGTCGACGAGCTGCACCTCGCGATGGTGCCGGTGCTGCTCGGGCGCGGGGAGCGGTTCTTCGACCACCTCGACGGCGGACCGGTCGGCTACGAGTGCGTGGAGCTCGTCGGCACGCCGCACGCCGCGCACGTACGACTGGAGCGGGTTCCCGTACGCTGAGGGCGCACCCCGACGCAGACCACGAGAGGCCCCCATGGCGAACCCCGCCCTGACCGACAAGCGCTTCGAGGCCGTACGCGAGGAGTGGGAGCCGGGCTACGCCGCTCCCGACGCCGCGATGCAGACCCGCGGCGACGCCCTCCCGCCGAAGACGGCGCGCGGCCAGGCGATGACGGCCAACGGGACGTTCGCCAAGACGTTCGTCCTCTTCCTGCTCGTCCTCGCCGGCGGCGCCTTCGGCTGGCAGCAGACCACAGCCGCGCCCGCCGAGCAGATCCAGATCCCGGGCTGGATCTGGCTCTTCGTCTTCGTCGGGTTCGGCCTGGCGATGGTGTGCATCTTCAAGCCCACGGCGTCGCCGTTCCTGGCGCCGCTGTACGCGATCGCCGAAGGCGTGTTCCTGGGCGCGATCTCCAAGGCGTTCGAGCTCCAGTGGGACGGCATCGTCTTCCAAGCCGTGCTCGCCACCGTCGGCGTGTTCTTCGCCACGCTCGCGCTCTACGTGTTCGGCGTGGTGAAGGTGACCAAGAAGTTCCAGATGGTCGTGATCGGCGCGACCTTCGGGATCATGATCATGTACCTGTTCGGCTTGGTGCTGTCGCTGTTCGGCGTCGACATGGTCTTCTGGAACAACCCGACGCCGCTCGGGATCATCATCAGCGTTGTGATCTGCGTGGTCGCGTCGCTCAACCTGTTCCTCGACTACGAGTTCATCCGGCAGGCGTCGATCCAAGGCGCGCCGAAGTACATGGAGTGGTACGGGGCGTTCGGGATCATGGTCACGCTCGTGTGGCTGTACCTCGAGGTCCTGCGCCTGCTCTCGCTGCTTCGCCGTTAAGTTCCGACCGGGGGCGCCGATAGCGTCAAGACGGCCTATCTGCAGGGGGAACCGTGAATCGGGGGTTCATGGAGCGCTTCGGCGCGTTCGTCGTGCGCCATCGCCGGTGGGTCGCGGTGGTGTGGCTCGTGGTGCTGGTCGGCGCCGGGTACCTCAACGGCGTCTACAAGAAGTCCGTCTCCAACAGCTTCCGCATCCCGAACGCGGACTCGCAGGACGCGTACGACCTCCTGGAGGCGCGCTTCGGGTCGCAGAACGCCGCCACCACGTCGGTGGTGTTCTCGGTGCCGCCCGGTCAGTCGCTCTCCGACGCCGACAACGCCGCCGTGGTCGCCGCGGTGATGCAGGCCATCGCCAAGGTCCCGGGCGTCACCGCGGCGCCCGACCCGCTCACCTCCAACCTCGGGACCACGCTCGAGAACGTCGCCGGCCAGCTCCCGCCCGAGGAGTCCGCCGCGGTCGCGGCCGTGGCCAGGAACCTGCCGCCGACGGTGTCCGTGAACGGGCGCGTCGCGGCGGCGACCGTGTCGTTCGAGCAGTCGTTGCTCGACCTGATCGACGAGACCCCGGTCAACCCCGACGACGCCGCGACCGCGTACGACAACCCGTACTCGAGCCTGCAGCACGCGATCGACGGCGTGCAGACCGGCGCCGTGCGGGTGGACATCGGCGGCGAGGTCGCCGACACGTGGAACCAGCCGGTGTCGTGGTGGGCGAGCCACGCCGACGAGGTCGGGCTCGGTCTCGGGGCCGTGCTGCTCCTCGTCGCGTTCGGTTCGCTGTTCGGCATGGCGATCCCGATCGCGACCGCGCTGCTCGGCGCGGTCACGGCGAGTGGACTCGTCTACCTGTTGGCCGACCACGTGACCGTCTCGTCGGCCGCGCCACCGGTGACGCTGATGATCAGCCTCGGGGTGGGGCTCGACTACTCCCTGCTCATCGTCACCCGGTACCGCCAGTTCCTGCGCGAGGGCATGGACCCTGAGGACGCCGTCGCCTCGGCGATGGGCTCGGCCGGGAAGGCGTCGATGTTCGCGGGGGTCACCGTGTGCATCGCGCTGCTCGGCCTGCTGTTCGTGCCGATCCCCCTGGTGCAGACCCTCGGGGTGGCCGCGGCGATCGGGGTCGCGGTGATGATGGTCGCGGCCACCACGCTGCTGCCCGCGCTCCTCGGCTTCGCGGGCCGGCGCATCGACGCCGTGCGGCTCCCGTTCTTCTCGCGCGAGGACCCGCCCGACCCGACCGAGACCTTCTGGGGCCGGTTCGCGAAGCGGGTCACGCACCGCCCGTGGCTGTTCCTCGCGGCCGGGAGCGTCGTGCTCGTGCTCCTCGCGATGCCGTTCCTGCGCATCCACTTCGGCATGCCCGACGACAGCTCGTTGCCGTCGAACCTCTCGCAGCAGCGCGCGTTCACGCTCACCAACGACGCGTTCGGCCCGGGCGCGAACGGTCCACTCGTGGTCGCGGTCGCCCTGCCCACGAAGGACCCGGTGCCCTACGCCGAGGCGATCAGCCGCCTCGCGCCGGTCAACAAGGCGCTGGGCGCGCTCCAGCCGTCCGGCACCGTCCCGGGCGTGCGGTACTCGGTCGGCCCGATCCCCAACGACGCGTCCGCGACCACCGCGGTGGTGTACGAGCTCACGCCCAGCACCGCGCCCGACGACCCCGCGACCACCGCACTCGTGAAGCGGCTCCGCGCCGACCTCGCCACCGCGACCGAGGGCACCGGGCTCACGGCGTCGGTCGGCGGCCCCACCGCGACCCTCATCGACCTCACCGACGTCGTCACCAAGTACCTCCCGTGGGTGATCGGCGCCGTGGTGCTCGGCGCGTTCGTGCTGCTGGTGCTGGTGTTCCGGTCGATCCTCGTGCCGCTGAAGGCCGCGATCATGAACCTCGTGTCCATCGCCGCCGCGTACGGCGTCGTGGTCGCGGTGTTCCAGTGGGGCTGGGCCAAGGGCGCGGTCGGTCTCACGTCGACGATCCCCATCGTGTCGTTCGTGCCCCTCGTGATGTTCGTGATCCTGTTCGGGCTCTCGATGGACTACGAGGTCTTCCTCATGTCGCGCATCCACGAGGAGTGGGTGAACACCGAGGACCCACACCAGTCGGTGGTGCTCGGGGTGGCCAACACCGCGCGCGTCATCACCACGGCCGCGCTGATCATGATCGTGGTGTTCGGCTCGTTCGTCACGAACGCGAGCCCCACCGTGAAGCTCATCGGCTTCGGCATGGCCGTCGCCGTGCTCATCGACTCGACGCTGCTGCGGATGGTGATGGTGCCGGCCGTGATGGCGCTGCTGGGCAAGGCCGCGTGGTGGTTCCCCCGCTGGCTCGGATGGCTCCCCCACCTCGACCTCGGCGAGGGCGGGCCCGGCGAGAAGTCCGGTCAGGAGGTCCGCTCCGGCCACGCATAATGCTGGCCATGGAATTCATGATCGAGGCCCAGGGCCTCGTCAAGCGCTTCGGTGACGTGGAGGCCCTCGCGGGTCTCGACCTCACCGCCGAGGCCGGGCAGGTGTTCGCGATCCTCGGGCCGAACGGCGCCGGGAAGACCACATTCATCCGCACGATCGCGACGCTCACCAGGTTCGACGCCGGCACCCTGAAGGTCGCCGGGATCGACGTCGCCAAGCACCCCAAGCAGGTGCGACGGGCGATCGGCCTCGCCGGTCAGTACGCCGCGGTGGAGCCGGCGATGACCGGGCGGGAGAACCTGCGCATGGTCGCTCGCCTGTTCGGCCACGACGCCGGCACGGCCGAGCGCGCGGCCGACATCGTGCTCGAGCAGCTCGGGCTCACCGAGGCCGGCGACCGGCTGGTGCGCACCTACTCGGGCGGCATGCAGCGCCGCCTCGACCTCGGGGCCAGCCTCGTGGGGGCGCCGAAGCTGCTCCTCCTCGACGAGCCCACCACCGGCCTCGACCCCCGCAGCCGCAACGAGCTGTGGGTGGCCATCGAGGACCTCGCCAGCCGCGGCACCGACGTCATCCTCACCACCCAGTACCTCGACGAAGCCGACCGGCTCGCCGACACGATCGCCATCATCGACCACGGCAAGCTCGTGGCGTCGGGTACGAGCGACGAGCTCAAGTCCCGCCTCGGCCGCGACGTCGTCGACGTCCGAGTGCACGACAACGAGAACCTCACCCGCGCCGCCGCGGCCCTCGGGCCCGAAGCGGTCGTCGACCGGGACTCCTGCCGCGTCTCGCTGCCCGTCGCCGGCGGGCCCGACGAGCTCGTCGCCGCGGTCCAGGCGCTCGGCGAGGCCGACATCGCGCTCGACGACATCGCCCTGCGCCGCCCGACGCTCGACGACGTCTTCCTCACCCTCACCGGCCACACCACCCAGGCCGCCACCGACTCCGCCCAGGAGCAGGACGCATGACCACCGTGATCACCCCGATTCCCGCTCCCGCCGGCACCGCGAGCTTCGCCACCACCACGTTCACCACCGCGGGCCGCACGGTCCGCAAGATGCTGCGCACACCGCAGGTCCTCGGCATCGCGGTCGTGCAGAGCATCGTCTTCCTGCTGATGTTCCGCTACGTCCTCGGTGGCGCGATCGGCGTGACCGGCGTCCACTACGTCGACTTCCTCGTGCCCGGCTTCGTGATCTCGGGCCTGCTGTTCACCGCGGGCGGCGCGTCCGTGGCCGTGGCCGAAGACGCCGCGTCCGGCCTCTACGACCGGCTCAAGTCGCTGCCGATCTCCGACTGGGCCGTGATGGCGGGGCGGGGCATCGCCGACGCGCTGCTCATGGTCATCGTCGCGCTCATCACCACCGGCGTGGGCTTCATCGTCGGCTTCAGGATGAACACGTCCGCCGGCGCCGTGCTGCTCGCCCTGGGCCTCCTCGTGGTGTTCGCGCTCACCGTCGCGTGCATCTTCGTGTGGCTCGGCCTGGTGAGCGGCAACGCCCAGGCCGCCCAGGGCCTCAGCATCCTCGCCGTGCCGTTCTCGTTCATCTCGAGCGCATTCGTGCCGATCGCCACGATGCCCGGCCCGGTGCAGGCGTTCGCCAAGGCCCAGCCGCTCACGTTCTGGGTCAACTCGTGGCGCGGGCTGCTGCTGGGGGATCCGGTCACGCGCAGCTTCGACCACAGCCTCGAGTACTACATCCTCGGGGGCCTCGTCTGGGCCGTCGTGCTCGTGCTCGTGTTCAGCCCGCTCGCGCTCCGGACGTACCGCAAGCGCTGACCGGGGCGCCCGGTCGCGTCAGCGGTAGTCGGCGGGGTCGGCATGACGGCCGGCCTCGCGGACCTCGTCCATGAAGCGCCAGACGTCGGGGCGCGAGCCGTCGACGTCGGTGAACCCGTACACCCAGGCGAGCCGGCCCGACGTCACCGACTGCTGGTTCCAGCGCGCCCGCTGCGGATCGGCGGCGAGCGCCGCCACCGCGCGGCCGACGTAGCGCGGCGACTCCGAGAGCGCGAAGTCGGGCGGCGCGGGGTTGCCCACCGCGTCGCGCCAGTTGTCCTCCGACACGCCGAAGGCCTCGAGCATCATCTCCGAGCGCAGGAAGCCCGGCGTGATCGCGACGGCGGAGCCCCCGCGCTGGGCGAGCTCGTGGCCCTGCGAGAACGCGAGCCGGTTCACGGACACCTTGGCGAGGTCGTAGTAGACGGAGATCCGGTAGTTCGCCGCGTTGTACTCGGTCGTCCCGTCGGTCACCTCGACGAGCAGGCCCCCCGGCTTGACGATCAGCAGGGGCAGGAGGTGATGCGACGTGATCAGGTGCGTGTCGATCGCGAGCCGCAGGATGCGCAGCCCGGCGTCGAGGTCGACCTCCCAGATCGGGGTGTCCCACTGGGCCGGGCCGCCCGTGAGCATCTCGCCGCCCCAGATGTCGTTCACCAGCACGTCGATGCGACCGTGGTCGGCGGCGATGCGCGCGGCGAGCGCGGCCACCAGCCCGGAATCGAGGTGGTCGACCGGCACCGCGATGCCCTCGCCGCCGAGGCTCGTGACCAGATCGGCCGTGTCCTCGATCGTCTCGGCCCGGTCGTAGTCGGAGCGGAGCGTCCCCGTGCGGCTGGAGCGCCCGGTGCAGTACACGGTCGCCCCGGCCTCCCCGAGCGCGGCGGCGATGCCGCGCCCGGCGCCGCGGGTCGCGCCGGCCACCACGGCCACCTTGGTGCGCAGCTTGTCGGGATCGGGTTGCCACTCCACGCCGTCACGTTACGGCGCGCCGCCGGATCACCGGACGAGCTGCAGGTTCTCGTCCAGGCTCAGCATGTTCAGCGCGTTGCCCCGCAGGATCTTGTGCACGATCTCGTCGGGCACGTTGGCCAGCACCTTCTCCACGTACTCGGCCGTCTTCGGCCACGTGGTGTCGGTGTGCGGGTAGTCGGTCTCGTAGGTGACGTTGTTGACGCCCACCGCGTGGATCGACTCGATGCCGTGGTTGTCGCGGAAGAAGCAGCCGAACACGTGGTCCTTGTAGTAGGTGGACGGCGGCTCGGGTACGAGCGCGTGCGTGTGCATCCACCCCTCGTGGGTCTCCCACACGTCGTCGGCCCGCTCGAGCACGTACGGGAGCCAGCCGATCTGACCCTCGGAGTACGCGACCCGCAGGTTGGGGTAGCGCGGGAACAGGCCCGAGAAGAGATAGTCGGACAGCGACGCCATCGCGTTGTTGAACGTGAGCGTCGCCGTGACCGCGATCGGCGCGTCGGGCGAGGTGGCCAGCATCTTCGACGACGAGCCGATGTGCATGCACACGGTGGTGTGGGTCTCGTTGCAGGCCTCGAAGAACGGGTCCCAGTGGCCGCTGTGGATGCTGGGGAGGCCGAGGTGGATCGGCAGCTCGCTGAAGGTCACCGCGCGCACGCCGCGCGCCGCGTTGCGGCGCACCTCGGCCGCGGCGAGCTGCGGATCCCACAGCGGGACGAGGCACAGCGGGATCAGCCGGCCGTCGGAGCCGGCGCACCACTCCTCCACCATCCAGTCGTTGTAGGCCTGCACCCCGAGCAGCGCGACCTCCTTGTCGGAGGCTTCGAGGAACACCTGCCCGCAGAAGCGCACCGCGGTCGGGAAGCCGAGCGACGCCTCGACACCCGCGGCCGCGAGGTCGGAGATGCGGGCTTGCTGGTCGGTGCAGCCGATCCACATGTCGTCGTAGGTGATGCAGGTGAGGTCCATCTTCGACTTGTCGAACTTCCAGATGTCGCCGCCGGGGATGGCCCAGTTCGGGATGGCCACGTGCGACTTGTGGACGTAGATGACCTTGCCGTCGTAGATCCAGCAGTCGGCCGGGCGGCCCTCGCGCCCCTCCTCGAGCTCGTAGATGCCCGCACCCACCATCTTCGTGCTGACGATGTTGCGCCGCTCGACCCGCGGCGCCTGGTCGCGCAGCTTGCTCGGGAACCGCGACACGAAGGTGTCGGCGGGCTCGATGATGTGGTCGTCGACGCTGACGATCAGGGGCATGGTCATCGGGAGGTCCTTCCGGCGGAGTGGGTACGTCCGTGCTATCGCGGCGACCGCTGCCTCCCGTAGGGGCCAAAGTCCCAAGATCTGACGGACCGTCAGATTTCGGCGCGGCCCGCCCGGGTCGAAATGGGCCCGTCCCCGGGGACCGCGGTCGGCGACGATGTCGCCATGGCACCGGACCCCGACCGCTACAGCCACGGCCACCACGAGTCCGTCCTGCGCAGCCACCGGTGGCGCACGGCCGAGAACTCCGCGGCGTTCCTCCTCCCCCACCTCCGGCCGGGCGACTCGGTCCTCGACGTCGGCTGCGGCCCGGGCACGATCAGCCTCGACCTCGCCCGCCTGGTGTTCCCGGGCCGGGTCACGGGCATCGACCTCGCCGAGGAGGTGGTGGAGGCCGCCCGCCGCGACTGCGCCGGCGCGGGGGGCACCGACCTCGCCTTCGCCGTCGGCGACGTGTACTCGCTCGACTTCGACGACGCCGCGTTCGACGTCGTGTACGCGCACCAGGTGCTCCAGCACCTGAGCGACCCGGTGGCCGCGCTCCGGGAGATGCGGCGCGTGCTCCGCAGCCCCGGGCTCCTCGCCGTGCGCGACAGCGACTACGGCGCGTTCGTGTGGACGCCGCCCGACCCGCGGCTCGACCGGTGGATGGAGATCTACCACCGGATCACCGCGGCCAACCACGCCGACGCCGACGCCGGGCGTCACCTGCACCAATGGGTCCGGGAGGCCGGGTACACCGACGCGGCGGTGTCGTCGTCGAACTGGACGTTCCAAACGGCCGACGCGCGCGGGTGGTGGGGCGGCCTCTGGGCCGACCGCGTGCGCACCAGCGAGTACGCCCGTCAAGGGGTCGAGTACAGGCTCACCACGACCGACGAGCTCGACGAGATCGCCGCGGCGTTCCGGGAGTGGGCCGCCGACGAGGACGGGTTGTTCATCGTCGTCCACGGCGAGGTCCTCGCGCGCGTCTGAGCTGCCGGTGTGACAGTCTCCGGCGATCACGCCGCGGCGGCGCGCCGTCCGCATCGAGTCGAGGAGAGCGAATGGATCTGTGGGAGGTCGTCGCCCGGGAGTCGATCCGGGACATCGTCGCCCGGTACAACGCGAACGGCGACTCCGGCCGCTTCGACCAGGTGCTCGAGCTGTTCGCACCCGACGCGGTGATGGAGATCGTGGGCGAGGCGCCGAAGGTCGGCCGCGACGAGATCCGCACGATCTTCACCGGCGCGAAGGACCGGGCCGAGTGGGGCGACCGGCCCGTCTACCTCCGGCACATGACCGGGACCCACCAGATCGACCTCGTGGACGAGGCACACGCGACCGGGCGCTGCTACTTCTTCGTGATCACCGCGATCGGCCTCGACCACTGGGGCCGCTACCTCGACGAGTACCGCGTGGTCGACGGCGCGTGGCGCTTCGCCCGGCGCCGGGTGATCACCGACGGCCGCAGCCCCGAGGCGCTGTTCGCCCCGGCCGACGAGGCGTAGGCCCGGCTACTTGATGAGCGGGTCGCGCGGGAGCCCGAGGATGCGCTCGCCGATCTGGTTCCGCTTGATCTCGGACGTGCCGCCGGCGATCGACAGCGCCCGGTTCATGAGCACCAGCGCGCCGCTCATCTGACCGTCGCCCTCGAGGAACGCGTTGTCGGTGCCGCTGAGCGCGGACAGGATCGCAGCCGCCTCGTGGCCGAGCTCCGACATCACCAGCTTGGTGACGTTGCCCTCCGGGCCCGGAGCCCCGCCCGCGACCGCGCGGTTCGCGCTGCGCAGGTTGAGCAGCCCCATCGCCTGGTGGTTGGCGATGTAGCGGCCGATGCGGGCCGCGCCCCCGGGCAGCCGGTCGGGGTGCGCGTCGAGCGGTGGGATCATCGCGGCACCGGGGAGCGACATGCCGCCCTGGCCGCCGCCGATGCTCACGCTCTCGTTGCCCAGCGTGGCCCGGGCGACGGTCCAGCCGCCGTCCACCGGACCGACCACGTCGTCGTCGGGTACGAAGACGTCGTTGAAGAACACCTCGTTGAACTCCGACGCGCCGGTGGTCATGCGCAGCGGCCGCACCTCCACGCCCTCGGCGTGCATGTCGATCACCACGGTGGTGATGCCCTCGTGCTTGGGCACGTCGGGGTTGGTGCGCACGGTGGCGAAGCCCATGCCCGCGAGGTGCGCGCCGCTCGTCCACACCTTCTGGCCGTTGATGAGCCAACCGCCGTCGACCCGCGTGGCCCTGGTCTTGATGCCCGCGGCGTCGGACCCGGCGTCGGGCTCGCTGAACAGCTGGCACCAGATCACGTCCTGGCTGAGCGCGGACGGCACCCAGCGCGCGACCTGGTCCTCGGTGGCGTACTGGATGAGCGTGAGGATGACCCAGCCGGTGATGCCGTACTGGGGCCGCTTGACCGCCGCGGCGGTGAACTCCTGCTCGATCACGAGCTGCTCGACGGCACCGGCGGCGCGGCCCCAGGGCAGCGGCCAGTGCGGCATCACGTAGCCCGTCTCGATCAGCGCGGCGCGCTGCTCGGCGTAGTCCTCGTCCTTGATGCTCTCGGCGAACGTGCGGATCGCGTCGCGCATCGGCTCGGCCTCGGGCGGGAGGTCGATCGTGCGCTCGCGGACGACACCGTCGCGGGTGAGCCCGGTGAGGTCGGCCGCGGCGCCGTCGGCGTCGAGCAGGCCGTCGATCACGGTGGCGCGTCGCAGGTAGAGGTGGGCGTCGTGCTCCCAGGTGAAGCCGATGCCGCCGTGCACCTGGATGTTGAGGTTCGTGGCCAGCACCGCGGCCGGGCCGGCGAGGCTCGCGGCCATCGCTGCGGTGAACGTGAGCTGGTCACCACCGGTGGACGCGGCGCGTGCGGCGTCCCACACCGCCGCGGTGGCGAGCTCGGTGGCGACGAGCATGTTGGCGCAGTGGTGCTTGACCGCCTGGTACATCGCGATCGGGCGGCCGAACTGCTCACGCACCTTCGCGTACTCCGCGGCCGACTCCGTGCACTCGCGCGCGATGCCCACGGCCTCGGCCGCGAGGATCAGCCGCGCGAGGTCGGTGAAGACGCGCCGCGCGCCCGGCAGCACCGTGACCGGCGCGCCGTCGAGCACGACGCGTGCCGAGCGGCGCGTGGGGTCGAGGTTGGGCGGGGTGCTGATGTCGATGCCGCCCGCGGCGGTGTCGACCACCACGATGTCGTCGCCCGCGCCCACGAGCAGGAACGCGGCGAAGCCGGCGCCGAGTGCGGTCCCGGCCGGGCCGTACGCCTTGCCGTCGCGGACCTCGACCTCACCGCCGAGGGCGATCGCCGCGGCGGTGGAGCCGTCGGCGAACCCGGGGACGAGCTTCTCGTTCGTCGCGTGGTCGCCCGCCCCAACGAGCACCGCGCTCGCGATCACCGTGGGGACGAACGGACCGGGCGTGATCGCCCGGCCGAGCTCCTCCACCACCACCACGAGCTCCTCGAGGCCGTAGCCCGAGCCGCCGAGGTCCTCGGGGACGTGGAGGCCCAGCCAGCCGAGCCCGGCGAGGTCGCCCCAGAGGGCGGGCATGGGCTCGTCGGCCGCCTCGAGCAGGGCCCGGGCCGCGCCCCGGGCGTCACGCTTGCGGAGGAGGTCGGAGGCGGTGTCGGCGAGCGACCGGTGGTCTTCGGTGATGGCGATGGACATGGGGCAGAGCGTACGGTTTCGCACGGATCGGCGCCTCGCCGGGCCGTCCAGGAGGCACGAATGGCTCGGTTCACCGAGGACGTGCAGGTCGTGAACCGACTCTCGGGCCGGGTCTTCGCGTGGGAGCTGTGCGAGCCGGTCTCGTACCGGATCGTCGACACGCCCGACTCCGAGGTGGTCAACGTGCCGCCGCTGTTCACCACCGACTTCGCCTCGGTACCCCGGCCGTTCTGGTCGATCATCTCGCCCTGGGGCCGCCACGGCCGGGCCGCGATCGTGCACGACTTCCTGTACCAGCTCGGCGGGATCACCGACGTCGCCGCGCAGGTGATGCGCCGACCGCCCAAGCGTGAAGCCGACCGCGTCTTCCGCCAGGCCATGGGCGTGCTCGACGAGGTGATCCTCGGGCGCAGCACCTTCTGGGGGAGGTTCCCGCGCTGGGTGGTGCGGGCGCGCATCTGGGTCGCCGGGTGGCGGCGCTGGATCATGTGGGCCGCGGTCGCGGCGTTCGGCTTCAAGGCCTACAAGCGTCAGCAGAGCAAGGGCACCGCACCGCCGCTCGAGCACGCGATGCTCGTCGAGGTGGAGCAGATGCTCGCCGCCGATCCCACCTCGTCCGACCGCTGAGGAATTGGCGGGAGCCGACGCCGCGGGCGGTGCGACACTGCCGGGGATGAGCACCTTCGACATTCGGCGCGCGCTGCGGGCCGACCTCCCCCGGGGATCGTCGACATCTGGGGCGACGCGTTCGCGCGCGACCCCTACCTGCGGTGGATCGAGCCCCACGACGCCGAGTGGTCCGAGTCACCAGTAGGTTGCGCGAACCGGACCCACCGACGCGCCCGAGGGCGGCGACGAGGAGGCACCATGACGGCCACGCCGTTGCGCAATCGGACCCGCGAGCAGATGCGCTTTCGCCAGAGCCCTCCGCCCGACCGTTCGGACACGGCTGCCACCGTGCTCTGGTTGCGCGACCGCGAGCTGATCAGGGACCTGTACGCCCGTTACGCCTACGGCGTGGATTCGGTGGACATGGCGCTGGTGCGATCGGTGTTCGACCCGACCTGCGTGGTCGTCGGCACCATGGAGGAGGGGTCGCTCGACGACTACCTCGACGGACTCGAGGACGGACTGCTCGCGTACGACGCCACGATGCACTTCCGCGGGAACCAGTACATCGAGATCGACGGAGACCGCGGGTTCGTCGAGACGTGGGTGATCGGATACCACATGGAGTCTCCCGGTAGTCCGATCGACAGCCTCACGCTCGCCCTTCGCTACCTCGACGACGTCGCGCGGTCCGGTGACGACTGGAAGATCGTCCGCCGCGAGGCCGTGCGGCAGTGGCACACCGGACCGCTGCCGCGACCGTTCATCGGTCCGGCGCCGTACCCGCGCCCGTCGCACGAGTCGCGAGCCCGCACCGACGGATGACGGCCCACTCGCCGGTCAGCCGCGACGGACCGTCACCCGCCACAGTGCATTCCCCTGGACATAGATCGCGTCGGCGTCCGCTCCGATCGCGACCAGACCCAGGTTCGGGGCTCCTGGGGGCGCATCCCCCACCGTCGACCAGGCGCGGCCGTCACGGGACGCGTACAGCGAGTTCGTCGCGTCGAGTGCGGACCGCTTCGCGCCGGCGACGATGGCGAGGCCCTTCGTCGCGGCGAACCCGCCGAAGCTGATGCCGTTGCCGCGGTGGCCGAATCGCCTCGCCGCGAGCTCCACCACCTCGTCCCAGTGCTTCGCGTCGGCCGACCACCAGATCGTCGGCCGACCCCACCGGTGCCGAGGCGTCCCGGACATGTTGCTCCCCGCGGCGAAGTAGCCGCCCCCGAACGCGGCGATGTTGGCGTATCCGTCGCCGTCGGTGGGTTGCCCGGCGTCCACGTCCG
>JBAZYX010000029.1:0-37970 GCA_041659105.1 Acidimicrobiia bacterium
TCGACACCCCGACGCTCGACCGCCCCCCGATCGCGCAGCTCCAGGGTGGCGTCGTCCTCACCGTCGTCGGACGCGAAGGCACCATGGCCCACGTGCGCGCCGACAACGGCTGGGAGGGCTGGGTCGACCACGACCTGCTCCTCCCGAGCTGACGCTCCGGATCGCGCTCGGAGCCCGAGCCGCTACCCCGGCGACATCGCGCGCCGTCGCCGAGCGGCGAAGCGCGGGAGCAGCCGTTCGATAGCGGGCCCGGACAGCCGGGACTCAGTCGTTCATCGACGCGCCGGTCTCGAGCAGCGTCTTGAGGTCGCTGAGGATCCAGCTCCAACCACCACCGGCTTCGGCACCCTTCTCGCCGCTGACGAACACGGCGGTCGCCGGTGCCCCCGCGAGCTCGTGGGTCACCGTCACCTCGGTCATCCCGGGCGCCTTCTCGACCAGCTCCCAGGTGAGGCGCGTGGCCGGCTCGGCGATCGTGTCGGGGTCGAAGTTCGCGTGCCAGAGCTGCACGAGCCGCTTCGGTGGGTCGACCTCGAGGATCTCGCCGTCGATCAGCACCTCCGGGGCGCCGAACGACATCATCTCCGGCGAGGAGACGACCCGGTACGCGCCACCGGGCGCGAGCTCGTACTCCGTGCGGGCCTGGTAGCCGTAGCGCGCGTTCCACTCGGGGTCGGTGATCGCGTCCCACACCGCCTTCTGGTCGGCCTTGATGTAGACGCGGAACACCTGGGTCGTGGACAGGTTCGTTGCTGTGGTCGTGCTCATGCGGACTCCTCCAGCTTGGACTTGAGATCGGTCAGCGCCGACACCTGGCGCTCCGTGTACTTGTCGATCCAGCGGTCGTGGATCAGCCGGATCGGGACGGGGTTGAGGAAGTGCAGCTTCTCCCGGCCCTCCCGGCGTGTGACGACGAGGCTCGCGTCCTCCAGCACACGGAGGTGCTTCATGACCCCGAACCGGGTCATCTCCAGATCCGACTCGAGCTCGGTGAGCGTGCGCCCGTCACGCTCGAAGAGCCGGTCCAGCAGGTGACGCCGGGTCGGATCGGCGAGTGCCTTGAAGACACGGTCGTCGTCGGTCACGGGGATCAGAATATGTGACTGATTGGTCACCTGTCAAGGGAGAGCGGAGGAGGCGACGGCCGACGCGCCCACCTCCCGTCAGCAACCTGACCGGGAGCTCCGGCTATCGGGCGGTGACGGTGTCGGTGTCGCGCCCGGAGCGGAGCACCACACCGGAGGTCGCGCCCGTCGCCGCCCCGTCGCGCACCGTCTCGACGCCGTTCACGAAGACGCGGTGCACCCCGGTCGAGCCGGCCACGAGCCGGACCGCGCGGTCGGGCAGGTCGTGCACGAGCCGGGCCTGCTCCGCGCCGACGGTCGCGGGGTCGAACACGACGAGGTCCGCGAACGCACCCTGCGCGATGCGACCGCGGTCGCGCAGGCCGAACAGCCGGGCCGGCTTGTCGGTGAAGGCGTGGATCGCCTGCTCCATCGGCATGAACCCACGGCCGCGCAGGCACTCGGCGAGGAACAGGGTGGGATACGAGCCGCCGCACATGCGGTCGAGGTGCGCGCCCGCGTCCGACCCGGCCATGAGCACGTCGTCGTCGTTCCAGACGCTCGCCCGGATCGCCCAGGTCTCGTCGTCGTCGCCCGCGGGCGGTGGCCACAACGTCGTGCGCAGGTCGTCGGCGATCACGAGGTCGACGAGCACGTCGAACGGGGGCCTCCCCCGGTCCCGCGCGATGTCGCCCACCAGACGGCCGGAGAGACCGCCGTTGGCCGCGCTGTACGTGTCGCCGATGCGGTAGCCGGCGAAGTTGCCGAGCACCCGGAACATGCCCGCCGCCTCGCTGTTGGCCGCGGCTTCGAGGCGGCGCCGGGTGTCGGCGCTGCGCAGTGCCGCGATGCGCTGGTCGGTCGGCAGGCCCATGGTGTCGCGCCAGCCGGGGATGAGGAACAGCGCGCAGTAGCTCCCGAAGCTCATCGTCATCGGGACGATCGTGGGCATCAGCAACGCGACGACGCGACCACCCATCGTGCGCGCGTGCGCGGAGAGCGAGACCTGCTGGGTGACCCGCTCGGGGAACGCGGCGTCGACCACGAGGAGGTTCCAGTTCAGCACGCGGTTCGCGACGGCCGACATGCGCGACAGGTGGTCGAGCTCGAACTCGCTCCATCCGGTGCTGCCGCCCTGGAAGATGCCGGCCAGCGTGGTGCCCGGATACCGACCGACCACCTCGCACAGCGCGAGGTGTTCCTCGGGCTGCGCGCCCTTGGCCGGGATCGGGTTGCCCTCGGCGTCCATGTGCGCGGTCGACATGTCGGTCGAGAACCCGAGTGCTCCCGCGGCGAGCGCGTCGGCCAGCGCGGCCTGCAACCGCGTCAACGTGTGCTCGTCGGCCGCGGTCACGTTGGCCTCGGGACCGAGCACGAAGCGACGCAACGCGGAGTGGCCGGCGATGAACCCGGCGTTGAGCCCGATCCGACCCTCGAGCGCGTCGAGGTACTGGGCGAACGACTCCCACGTCCACGGGACGCCCTGCTCGAGCGCGCCGAGCGGCATGCCCTCGACCCGGGCCATCATCCGCCGCGTGTAGTCGGCGTCCTCGGCGTGCAGCGGAGCCAGACCGAACGAGCAGTTCCCCCCGATCACGGTCGTGACGCCGTGGACGTTCGACGGCGACCCGGCCGGATCCCAGAACAGCTGGGCGTCGTAGTGGGTGTGCGGATCGACGAAGCCCGGGCACACCACGAGGCCGTCGGCCGCGATGGTCTCGCGCGCCGGCTCGTCGACCCGGCCCAGCACGACCACCCGACCGTCGCGGACCCCGACGTCGCCGACGGCCCCGGGCGCACCCGTCCCGTCGACGACCGTCGCACCCGTGATGAGGACGTCGAGCATCCGGTTCGTCCGCTTCAGGCGTACGCGAAGACGGACCGCAGCGCGCCGACCGGCACGGCTTCGGGGTACACGTCGGCGAGCGCCGCCTTGAGGCTCGGGTCGTCGACGAGCGCGGGGTCGAACCGGACGGGCGATCCCCGCTCGGCGAGATCGTCGTTGAACCCGTCGGCGACGTCTTCCATCGACAGCGTGTCCCCCGCCCGCTGGGCCCGCTGCGCCGCGGTCGCGTACACGTCGGCCTTCCACAGCACGCTGACGCGGAACGTGTCGAGCGGTGCGCGGAACACGATCTCGCCGAGGTCGGTCACCGCCCAGTCGCCCGTGCCGCCACCAGCCGGCGCGAGCTCGGCGCTCGGTGTGATCAGCCGCGTGCCCGCGTCGAACGGTCCGACCGGACCGACCTGGTGGAACATCCCGTGGTTGTCGCCGATCAGCGCGGTGTCGGCCATGGCCCCGATGTGCTCGCGCGGCGGTTGGTCGGGGCCCTCCGGCCAGTAGAGGAGGCCGCCGCCCTCGACGTCGTTCATCCACCAGATGGCCGTGGCCTGCACGATCTCGAACCGGTCGAACAGTCCCGACCACAGCATCGCCCGCAGCAGCCACATCGGCGTGTTGGTGCGATCCCGTCCGTGGAACCGCGGGTTGTCCGTGTGCGCCGGACCGCCGGCGGCGATGGCGGCCATCAGGTTGACGTAGACGCTCTGCGGCTCCACCACCTCGGCGCCGTAGAAGTGCTTCGCCGCCTCGACGTAGCCCGCGTGGTGGAGGAAGAGATCCGCACCCTCCGCCGCGAAGTCGTCGTGCACCCAGTCGTTCTGGAACCACATCGGCCGCGTGCGCTCGGGTGACTCCGCTCCCGACCGGAACCACCCGCCGAGCGGCGTGTACGGCGCCTGCGCCGCGAGGATGCGGACGACCGCATCGAGATCGCCGATGACGTCGTGCATCAGCACGGGCGGCTTCGAGTATCGGATGCCCATCGACGGAGCCTACGGGTGGCGTCAGGCCAGCGCGGCGCCGAGCGTGATGGTGGTCCCGGTCATGGCCGCGTTCGGGAGATCCACCTTGCCACACGCCCTCAGGCGAGGCGGCAGAACTGGGCGATGCTCGCGGCGGTCCCGCGGATCCTGGAGGCGGGCCCCGTACGCCCGCCTTGCCCCTCCCGACCGTTGCATGGAGAATCACCCCGCAGACCGGAGCGGGGATCCCGGAATCCGACGAGAGGGCGCCACCATGACCGACCCGAACACCGCCGAGCTCCGGTTCGAACCTCCGGGGCCCGGCACCTGGGAGCTCGACGCGGTGCACTTCCCCCGCCCGGCCACCCCGTACTTCGCCGAGATCCACCCCGCCGCGTTCGCGAGCGGCGTCTCGGACTTCATGGCGTACTACGGGATGCTGCTCGAGACGATGCGGATGACCTACATCAACGGCTTCGGCTACCGGGTCGTGGTGCCGGTAGGCGAAGCCGAGGTCCCGCAGCGCTTCGCGCGGGCGGAGGAGGTGTGGGCGCAGAAGCTCTGGCGCGACCAGCTCCGCGAGTGGGACGACACCGTGAAGCCCGCGGCGATCGCGGCGCACCGGGAGCTCCAGTCGGTCGACCCCGACGCGCTCTCCGACGCCGACCTCGTGGCGTACCTCGGGCGCTGCCGCGACCACCACGCCCGGATGATGGCGCAGCACATGCGGTACACCGGTGCCGCGATGCTCTCCATCGGCGACCTGCTCGCGCACGTCGGCGACTGGACCGGCGTCCCCCACGCCGAGATCCTCGGCATGATGCGCGGCGCCGCGCCGGTCTCGGCCGGCGCCTCGGCCGAGCTCGATCGGCTGATCGCCGCGATCGGTGCCAACGCATCGGCGCGTGCCCTCCTCGTGTCCGACGACGACCCCGGTGCGGTGCTCGACGCGCTCCGCGCGAACGACGGTGAGGTCGGCCAGGCCACGGCCGGCTACCTCGACCTCGTCGGGTACCGGCTCCTCGACGGCTTCGACATCGCGGGACGGTACGCCCTCGAGCTCCCCGACGCGCTGGTGCGCGCGATCCGCTCCGCCGTCGAGGGCGGGACCGGCGAAGCCGCGGCCGACTCCGATGCCCGGATCGCCGAGGTCCGCGCGCAGGTGCCGGACGAGCATCGCGCCGAGTTCGACGAGCTGGTCGGCGAGGCGCGGCTGATGTACCGCATCCGCGACGAGCGCGGGGTCTTCAGCGACATCTGGGCGTCGGGCATCGCGCGGCGCGCGGTGATGGCGGCAGGGCGCCGGGTCGCGACGAAGGGCGGCGTCCACGATCCGGAGCACTTCGTCGACGCGGGCTTCGACGAGATGTGCGCCCTGGTGCTCGGCGCGGGCGGCCCGACCGCCGACGAGCTCGCGGCCCGCTACGACTGGCGGACCACGCACTCCGCGAAGGACGCGCCGACCGTCCTCGGCGACCCGCCCCACCCGCCGCCCGACCCGTCGGGCCTGCCGCCCGGCGCCGGGCGGGTCATGCGGGCGACCGGGATCGCCCTGGGCGCGCTGTTCGCCAGCTCGGAGGCCGAGCACGAGGAGCACCTGCTGCGCGGGCTCGGGGCGAGCGGCGGCGTCTACGAGGGTCCGGCCCGCCGGGTCTCCGGGCCGGCCGAGTTCGACCGGATCCAGCAGGGCGACGTGCTCGTGACGGAGTCGACGACCGAGGCGTTCAACATCCTGCTGCCGCTGCTCGGCGCGATCGTGACCGACAGCGGGGGCCTGCTCTCCCACTCCGCGATCGTCGCCCGCGAGTACGGCATCCCGGGAGTGGTCGGCACGCGTGACGCGACCGAGCGCATCGCGGACGGCACGCTCGTGCGCGTCGACGGCGACGCGGGTGAAGTGACGGTCCACGGGTGAAGGCGGTCGTCCCGCTCGCCGAAGCACAGGACGAGGCGTACTTCGGGGCGAAGGCAGTCGGGCTGGGAGACGCGGCGCGTGCCGGTCTCCCGGTCCCGCCCGGGATCGCGCTGTCCGGACCGCTCGTCGACGACGTCGCCGCCGGGAACGCGGACGCGATCGCCGCGGTGCTCGCAGCGGCGCAACCGCTTTCCGGACCGCTCGCGGTGCGCTCGTCGGCAGTCGACGAGGACGGCGCCGACGCGAGCTTCGCCGGCCAGCACCTCACGCTCCTCAACGTCCCGTCGGTCGGCGACCTCACCGCCGCGATCCGCGAGATCTGGTGGTCGGCCAACTCCGACTCGGCCATCACCTACCGCAAGCGCGTCGGCCTGTTCACCCAGCCGAGCATCGGCGTGGTGGTGCAGCAGCTCCTCGACCCCGAGGTGGCGGGAGTGATGTTCACCCAGAACCCGATCAACGGAAGGGACGAGCGCCTGATCGAGGCGAGCTGGGGCCTGGGCGAGGTCGTGGTGTCGGGCCGGGTCATCCCCGACCACTTCCGGCTCGACGCGTCGGGAACGGTGCTCGACCGCAACCCGGGCGTGAAGAAGATCGCGATCCGTGCCCTCGCCGACGGCGGAACGATCGAGGAGGCGATCGCGCCGGAGCTCGTCGAGGCGTCGTGTCTCGACGACCGCCACCTCGCGCAGCTCGACGCGCTGGCCCGCACGTGCGAGGAGGTCTACGGGCCGGCTCGCGACATCGAGTGGGCGATCGCCGGGAACCAGCTCTACATCCTGCAGTGCCGCGCGATCACGAAGGCCGGCTCCTCACCGCGGAAGCCACCCGCGGACGACGACGAGCTCGGAGTGATCGCGATGGTCCCGTTCTTCGAGGGGCTGAGCGACGCCGACGTCGCCCACATCGCGGGGATGTTCAAGGAGCGTCGGTTCCCCGCGGGCGAGACCATCACCAAGGAAGGGGCGGGCGCCGCCGCGTTCTTCGTGATCGACTCCGGTGAGGCCGAGGTGACGCTGCACGGACGGCATCTCGCCGACCTGGGGCGGGGCGACTACTTCGGCGAGACCGCCTTGATCGACGAGGGTGCGCGCTCCGCCACCGTGACCGCCACCACCGAGGTCGTGTGCCTCGGGCTCACGTACTGGGAGTTCCGCCCGCTCGTGCAGCACAACGCCACGATCGCGTGGAACCTGCTCCAGACCCTGGCGAAGCGCCTGCGCGCCGCCCAGGAGGGCTGAACCGACCGATCGCCGCGCGAACGCGCGAGGGGTCTCAGAAGTCGGTGCGGTAGAGCTCGTCGTAGTGGTGGTACTCGGGCTCACCGATGATGTGCTCGATCATCTTCGCCGACGTGGCCTGGGTCTCGGGCCGCTCGTTGTTGCGCGCCGCTTCGTCGGCCGCGGACACGTCGGGATCGACCACGCCGAAGTCGGCGATGATCATGTACCGGCCGGGGTTCTCGCGGTCGGCCAGCAGGCGGATGCCCATGTAGCCCATGATGTCGCAGCTGGCCTGGTCGATGTCCCACTGCTCGAGCAGCGCGATGATCGGCGCGGGATCGTCGACGCGGAACGAGATCGTCTGGCTGAAGTTCTTGTTCACGTGGTTCCTCCGCGCAATTCCTCGAATCGTTGCCGCTGGATCTCGGACATGCCCGCGAGGTCGAACAGGCCGACCGACCCCGCCTCGACCGCACCCGACCCCTTCGGCGGAACCGCGAACATCTCCCGGACCTCTTCGACCGGCCGCGCCGCGAGCGCGTAGTAGTCGACCTCGAACAGGTCGACGTTGTTGCGTTGGCACACGACCTTGCCCCGCCGGATCGCGTCGGCGACCCGACGGTGCATGCCGGACGCCTGGATCACGCGCTCGCGCACGTCGCGGTCGAAGAATCCGGTCGAGGGGATGTACCCCGTCTCGAACAGACCGGTCAGCGTGGCCAGCCAGGCGAAGCCCTTCGGATCCGGATCGGCCCGCCCGATGAAGGAGAACACCTCGAGCTCGCCCTTTAGGTTGGTGCCGTAGTCGGCGATCACGTGCACGAAGTCGTGTTGCGCGAGATAGGCGGGCGCACCGCCGGGCGTGCCCGGCAGCTCGAAGCCGCGACCGTCGTACATGTCTCGTACCGCGTACCCGAGGGCGTTCGACGGGAGATCCGCGAACGCATCCCACTTCGCCGCGAGCTCGGGGTCGAGCTGGGCGGGCTCGAACGGCGCCGACGCGCTCCGGCTCGCCGGGCGCGGGCCCTGCTGGATCTCTCCCTCACCGTCGCCCTGGAGGTGCTCGGCGAAGCCGTTGCGCTGGAGGTCCTTGAACGCGAGCCCGTAGGCGCCCTGGGCGTACCGGCGCGCGACCCGCACGAAGTCGTCCTTCACGCCGAGCGCCTCGGCGTACTTCGCCACGCGGTGCGCCACGACCGTCGGGATCGGCCGGAGCACCAGCTCGCCGAGCACCATGTGGTGGACGATGCGCTGGCGGTAGTCGAGGTCGCGACCCGCGAGGACGTCGGCCAGCTCGTCGGGCCCCAACGGCTCGAGCGACCGGTAGTCGACGTCGACCCCGGTCAGCGCGCTCGCGATCGCCTCCAGCAGGTCCGCCTGCACGTCGGTCAGGCCGGTGTCCGGCGCCACCGCCGTCGCGATTCCACGAGCGACGAGGTGCACCTCGTCCGCGTCGTGGTCGTCGAGACCGGGAGTGGGGACGGGATCCACGCGATTGAGACCTTTCCGTCGCTCGGGGCGGCCGGCGGCATGATACGCCGCCGACCCATCGGCCCGTGGGGCGCTGGGCGGACCGGCTACCTGTGCGCGGCGACGAAGACCGCCCGGGTCCGACCTTCCAGGTCCACCGCCCCGAACCGCTCGGCGAGCGCCGCGGCCATCGCCGCGATCGTCGTGGCGAGGGCATCGGGCCCCCGGCTCTCGATCTCGTTGCGCATCGGCGTCCCCGCGCAGAACGCGGTGGCGACCTCGACCGCCCGTGCGGCCCGGCTGGGGTGCTCCATCCGTTCGACCGACGGCGCGGCGTCGAAGCCGCCGGCCCGGAGATCGGCGGCGATCGCGGCATCGTCGTGGTACCCGTAGGGCGTGTGCTCGAGGAACTGCGGTGGATCCTCGGGGAACATGCCCTTCGCGACCGCGCACACGACGTCGGCGAACTCGTTGGCGTCGAGCCGGTCCCACACGCTGAACAGGAACCGCCCGCCCGGACGCAGCACCCGCCGGACCTCGGCGAAGGCCCCAGCCTGCGGGGCGAAGAACATGGCGCCGAACTGGCACACGACGACGTCGAACGACTCGGACTCG
Organism: Acidimicrobiia bacterium; assembly: GCA_041659105.1. Classification (GTDB taxonomy): domain Bacteria; phylum Actinomycetota; class Acidimicrobiia; order IMCC26256; family PALSA-555; genus CAIUKV01. The sequence continues at coordinate 9,093 of JBAZYX010000029.1, forward strand.
TAGGGCAACGACATCACGTCGGCCACGTCCCAGGTCACCGGCCGCGACGTCCCGACGCGCCCGGCCCGCTCGATCATCCCGGGCACCAGATCGGTGGCGGTGATCGCAACTTCGGCGGGCAGCGCGTCGGCCAGCGTGCGGGTGACCGCGCCGGTGCCGGCGGCGATCTCGAGGATCGACCCGGCGCCCATGCCGGTCATCCGACCTGCCAGGTCCTCTGCGTAGGACTGGAACACCAGCGGCACCAGGAGCTCGTCGTACACGTCGAACAGCGACGCCGAGAGGACGTCGTCTGCACCGATCGAAACCGTCCGCTCGCCCATCGAAGGCATCTTGTCGGACGACCGCGAGCACTGCCAGCCACCACCGCGCGGTCCGCCGGCGGTCGCCCCGGACGCCCGCGGGACGAGCGAACGCTATCCCGCCGTACGGGCGAGCAGGCCGGGGACGTCGGCGACGGAGTCGAGCACGGCGTCGGGTGCCACGGCTGCGCTCCGCAGGGTGTCCGGCGTGAACTTGCCGGTCCGGACGAGCACGCCCCGGATCCCGACCGCCTGCGCCGCCAGGACGTCGGCAACCACGTCGTCGCCGACCATCACGGCCTCGCGGGGCTCGACCCCCGCCCGGGCCACCGCCTGCGTGAACATCGCCGGGGCCGGCTTCCCGACGACGGTCGCCCGCACCCCCGTCGCGTACTCGAGTGCGGCCAGGTACGCGCCGCCGTCCACGCAGACGCCCTCGGCGGTCAGCCACCGTCCGGCGCCGTGCATGCCGACGAGCGCAGCGCCGTCGAGGACCGCCCGCGCCGCCCGATTGATCGTCGGCCAATCGAAGGACGGACCGGCACCGCCGATCACGACGACCTCGACGGTGTCGCGCTCACCGGCGATCCGCACGTCACCGAGATCGTCGAGCGGGCCGTCATTGAGAACCAGGCAGCGCGCTCCGGCGTGGTGCTCGGCGAGGTATCCGGCGGTCGCGACGGCCGCCGTGGTGAGCTCGTCGGCGCCGACCTCGAAGCCGACGGCCCGGAGCGCCGCCCGAACGGCCGCCGCGGGGCGCGACGTCGTGTTCGTCAGGAACTGCACCGCGAGTCCGGCATCGCGCAGTGCGCGCACCGCCTCGATCGCTCCCGGCAACGGCTCCCACGACACGACGAGGACTCCGTCGATGTCGAGCATCACCAATCGGGTCGCCACCGCTCGATTGTGCCCGGCGCCGGAGGCTTGACGGGTGCGGCCGCGCACCGGAGACTCCCGCCGTGCGGTCCGTCGCGGGAAGACGGCCGTGGTGACCGGTGCGGCGAGCGCGCGCATGGCGGCGGCGTCCGACATGAAGCAGACGTACATGTGCTCGGCTTCGAGCTCCACCACGCCCCGACTACGCGGCCAGGGTGTCCTTGAACAGCTGACCGCCCTTGATGATGGCGACGAGGTTGTCGCGGTCCTGGAGCACCGTGATGTCGCGGCTTGGATCGCCGGCGACCACCAGGAGATCGGCGAGGTATCCCGGCGCCACCCGGCCGACCTCGTGGCCCCGCCCCGTGAGCTCAGCGCCGTGGACCGTCGCCCACCGCAGCACGTCGAGCGGTGCGATCCCCGCGTCGCGCACGTACACCTCGAGCTCGTTCGCGTAGCGACCGTGCGGGAAGCCGACGGCGCCGTAGTCGTCCCCGACCACCAGCTTCACGCCCGCCGCGTTCGCCTTCGGCAGCACCTCGAGCATCCGGTCGAGCTCCGCACGCATCGACGCGGCGAAACCGAGAGTCGAAGCACCCATCGCCTCGAGGATCACGGTCGGGAGGAAACAGCTCGGCGCGACGAAGGAACCGGCCCCGACCATGCGCTCGATGCACTCGTCGTCCATCTCGTCGGCGTGATCGATCACGTCGACCCCGGCCTCGATCGCGGCGAGGATCGCCGGCTTGTTCACGATGTGGCCGCGCACCCGAGCGCCGCGCGCGTGGGCCGCGTCGACGGCCGCGTCGAGCTCGTCACGGGTCATCTCCATGCGCGACTTCGGCGCCATCACCCCGTGACCCCCGGTCACGAACAGCTTCACCATCTCGACCCCGCGCTTCACCTCGTCGCGAACCGCGGCCCGGAACTCGTCGGCACTGTCGCAGCACCGGGCTGCGCCCCACTCCCGCAGGTCCCAGTACCAGGGGTTCGCGTCGTTCGCGTGCCCAGTCGTGCTGAGCTCGTGCCCGCTCGGCACGAACCGAGGCCCCGGGATCAGCCCGTCGTCGATGGCGCGCTTCATGGACGCGTCGATGTCGTTGGAGCACCCGGCGCCGATCGCGCCCGTGAAGCCGCACTCGAGCGCCATGCGGAGGTTCTCCGCCGCGATCAGCACCTGGTACGCAGGCGGATGCTCGAGGCCGTACGGCGCGGGCACCGAGCCCAGCTCGCGGTACGTCGAGTGGTAGTGGCAGGTGATCATCCCCGGCATCACCGTGCGCCCGCCGAGGTCGACCACACGGTCGTGGGCCGTCACATCGGACGGCGGCGCGTCGCTCACGTTCGCGATCCGCTCCCCCTCGACGACCACCACCCGGTTGGCCTGGGCCGGTGCATCACCGTCGAGCAGGTTGGCGTTCGTCAGCACCAGTCGCGCCATGCCATCTCCCCCGTCGAGCTCTCCGTGACGCGATGTCACTACGGCGGGGTTGTCTGCACAAGTCCGACGCACGAGGGCGCACCCGCGACGTGCGGGCGCGCCCTCGGCGTGGGACGGGTGCAGCGAACCGCTACGGGATCGTGATCTGGATGGTCCGGTCGTTGCCGCTGTTGGGGTGCTGGATGTTGACCCAGGCGCGGCGCTTGTTCGTCGGGTCGAAGTACAGACCCGTGAACTCCGAGCCCGGAGTGCCGTTGGAGGCCCAGCGGCCGATTCCCTCTCCGGCGTCGGTGAGGTCGCCGTCGCCGTTGAGGTCCCTGGCGAGCCAGATGTCGTCGTCCACCCCACCGTTGCGGTCCTCGACGATGTAGACGTTGCCGTCGGCGTCGGCCGCGAGGTTGTCGGGGTTGGCCAGGGCGTCGCCGACCGGAGCGGCAGTGGCCAGATCGGTCGTGCTCCGGCTGGCGAACACGCCGATCGTCTGGGCCGCGAGGTCGAGGACATAGGTCTCGTGCGTGGTCGTCGTCGTGACGTAGAGCCGCTCGACGCCCCGCACGGTCTGGATCTGCATGTCCTCGGGCCGCTGGTAGTCGGTGCCCTTGAACGCAGCAAGGTCGGTCGTGTTGCGGCCGTCCACCGACGTGACCCCGTTGGGGTCGGTGATGGTGAGCGCACCCGGGAGCGCGGCGCCCGTCGCGTCGGTGATCGGGACCCACGCGTACGAGCCGGTGGCGTTCGGCACGCTGCCGGTGCCGACCCGCAAGACGAAGGTCTGCCCGGCGTCGAAGTACCCCGTGCGGCCGGACATGATCTCGCCCCAGCTCGCGGCCGGCACGTACTTGTACAGGCTTCCGCCGTTGAGCTCGTCGACGAAGTACATGTTGAGCGCCTTGTCGAACTGGATGCCCTCGTGTGACACCCGCGGGATCACGTTGCGGTGCACGAGCTGCGCGACCTCACCCGTCGGATCGGTCACCGAGGCGGCCGTCAGCGGGTTCGTCAGCTCGAACAGGCGCCCGTAGGGGCTCGTCGTGCAGCCCGCCGGGGCGCCGCACCACGACTCCTCGGCCGTGATGTACGTCCCCCACGGGGTCCAGTACGACGCGTCGAACGACACGTGGGCGCCGGCGGCCGGGCTGTACCAGATCGTCGAGACCTCGCCGGTTTCGAGGTTCTCGCGCTGGATACCGGCTTGGCCCGTCTCGAACGGCGTGAGGAGGTACCGGCCCTTCTGGCCGCCGGTCTCGTTCACGGTGATCATGTCCCAGCTGGCGCTGTTGGGCTCGCCGTCGGCGAGCTGGGTCGTCCGGTCGGCGACCGAGAGCTGCTGAAGGGCCGAGTTGCCGAAGGTGATGGGGGTTGCCTCGTCGGCCGCGGGACCGGCCGAGGCCGTCAGCGGGGTGTAGTCGGCAAAGCGAATGCCACTGGCGCCGGCGACGCCGCCGACCGCGAGCGCACCCGCGAGCAGCAGGCCGCCAGCGGCCGCGAACCGCCTCGTTCTCGCGTGCAACATGGTGGGGACTCCAATCGCATTGGGGGGAAGGCACGCCGCCTTCGGGCGGGCCGATGCATTCGTAACCCTCCGCGGTTATCGGATCGCGAGCGATTGGGGTCCGTTGGGCAAACCGTTCGGGAACATTCCGAGCGGCACGCCGGGGGTCTGTGCACTCCGACTCGACCGAACCCGACGGGCTGGTCGTCCGGGCTCACGGTTCCAGCACCTCCGTCAACCGACCGGCGTGAACTCGATGTGGAGCGAGTGGAGCCCGCGCAGGACCCAGGTCGGCTCGTAGTGGAACCGGCGATCGCCGGCGGGCCCGTGGTGCGCCTCGGCGAGCCGGATGTCTCGCATCCGGTCGAGGATGCGCTCGAGGCTGATGCGGGCCTCCGCGCGCGCGAGCGGCCCACCCGGGCAGGAATGCACGCCGCGGCCGAACGCCATGTGCTCCTTGAGGTTCGGCCGGTCGATGCGGAACTCCGCGGGGCACTCGAAGCGCCGCGGATCGCGGTTGGCGGCACCGTTGAGCAGCATCACGGGCGTCCCGGTCGCGATCTCGACCCCTCCCACCGTGACGGCACGCTTGGCGAGACGGAAGTCGGCCTTCACCGGGCTCTCGATGCGCAGCGCCTCCTCGATGAAGTCGGGGATGCGCTCACGATGCTCCCGCAGCTCGTCCTGGAGCTCCGGGTACTCGCTCAGGTACTTCAGCGCCGTCGCGAGCAGTCGTGCCGTGGTCTCCTGCCCGGCCGCGAACAGGAACGTCGCCGTCCGGACCACCGCGGCGACGTCGGGCGTCGACCCGTCGGGGTACCTCGCCAGCGCGAGATCGGTCAGCACGTCGTTGCGCGGCTCGCGCCGGCGGTCCTCGATGTACACGGCGAACCAGTCGTCGAGCCACGACAGGGCGTTGAGCTCCTGCGGGGCCTCGTCGACGCCGAGCTCGCCGGGCCCGCTGCTCATGAGTCCGAAGCCTTCGCGGAACCGTCGGTGGTCCTCCTCGGGCACGCCGAGGAGGTCGGCCACGACCAGCATCGCGAAGGGCTGCGTGTAGGCGCGGATGAACTCGCAGTGCCCGGCGGCGACGAACTCGTCGAGCTGCCGGTCGGCGAGACGCCACATGAACTCCTCGTTCTCCTTGAGCCGCCGCGGCGTGATGAGCCGCATCAGCAGCCCCCGCTCCCGGGTGTGCTGGGGCGGGTCCATCGTGACCATGTGCTCGTGCATCGGGAGCTGGTCGCGGTACTGCTCGATGATGGCGCCGATGTCGTCACCCTCGAGCGGGACGGGGAAGACGGCGAACGGCCCGACCACCGAGTTGCACGAGGAGAACGTGTCGGGATCGCGATAGATGTCCCACGCCTCGTCGAACCCGGTCACCGCCAGCACGCCGTGCTGGGACAGCGAGGTCACCGGGCACTGCGCCCGCAGGTGCTCGAAGTACGGGTACGGGTCCTCGTTCAGCGACGGATCGCTGAAGAAGTCGACCTCGTCGAAATCGGCCGTCATCGAACGCCTCCCTGCACCGGTTCGCCCGCACGTCGGCGGTCTGCCCGGGCGGTGCTGTGCGACTGCCTAGCATCGGCGCGCGCCGTCTGACAAGGTCTGCACCATGACCAACGCCCGGAGGATCGGCGCACCCGACTCGCGAACCCGCGCGCAGCTCCTCGACGCGGCCGAGCAGCTCATGCTCGAGGAGGGCTACGCCGCGGTGACGTCGCGGCGCCTCGCGGCCAAGGCGGGCTTGAAGCACCAGCTCGTGCACTACTACTTCCGCACGATGGACGACCTGTTCCTCGAGGTCTTCCGCCGCCGCGCCGAGGACGGGCTCGAGCGGTTCCAGCGGGCCCTCGCGTCGGACCGCTCGCTCCGAACGATCTGGACCGTCACCAGCGATCCGCAGGGTGCGGCGTTCAACATCGAGTTCGTCGCCCTGGCCAACCACCGCAAGGCCATCCGCTCCGAGATCGCGCGCTCCGCAGAGCGCTTCCGCGCGATGCAGCTCGACGCGATGACGAGCATCCTCGCGGAGCGCGGCATCGCCGAGGACGTGTGCCCGCCCATCGTCGCCCTCGTCGCCTTGACGGGAATCGCGCAGGTCATGGCCCTCGAAGACGCACTCGGCGTGACCGCAGGCCACGACGAGACGCTCACATTCGTCGAGCAGTACATCGACACCGTCGGAGCGAACCCGGCCAGGACCGTTCGGCGTACCCCCCGCCGGAACGCCAGGGCCGATGTCAGCATGACCGAATGACGGACGCGAAGCGGTTGCGCTCCGTCGGCTAGAAATCGGTGCGGTAGAGCTCGTCGTAGTGGCGGTACTGCGGCGTGCCGGCAACGAGCTCGAGCAGGCGGGCTGCCCACTCCTTGGTCTCGGGCCGGTCGTTGTTGCGGTTGGCCTCGTCGGCCGCGGACACGTCGGGATCGACGACACCGAAGTCGGCGATGATCACGTACTGACCGGGGTTCTCGCGGTCGGCCAGGAGGCGCGTGCCCATGTAGCCCATGATGTCGGTCGAGGCCTGTTGGAGATCCCACTGCTCGAGCAAGTCGATGATCGGCGCGGGGTCGTCGCAGCGAACGGCGATCGTCTGGCTGAAGTTCTGGTTCACGTCGTCTCTCCTCGACGTTGCGTGATGCTACGCACGCCGACCGAACAGCGCGAGCAGCCTCGTCTGCAAGGGCGCGTCGCCGGGCACCGACACGGGCGGAGCGAACAACCCCGTCTCGTGGAGATGCTCGGCCACCGGAAGGGTCCGCTCGTAGACGAGCTCGACGAGCTCGACATCGAGGGTCTCGTCGGCGCCGATGCCACGCGCGAGATCCCACGAATGGATCAGCGCGTCGGTGGTCATCTCCCAGCAGTACTCGGCCGTCGGCTTCTCGCCGCTCGACAGCGAGACCGTTGCCTCCAGCGCGCCCGACGCCCCGAACCCGGCCCGAGAAGCGCTCACCGCCTGGTCCCACGCCGCCCGCGGGTCCGCACCGAGCTGATCGCCGTCGAATCGGCCGCCGACCTCGGCCACGCTCGATCCGCCGACGAGCGGCGGCACCCACAGCTGCTCGACGGTCACGTGGTTCACCAGCACCCGAACGTCCCAGTCGGTGCACGGTGTCGAGTCGTGCCACTGCTCCTCGCCGATCGAGTGGACATGCCCGCCGAAGCCGTCGGTCGCCCGCCGAAACAACCCGATGAGCTCGGTCATGACCGCGGTCCTTCCTGAGGGTCCTGCTCGCCCGCCTATCCTGACCCCACGACGCTCGATGCGCCAGGTTGCCGTGCAGCAGCACACCCACGCGCACCGCGGCGAACAACCAGACCCGGAGCATGTCGCGGTTTGCGCTCCGGCTCTTGCGGGGAGCATCTCGATGTCCGAGCCGACCACCACCTGGGGCGCCTGGGACGAGGCCACCCGGAACGATCCGTATCCCCTGTTCGAGTCGATGCGAGCCGAGTGTCCGGTGCAGCGCGTTCGGCTCGCCGACGGTCACGACGCATGGCTCGTCCTCGGTCACGTGGCCGCCCACCAGGCCCTGAAGGACGGCCGGCTCTCGAAGGACATCGTGGCCGCGCTCGACGAGGATCCCGACGTCGTGGACCCCGGGCTTCCCGGCCCCGACTTCGCGCGACACATGATGAACCTCGATCCGCCCGACCACACGCGGTTGCGCCGCTTGGTGTCGCGAGCGTTCGTCCCCACGCGGATCGCCGCGCTCGAACCCTCGATCGAGCGCATCGCCGACGAGCTGCTCGACGAGCTCGAAGCTGCGGGTCCGGAGTCGACCGTCGATCTCGTCGAGGGCTTCGCCTACCCGTTGCCGTTCCGCGTGATCTGCGAGCTGCTCGGTGTGCCCGAGGAGGATCGCGTCGGTCTGCGCCAGGCGTTCCGGACGTTGTTCCAGCCGTGGAGCGGTTCACCGCCGCCCGAGGCGGTGGCCGCGTCCGACGTGATCGTCGCGTCGCTGCGGCACCTCGTGGCGTCCCACCGCGAGAACCCCCGAGACGATCTCGTCGGTGTGCTGGTGACGGCGAGCGACGACGACGACCGGCTGACCGAGCAGGAGCTGCTCTCGAGCCTGTTCCAGCTGATCGTCGCCGGTCACGACACGACCACGAGCCTGATCGGCAACGGAGTCGTCGACCTCCTCGAGCACCCCGAACAGCTGCGGCTCCTGCGCGAGGACCCGGATCGGATGCCTGCTGCGATCGAGGAGCTCATCCGGTTCTCGGCGCCGGTTCCCCACGCCACCTTCCGCGTCACGACCGAAGCCATGGACCTCGACGGCGTGGAGATCCCGGCCCACGAGCAGGTGCTCATCTGCCTCGGTGCAGCCAACCATGATCCGGGCGCCTTCGACGACCCCGCCGTGCTCGACATCGGCCGGGAGCCGCGTCCACACCTCGGGTTCGGGCACGGCATCCACTTCTGCCTCGGTGCGCCGCTGGCGCGGCTCGAGGCTCGCATCGCCTTCCGCGCGCTGCTCGGGCGCTTTCCGGACCTCCGTCTCGCCGTCGACCGCCGCGGCCTGCGGTGGACCCACGGCGACGGTCTCGTGCTCCGTGGCCTGGACGAGCTTCCCGTCCGTCTCGGCCGACCGGCATGAGCCGTGATCCGTGATCCGCGACCTGGAGCGTTCGCGGTGGGCGCTGAGGTGTGGGCGCTGAGGGACTCGAACCCCCGACCCCCTCCTTGGAAGCCAGACCACCGACCGTTCATCGCGTCCGCTCAGTGCCGCGCGGTCAACCCCGGCAACGCCGGGTTCCGGGGTACGGCCGTGGCCAGCAGGGGATCATCCGTCCGCTCGTAGGTGCTGCGTACCTAGCCGTGACCTGCCGTGCGCTCCGGTCGGGGCACAGACCGCGGAGCTCCGATGGCTACGTTCCTGGCTACGTCCGCTTGTCTCCCCGCTCCTTGAGGTAGACGGCCAACCTCATCGCGAGAATCAACAACCAGAAGGCTCCGACAGCCACGTATGCACGTGAATTGACGTCGCTGCCGGACCCGTGAGCGGCCACCAACACGACCTACATGATGGCAAGCACAATCACGGCCGCCTTCAGATTGACTTTCATCTGCGGGCACGAGTGAGAGTGGAAGAACCGCTGTCTGCAGACTTTGCACTCCATCGAGAACACTCCCTGACGCCTGCAGCCAGTACGCGGCATTGGAGTGCTGGATCGGCGCTGACGGATCGCCCCCCGCCCTCCTTCGCGAGCCAGACCGGCGACCGTTCGTCGCGTCCGACCGCTCAGCTCGGCTTGCGGACGACTGCCCGCCCCTCTCGGACGAGCTTCGCGATCGAGCGGTTCTCGCTGAGATGCTCGCCGATACCGACCACGAGCTCGGCACCGACCGCGGTTGCCACCTTCTCGAGCGTCTCGAGCGTCGGTCGGGTACCCCCACCCTCCATCCGAGCGATCGCCGACTGCGTGGTGCCCATCCGCTGCGCGAGCTCGGCCTGGGTAAGACCCGCGTCGGCGCGCAGCCGGTACACGAGGTCACGGAACGCGGCGATACGCGCCTCATCGTCGTAGGCCGCCTGCCCCTCGGCAGTGAGGGGACGGCTCTCCTTGAGTTCACTCCACGTCGTCCGCTTGGTCATCCTCGTCACCCTTCGTCGTCGGCAGTGTGGGCCTCGCGCATGCACCGCTCCATCGCTCGCTTCGCCCGTTCGACCTCGGCGCGTTCTCGTCTTTGTGTCTTCGGGAAGACAGTCAGCAAGATGACGCGACGCCCAGGCGCAATCCAGTAGGTAACCCGTGTCGGCTTGCCGTCCAGGTGGAACCGCAGCTCCCGCAGCTTGCCGTCCAACTGCCGCGTGTGAGGTTCGTCCAGGAGCGGTCCAACCTCGGCCAACCGGTCGATGTGAAAGCTCGCTCGCCCTCGTGATCCCTCGTCGAGGCTCAGATACCAGTCACGGACCTCGGGCTCGAGTTCGACCTCACCCCAGGACATAGCGTAGATGCTATATCAGTCGACGGCCGCTGGTAGCGGACATGGCCACCCGGGGCCGTGAACGTAGCCATCGGTGACACTGGCTACGTCGTCGCCACGCCGCAATCGGCGGTCAGGCCTGTGACCTGGGCATTCGTGGGCGCTGAGGGACTCGAACCCCCGACCCCCTCCTTGTAAGCCAGACCGACGAGCGTTCGCCTCGTCCGTCCAATGTCACGCCGACATCCCCAGAACCGTCGGGTACCGAGCTCCGGCCTCGGCCCGCAGGGAATCATCCGTGCGCTCACTCCGCTCGCGTGGCGGAGAGGCGCCTCCCGTACCCCGGCGTCGCAGGACTCGTTGTGAAGCGGGTCTGGCTACGTTCGTGGCTACGTCGGCCGAGACGGACACCTTGGAATGGCCGCCGGGTCATCCGAGCGGCGTCCGTGGCTCGGACCCGCATCTCGCCCCTGTCGGCGCCGACTCGGTAGCCTCGCGACGTGGCCGACAAGGTGTGGACGGCGGCGGAGCTGGAGCGCCTCTCCCCCGCGGAGCAGGACGCACTGTTCGATGCCGGCCTGGTGACCGATCTCGACGCAGTCCCCCCCGAGTTCGTGGCCCGAGTCCGACAACGCGTGCAAGAGCGGATCGACTCCACCGAGGCCAGCTCGAAGCCGTGACCGGCGACCGTCGGGCGGTCCGCACAACCCCGTCGTTCTTCGAGGACCTCGACGGGCAGCTCGGCTCGGAACGCGGTCCGAATGGCGAGCCGTCCGTCAACGACTTCCAGGTCTTCGAGCTACTTCGAGTCGTCGAGGTGTTCGCGACGCGCTGGAACGACCTCCCGCCGCTCATCCCCGGTCGGTCCGACTACCGCATCCTGATCGCGTCGGGAATGCTCGTCGCCAGGTTCGCCGTCGTTGGTCAGCTCGCCGCGGACGGAGCAATCGAGCTGATCGAGCTCGACATCGACGAGCAAGCGGGTTCGACGTAGCTCGTCGCGTCGTGCAACATCCCGCGACCCCAGTTCGACGTAGCCAACGGCAACACACTCTTCGAACCGTCGCCTCGGTCCTCGTCGGGGTTCGGGGACGTGCGACCTGGGATCTGTCGGTGGGCGCTGAGGGACTCGAACCCCCGACCCCCTCCTTGGAAGCCAGACCACCGACCGTTCATCGCGTCCGACCAGCGCCGCGCAGGCATCCCCGGTTCGCCCGGTCCCGAGGTACGGCGCAAGTCCGCAGGGGGTCAACGGTCCGGCCGCCCCGATCGCGTATCGACGAGTCGCCTCGCATGCCGCTGCGTCGGGGGACCGGTCGTGGAGCGGCGTTGGCTACGTTCGTGGCTACGTCGCGGCCCGGGCCAGCGTCAGCTCGCCTTGCGTACGACGGCCCGTCCCTCTCTGACGAGCTTGGCGATCGAGCGGTTCTCGCTGAGGTGCTCGCCGACGCCACTCCGGCTCGTCGGTCGCCTTGTCCGAAGAGAAGGGACGACGTCGTCGTGTGTTCCTCGCCCGCCCGTCACGGGCCAGCTGGTTCGGGCGGGCTCTCGTCGCTCCACGCGATGACGACGGCGGTCAGAGGTTCGGTGATGCCCTTGAGCTCGAGGGTACGTTCACCAGCGACGGGCACCGTCCGCTCGCACGCGGCGAGCAGATCCGCGCTCACCAGGACCTCGCCGGCTCCGGCGGCGGCGGAGATGCGGGCGGCGCGAGTGACGGCCGAGCCGAAGTAGTCGTCGTCGCGGGCGGTGGCCTCGCCGGCGTGGAGCCCGATGCGGATGGAAGGAGCGAAGCCGTGGTCGGCCCGGTGGCGAGCCAGCGCGCGCTGGATCGCGATTGCGCAGGCGATGCCGTCGTCCGGCTGACCAAAGGCCACGAAGAACCCATCGCCGCCGTGCTTCACCTCCTCGCCCCGCCACCGGGCGAACTCCGCGCGCAGGATGCGGTCGTGCCAGCGCAGCAGCTGCTCCCAGGTGCCGTCACCCATGACCTCGGCGAGCCGCGTCGAGTCCACGATGTCGGAAAAGAGGAAGGTCCGCAGGGTTCGCGTCGCGGGCTCGCGTCGTAGCGGAGCAATGTCGAGGTCGACGACGGCGCCGATCTCCTCCAAGGCTCGTGCCGCGGCCTTGATCTCGAGGCGGGCCCCGGCGTCGTCGCCGTCGGCGGTCAGGGCCCGCGCCAGCCGCACCCGGGCCTCGGCAGCCTCGTACGGAGCATCGACCTCGCACCAGGTGCGGACGCCCTGCCGGAGCGAGGCGATGGCCTCGGCGGTGTCACCGCGATAGAGCGCCAGCTCGCCACGCGCCACCGCGGCTGCAGCCATCGGCCCGGGCGTCCCCAGCCGCCGCGCGAACTCCTCGAGCTCGGTCACGCTGGCGTTCGCCGCGGGCTCATCGCCCACCGCGAGGCACGCTCGCACGTGCACCGGAAGCACGAACACCCGCCGTTCCCGAGCGAGCATGCCCCGGTCGGCCAAGGCCCGGGTGAGGCTCCGCACTGCCGCGTGCGCGTCGCCCTGCGCCAACAGCAGGCGGCCTCGCCCCGGCTGGCCTTCGTCACCGAACGCCACGGCCTGCGCGAGCGCCTCCTCGGCACCGGCCAGGTCGCCACGACTGACCCGGATGTCGACCAGCTCGCTATAGCCCCACGCGGCGCTGTAGCGGTTCACCGCTCGCAGCTCCTCGCAGGCCTGGAGCACCCGGTCCTCTGCCTGGGCAAGCTGACCGTGAAGGCGGTCGATCTCCCCCTGGTGAAACCGACACATCCCCGTGTAGCCGGCGATCGACTCGCGCTCGCAGTAGCGGATCGACATGCTCGTCCACTGCGTCGCGCGTCCCCAGTCGCAAAGGGACCGACAGATCGAAATCACCGCGCAGTACACGTAGCCGGCGTGGATCGGTTCCACCCCGGGCCGCATGGCCAGCGCGGCCGCCTCGTCGACGAGCGGCAGCACCTCACTCCGGTCCCCTTCGATGACCGCGACGTGCGCCAGCCCCTGCACCGCCATCGCCTCCATGCCGGGGCTGGCCACCCGACGAGCGATCGCACGGGCCTCGTGGAGCGACGCCCGCGCCCCCTCGACGTCGCCCTCCGCCATCTGGGTGAACGACAGCATCCACATCGCCTGCGCGTGCTCTGGCGACTCGGGCTCTCCCTCGAGGAGCTCCATCGCCCGGAAGAAGCAGGTGACCGCCACCGATTCGTCGAGCATCTGCACGTGCTGGCGCGCCTGCTCAAGGGCCATGCGCGCGGCCGCCGCGCGAGCACCGGCCGCGCCGAAGGCCACCTCGGCCCGCTCCAGCGCGTTCAGGAATCCCGCCTCGTCGCTCACCCACCGGCACGACCAGGCCAGCCGCTCCAGGTCCTCGGCTTCGAGCGGCTCCTGGGCGTCAGCGTCGAGCAGCCGCGATCGAGCCACGGTCCAGTCGTTTCGACCGTAGGCCGTTCGTCCCTCATCGAGAAACGATTCGCGGGTTGACATGGGATCAGTCTGTCACGCTCCCTCCGCCCGACGATCTCGACGGACCTGGCCGTCAGCCGCTTCGACGCGCGTCGCCATTCCGTTCGGCCGTCACCACGATCATGTGGTCGGCGACGGCGATGCGGCCGGACGTTGTTATTCGACAACGAGTGGGCGCTGAGGGACTCGAACCCCCGACCCCCTCCTTGTAAGCCAGACCGACGAGCGTTCATCGCGTCCGTTCAGTGCCGGGCCGGCGTCCCCTGCGCCGTCTGATTCGTGGGCCTTGCCCTTGTCAGCAAAGGGTCAACCGTCCGTTCGCGTGCATTCCTTAACAACCCGCGACTTGGCGTGAGCGCGCGTGAGGGGGCGGCCCGCCAATCGACAGTGGCTACGTTGCTGGCTACGTCTCGAGCTCAGAGCGCTGATTCGGTGAGAGACAGGGGCAGTGCGATCGCGATGCCGGAGACAAGCCGCATCAGGCGCTCTCCAGCCGCGACGGCTGGATTGGCCCGGCCACGACGCGGGGCACGTCTCGCGACTCAGACCGAGAAGATGAGCGCGTCATCCGATGCCCGATACTGGTCGAGCCACGGGCGGAGCTCCGGGATCTGCGGCGATCCGACCGCTTCGATCGGGACGCTGGCGTCGGCGCAATCGGGCCAGCAGTCTCGGATGAACTCCGGGAGCTCGCCGTCGGAGTGGTCGCCGATCCGGGACCACCGATTGCGGATGGACTGAACCAATCGACGCCATTCGCGGTCGTGTGTACCGCCCACCCGGGCGAGGAAGACAAGACCCAGTTCGATGGTCACGACCCAGCGATCGCGGTATCGGTGAGAGGGCTCGCGGGCGAGGCGTTTCGTCAGCATCGCCACGACGGGAGTCCGGGCTCGTTCATCGGCAACTGCTGCGACGCCGGCAACCGCAGACAACACCACCTCCGGCGCTCGCGCACCGAGGAATTCGATCAGGTCAGGTGTGGCCTCTGCACCGCAGCGCTTCCTGAGCGAGAGGAGGGCGGCGCAGCGCACACCAGACGAAGCACCCGGAGCGTGGAGTGCCGCGCGCAATGCGGCCGGCCCGGCATCCCCTTCCGCGTTGCCGAGCGCGGCCGCAATTAGCCACGAGGCAACTGGTCCCCGCCCGTCGCTGGTCAGCTCGACGAGCAGCGCGCTCAACTCGCGCTCACCCGCGACTCCCCGCGACAAGCGCTGGTCAATGGCAGCGCGGATATCGAATGGGCCATGGGAGAGAAAGACGTCATCCACTTCGCGTATTCGCCGCCGCCCGTTTCAGCCGGCGTCGGTAGCGCAGGTGCCCGCACTAGTCCGCTCGGCCTGTTCTCGAACGTTTGTCATCACGATCGCCGTAAGTCGGACCGCAGCGCCAAAAGGTCGAGTGGAACTGTCGTGATCAGATCGGTAGATCCGCAGAGAGAGCACACGCGAGGAGTTGTCATCGCGCCAGAAGAACGCTCGCTCCAGACCGCCGAAGACCTCTTGTTCCCCACACCATCGCCATCGATCGGCGAGATCACGGCCAAGAACACGCCTGCTGCGATACCAGTTCTCGACGCGCGATCGGGCCCTCGGCCCGCTTCCGAACGACCTCGGCAATTGGTAGTGCGCGTACAGATCCAAATCTAGGTTGGAATCAGTCAACTCTGCGAGGGTCGGAACTGGCAACGGTGCAACTTCTGACGGTTCAGCCTGGCCCAATGGACCTGGGGCATCTCGACTCGCGCAGCCCGCGATCAGGAACGCACAAACGAGGAAACCCGCGAACTGTATGCGAAACACAATCAGCGGGACTGTTGGGCCTGTGACCTGGGCATTCGTGGGCGCTGAGGGACTCGAACCCCCGACCCCCTCCTTGTAAGGGAGGTGCTCTAGCCAGCTGAGCCAAGCGCCCGGGGCGACAACGTTAGACGCGTGCCGCGATCGGCCGTTTCCCCGTCGTCGGGAACGCGGAGATCGAGAACCTGGTTGGACCAGGCCATGCACCTGACCGTCGGCGCGCTGTGGCGCTATCCCGTGAAGTCCCTCGCCGGCGAGTCCCTCACCGAGGCGATCCTCGCCCCCGCCGGGATCCCGGGTGATCGGATGGTGCACGTGCGCGGTCCGGAGGGCGTGCGCACCTCGCGCTCACGTCACCACTACCGGATGCTCGGCCTGCACGGCACCACCGGACCCGACGGCGAGCCGCTGATCGACGGGCACCCGTGGACGTCGGACGAGGCCCTCGCGCTCGTGCGGGCCGCGGCCGGACCCGAAGCCGAGCTGGCGCGCTCCGACGAGTGGACGCGCTTCGACATCCTGCCGCTGCTCGTCGTCACCGACGGCGCCGTCGCCGCGTTCGGCCGCGACGTACGCCGGCTGAGGCCCAACCTCGTGATCGCCGGCGTGGACGGGCTGGCCGAGTTCGGCTGGGCAGGCCACGCGCTCCACATCGGCGACGCGGTCGTCCGGCTCGACTCCCGCCGGCCCCGCTGCCCCATGACCACGGTCGACCCCGACACCCTCGACCGCGACGTCGAGGTGCTCAAGGACATCAACCACCGCTTCGACGGGATGCTCGCCCTCAACGCCGACGTGACCACGCCCGGCACGGTGCGGGT
Source organism: Acidimicrobiia bacterium (assembly GCA_041659105.1). Taxonomy (GTDB): domain Bacteria; phylum Actinomycetota; class Acidimicrobiia; order IMCC26256; family PALSA-555; genus CAIUKV01. The sequence goes on from JBAZYX010000029.1 coordinate 25,230, forward strand.
GGGAGACCCGGTGCACATCGTCGCCCCCTGACGGCGGCCGCGGCCGCGCGCCCGATCCGCGAGACTCCCCCTATGGACCTCGGACTGCGCGGGACGCGCTGCATCATCACGGGCGGGAACGACGGCATCGGTGCGGCCACCGCACGGGTGCTCGCCGCAGAAGGGGCGTCGGTCGGGCTCGTGGCCCGGCGCCTCGACAAGCTCGAGGCGGTCGCCGCCGAGTGCACAGCAGCCGGCGCTCCGACCACCGCGGTCGCGGCCGCCGACCTCCGGGACCCGGCCGCGCTGGCGTCGGCGTTCGACTCGCTCACCGCGGCGCTCGGCGGCGTCGACCTGCTCGTCAACAACGCGGGCGACTCGAAGCTCGGCACGATCCAGACGCTCGACGACGAGGCCTGGCAGGAGTCGTTCGACCTCAAGCTCATGGGCTACGTGCGGGCGATGCGCCGCGTGCTCCCGACGATGCGGGCCCAGCACTCCGGCTGCATCGTGAACGTGCTCGGCACCGCGGGAACCAACCCGACCGCGGGATACGTGCTGTCGTGCTTCGTCACCGCGCTCGCCCAGCTCACCGCGTCGGTGGCCGACGAGGTGGCGCCCGATGGCGTGCGGGTCGTCGGCATCAGCCCGGGCTACACGGCGACGGAGCGGGTGATGTCGACGGTGCGGCGGCTCGCGGGCGAAGCGGGCGAGGACGTCGACACGTTCGCCGCGAAGTTCGGGGCGTCGATGGTGCCGATCGGACGACTCGCGACGGCCGAGGAGATGGGCCGCCTCGTCGCCGTGCTCGCCAGCGACGCGGTCTCGGGCTTCGTCACCGGGACGCAGCTCATCGTGGACGGCGGGTCGAGCCGCGCCATCTGAGGGTCACCGTCCACGCGGCCGCGGCGGCCGCGGCAACCCGAAGGGCCGGGCCGGCGTTTCGGGACGCCGGCCCGGCCCTGCTCAGCTCCCTCGAACCGGAGGGTTGACCGCGGGCAGACCGGGGCTCGCACGGAACGCAGCCGTGAGGCACCAGGCCCCGGGGGGAAGAGCCCAGGTCCAGGCGGGTGCGTCGACGTCACCCCGGTCCGCCCGTTGCGGCAGGCCGGTGGGCAGTTCACATGGGGGATCACTTCGGGCGGAGGCGGCCGCGGCACCTGCCGCGGCCGCCCGCGCCGGGGCGGGTTCAGGCGATCTCGGCAACGGCGATCTCCCAGTGCAGGATCGGCTCGGGACGAGCGACCTTCGGTGGGCGACCGCGGCGCCGCTTGTTGGCGACGACCCGGCCGTTGACGAACAGCTCGCCTCCCCAGACGCCCCACGGCTCGTGCCGGGCCATCGCCGAGGTCAGGCACTCGGTCCGCACCGGGCAGCCGGCGCAGAACGACTTCGCCCGCGCGATGTCGCCGAGGTCTTCCGAGAAGAAGAGATCGGTGAGCGACGCCGCGCCGTCGCGGCAGCGGGCGTCGACCCTCCAGGGGTCTTCCGTGTCCTGGGTTGTCTCGAGCTGGATGGCGTACATCGCCGTGCCCCCTCTGTGGCGTGTGACTCTGGGTTGGCTCGTCGGGTGGATCGGGTGGATCGGGTGGATCAAGCGGATCGGGTGGACGGGTGGACGGGTGGAACGGGCAGGTTCGGGCCCGAGGTTGCGGCCCGAAATGCAGAAAGGCCGCCGGGGTGCCCCGGCGGCCTGGTGTCTCGCTTGCGCAGTGGTGCGCTAGAGCGGAGTCACTCCGTGCCGCCGGGGCCAGGGCTTGTGGCCGGTCGCGACGAGAATCGTCGGGAGCGACCACGAAGCTGCCGGCATCACGCAGGCGTACGAGGCGCGCGCGACATCGGCGAAGCCCTGGTTCCGGCTGTTCGTCGAGAGGTTGCGCATCGGAAGTCTCACTGGGTCCTGGTTGCCTCGGTACGGCTGCGCCCACGGCGGGCGACCGGCACATTGTGGCAGGCGCGGGCGGGTTCGTTCAACGCAATTACGTTTCGCATCCCGCTCGGCCGCCATGGTGGCCGATTCCTTCCAACATGCGTTGCTCACCGTTGCCGAACGACGGTGAGAAGCGCCTCGTCCGTCGAAGCGCTGCTCACCGTTGCCGTGCGACGGTGAGCAGCGCCTCAGAGAAGGGCGTGGATCCGGGCGTGAACGGTGGGGGGCGCGGCGACGATGTCGCCGGAGCGGAGCCAGGCGTCGGGGTCGCCCTGCCAGTCGGTGACCACTCCTCCGGCCTCGCGCACCAGCAGCGCGCCGGCCGCGACGTCCCACGGGCCGAGTCCCTGCTCGAAGTAGCCGTCGTACACACCGGCCGCGGTCCAGGCGAGATCCAGGCTGGCCGCGCCGGCGCGACGCAGGTCCTCGAAGGTGGTGAGTGCGCGCTCGAACACCGGCAAGTACTCGGGCAGGCGCTCGCGCTTGGCCCGGAACGGGAAGCCCGTCGCGCAGATCGCCTCCTCGGGCACGCGGGTCGAGACGGCCAGCCGCTCGCCGTCGCGCCACGCGCCCCCGCCCGCGGTCGCCCAGTACGTGTCGCCGAGCAGCGGGGCGTGCACCACGCCCACCACCGGCTCGTGGCCGACCACCAATCCGATCGAGACCCCGACAACCGGGTAGCGGTGCAGGAAGTTGGCTGTGCCGTCGAGCGGGTCGACGAGCCAGCCGACCGCGGCCCGTTCGCCCCCCTCCTCCTCGCCGAACACGGGCAGGTCGGGCGCGCCGTCGATCAGCACGGCCCGCACCGCGCGTTCGCTCGCGGTGTCGGTCGCGCTCACCCAGTCGCCCGGACCCTTCGAGCGGATGTCGCGCGCCGCGCCGAACGCGTCGCGCACGATCTCGCCTCCGGCGAGCGCCGCGCGGCGAGCGACCTCGAGCAGATGGGGCAGGTCGAGATCTCCGGTGCTCACGCGTCGGGCTCCTCGTCGGCGATGGCGGGAACGAGCGCCTCCACGAGCGCCGGGGTGGACCCCGCGATGAGCTGGCGCCGGGCCTCGGGGTCGGAGACCGCGAGCTCGCGGTGGTGGATGTCGCGGACGGACGCACCGGCCTCGATGCACACGAGCAGCCCGCCCAGGTAGTCCCACGGGCCGTGCCGGTCGGGCAGGGCGTCGAGCATGCCGTCGAGCCGGCCGGACGCGACGTCGCACAGCGACAGCGCCGCGGATCCCATCGCGCGGAACTGCTTCCACGGCAGGACCCGCTTCGGCATCCCCGAGATCGCGACCACGGCGTCGTCCACGCGCGTGACGGACGACGGCGCCAGGCGCTGCCCGCCCCGCCGCGCGCCCTCGCCTCGCACCGCGGTGATCCGCTCGTCGAGGGGCGTGTTCGTGACGAGCGCGCACAGCGGCCCGTCGGCGTCGAGCGCGCACAACGAGATGCCCCAGTACGGGATCTCGCGTGAGCAGTTGGTGGACCCGTCCACGGGATCGACCACCACCGTGATCGCCGACCCGCGGTCGCCCGACCAGCCCGACTCCTCGCTCACCACCGCGACCGGCGCGCCGTGCAGCACCCGCAGCACCGCCTCGTCGACCACGAGGTCGAGCGCGTACTGGCCCGGACGGTCGGTGCGGGCCCGGCGGCGCTCGCCGGTCAACGGCACGAGCGCCTCGCGGTGCGCGTCGGCCGCGGCGTCGAACAGCGCGAGCAGCGCGTCGGCGGAGAGGGCAGCCGCGGAGGCGGAGGCGCTCACGACCCGACCTCCACCCGCTCGGGATGCGAGTACACGTTGAACCGATCGCCCCGCAGGAACCCGACCACGGTGACCCCGAGCCGCTCGGCCGTCTGCACGGCGAGGCTCGACGGTGCGGACACCGCGCCCACCACCGGGATGCCGGCCATGGCCGCCTTCTGCACGATCTCGAAGCTCACCCGACCCGACACGATGCACACCGCGTCGGACAGCGGGAGGGCCTCGGCCAGCGCGGCCCAGCCGATGACCTTGTCGAGCGCGTTGTGACGGCCGACGTCCTCGCGCACCACCCGCAGCTCGCCCCCGGCGGTGAAGCACCCGGCCGCGTGCACGCCCCCGGTCGCGTCGAACACCGCTTGTCCGGCCCGCAGCGCGTCCGGCATGGCGGTGAGCACCGACGCCGGGACCCGCAGGTCGGAGGTGACCACGGCGCAGACCGCCTCGACCTGGTCGAGCGTGGTCTTGCCGCACAGCCCGCAGCTCGCGTTGCTCACGAAGTTCCGCCGGTGCGCCTCGAGGTCGACCGGCGTGCGCGTGGCGACGGTGACGACGTTGTACTCCTGGGGCGCGTCGCCCCGCAGGCAGTACGCGACCGTCGCGACGTCGTCGGAGCGGTCCACCACGTGCTCGCTCACGCAGAAGCCCACGGCCAGCTCGAAGTCGTTCCCCGGGGTGCGCATGGTCACGGCGACCGGCGCGGCGGACTGGCCCGGCCCCTGGACCCGGATCTCCATGGGCTCTTCGGTGACCAGCCGGTCGGGTTGCTCGCGGGCCTGCGAGCCGTCGACCACCCGGACCCGCGTGGGCGTCGTGGGGCGACGCGCGGGCGACTCGTGCACGCGGCCGAGGCTACCCGGGGCCCTGGAGACCGACCCGCCGAGCGTCGTCGGGCGTGTCGACGTCGACGAAGCACTGCGCCGTGGCGACCGCGGACCACTCGGGCTCGTCGAGCCAGCGCACCGTGAGCGCGTCGAGCAGCGCCTGCATCGACCGCGCTCCCGCGTCCACCAGCAGCGCGGCACGAGCCAGCGCCGCGGGCGAGTACCGGGCGCAGAGCGGCTGCGCGCGCCCGTCGACCCGCGGCACCACCGCGTCGGCCGCGGGCGCCGCGGCCAACGTGTGCAAGAACGCAGGGTCCACGAAGGGCAGGTCGACCGCGAGTACGAGGACCGATTGCTCGCCGGCGCCGCGCGCCGTGAGCGCGGCGCCGCCCGCGGCCACGCCGGCCAGCGGGCCCGCGCCGGGCTCGTCCTCCCGCACCGCGTCGAGCCCCGAGTACCCGGGTCCCACCTCGAGCACCGGCGCCGCGACCGCCGCGAGCAGTCGCGCGTTGCGGTCGGCAAGCCGCTCCCCGTCGACCTGCACCTCGGCCTTGGGCGCGCCGAACCGGCGACTGGCCCCGCCGGTCAGGAGCAGCGCCGCGCAGGCCGGGGTGGTCACACGGTCTGGGGCGGGCTCGCGACGAGCTCGTACCCGGTGACCCACCACGACGAGTTGCGCTTCGTCAACGCGACGTGGTTGTGGATCACGGCTCCTTCGTGGAGCGTCACGCGTGTGCGCACGAGCGCGTGCGCGAGACCACCGGTGACCTCTTCGACGTCGACCCGGGCCGCGAGGTGACCCAGCTCGGTGCGCCCGGCGTACGCGGCGGTCTTGGCCTTGATGTACGCGGCCTTGTCGAGGCCGTCGCGCATCTCGTCGCCCGAGAGCGAGTACAGCGTGTCGAAGTCGAACCGGTCCCAGGCCAGCTCGTACGACACCGCGATGTCGGCCGGCTTGGGGCCGGGATCGCGGGCGAAGAGCACGATCACCGAGATGACCACCGCGAACACGGTGACGGCGACGAGACCCGAGATCACGAGAAGGCCCCGGCTCGGGCCTCGATCTCACCGGCGAGGGCCACGTCCTTCTCGCTGAGCCCACCGTCGTCGTGCGTGGTCAGGGCGATCCGGACCCGCCGCCACCGGATGTCGATGTCGGGGTGGTGGTTCGCCGCTTCGGCCCGGTCCGCGATCGCCACGACGAAGTCGATCGCGGCGGGGAACGTGGCCAGCTCGAACGTCTTGACGATCATGTCGCCCTCCCGGTCCCATCCGGGGAGCCCGGCGAGGGCGGCCGCAACCTGGTCGTCCGTGAGCTTGGGCACGGCTCCATTGTCCCCGTCCGGCGGCCGGGGCGCCAAGGCGGGCCGCGTCCGGAGGACCGAATGCGACGCACGCCACCCGGAAGGGAGATGCCCCCGGACTGGCCGGGTCCCTAGGCTGGCCCCGTGAACTGCCCGGCGTGCGGCGCCCTGTACCAACCGGGGTCCCGCTTCTGCTCCTCGTGCGGGTACACCCTCGTCAACGTCAAGGACGAGCGTCGCATCGCCACCGTCCTCTTCGCCGACCTGGTCGGCTTCACCACGTTCTCCGAGGCCGCCGACCCCGAGCAGGTGAAGGCGCTCCTCGACCACTGCTTCGCCGAGCTGTGCAACGACGTGACCGCCTTCGGGGGCCGGGTCGACAAGATCGTGGGCGACGCCATCGTGGCCCTGTTCGGCGCCCCGGTGGCCCACGAGGACGACGCCGAGCGGGCCGTCCGGGCGGCGCTGCGCATGCAGGAGACCCTGGCCCGCCTGCGCCACGACGAGCCGATCGATGCCCATCTGCGGGTCGGGGTCAACACCGGCGAGGTCATCGTGGGCGCGCTGCGGGCGGGCGGCGACTACACCGCGCTGGGCGACGCGGTGAACACCGCCAACCGGCTCCAGACCGCCGCCGCGCCCGACGAGATCCTGGTCGGTCCGCACACCCACGAGGCCACCCGCCACGCGATCCGCTTCGAGGACCGCGGTGCGATCGCCGTGAAGGGACGTGAGGAGCCGGTCGACACGTGGCGGGCCGTTGAGGCCGTGGCCCCACCCGGTCAGCGACGCCGTCACACCCGCACCCCGCTCATCGGGCGTGATCCCGAGATGCGCCTCTTGCGCAGCATCGTCGACAGCGCGGTGCTCCGCAGCCGCGCGCACCTCGTGGTGCTCTCGGGCGACGCCGGCATCGGGAAGAGCCGGCTCGCCGGCGAGATCGCGTCCTACGGCCGTCAGGCCCACGACGCGAAGGTGCTCGGCGGCCAGTGCGTGCCCTACGGCGCCGACGTGTGGTGGCCGATCGCGGAGGCGATCCGCGGCGCGTGCGGGCTCGGCGCCGACGGGAGCGCGCCGGCGGCCCGCAAGAAGCTCACCGAGGTGGTGGCCGCGGCGAGCGACGACTGCGACGCCGACGAGGTCACCCGGGTGGTCAACGGCCTGCTCTACTTGCTGGGTCACGTGGGCGACCTCGCCGACGTCGACCCCGGTCGGGCGCGCGACGACTCCGCCCGCTCCGCCCGCATCCTGTTCCAGCACATCGCCCGCAAGAAGCCGCTCGTGCTCGTCCTGTCGGAGCTGCAGTGGGCCGACGAGCTCGTGCTGCACCTCGTGGAGCGGCTGCTCGTCCGCCTGCGCGCCCTCCCGTTCATCGTGGTGGGCACCGCGTTGCCCGACGCACGGCCCCAGGCCCTCATCGACGCCGCGCGCGGGAACCTCACCATGGTCGGGGTGGAGCCGCTCGAGCTCGCGTCGGTGCGCGAGCTCGCGTCCGCCCTGCTGGGCGAGGAGGTCGACGCCCGGCTGGCCGGCGCGCTCTACGAGCGCAGCGGCGGCAACCCGTTCTTCGTCGAGGAGCTCGCGGCGTTGCTGCGCGAGTCGCCTGCCGCCGCGGCCGACCCACTGCGCTTCCTCGACACCGGCGGCGTCCCGGTGACCCTCCAGGGGCTCGTCGCGGCCCGGCTCGACGCGCTCGACACCGAAGCCCGCGCCCTCCTCGAGGACTGCGCGGTGGTGGGGTCGAGCGGATTGCCGCACGCCGCGTACGCGCTCGGTCAGGCCCGCGGCTTCTCGCCCGATCACCGGCTGCTCCGGGCCCTCGCCGAACGCGAGCTGATCGACGTGCCCGACGGCGACTCCGAGTTCGCGTTCACGTCCGAGGTGATCCGCGAGGTCGCCTACGCCACGATCACGAAGGGTGACCGGGCCCGGCGTCACGCGCTCCTCGCCGGCTGGCTCAACGAGCGCGCCGAGATCGACGACACGAACGCGCACGAGCGCGTCGCCTACCACTACGCGGTCGCCACCACCATCGTCCACGAGCTCGGGCACGCGACCGACGTCCCCGACGACCTCGAGTCCCGTGCCGTCCACGCGATCGAGACCGCGGCGCTCCAAGCGCGCAACGCCGAGATGTGGCGCAGTGCGCACCGGCTCTACGACCAGGCCCTCGCCGCCGCCGGACCGCAGACCGACGAGTCGGTCCGACGCCGGCTCCTGCTCGGACGCGCCCGATCCGCAGCCGAGCAACGTGAGATCGCGACCGCCCGCCGCGACGTCGACACCGTGCTCGCAGCTGCCGACGACGAGTCCCGGGCGCACGCCGACGCCCTGACCCTGCTCGCCGACCTCCAGACGATGGAGGGCGAGTACGCCGACGCGCGGGAGACCATCGAGCAGGCGATCGTGGCCTGGCGGGTGCTCGGCGACGCGCACGGTGAAGCCGAGGCGATCCGTGTGCGCGGCCGGAACTCGATGTTCGGTGGCAGCATGGTCGACTCCGAGGTCGATCTCGCCCAGGCGCTCGCCCTCTACCGCCAAGCCGGCGACCGGCGGGGTGAGGCGTGGGCCCTCCAGAACCTGGCCACGATCTCGTTCTTCCAGGGAGACGCACCCACGGCCGAGGAGCGGCTCGGCCGGGCCGAGGCGACGTTCCGCGAGCTCGGCGACTACGGCGGGCTCAACTGGACCTTCGCGGTGCTCGCCTGGGTCCGCTTCATGCAGGGTCGGCGCGACGACGCCGAGCGCCTCGCGCTCGAGCAGCTGCCCGAGAGCGAGACCACCGGGAACCGATGGGTCACCGCGATCCTCCAGATGCTGCTGGGCAACATCGCCCTGTGGTCGGGGCGGGCGGTAACCGCGGTCGAGCGGGGTTCGGCCGCGGTGGTGACCATGGAGGAGCTCGGTGACCCGTGGGGCATCGGACAGGCCGCCGCCGTCCGCATCCGGGCGCTCGCCGCGGCCGGACGCGTCTCGGAGTCGTTGGCGGTCATCGACGCGCAGATCACTGCCCTCGACCGCGCGACCGGCGACCAGTCGGACGCGTTCGCACACACGACGCGTGTCCAGGTGCTCACGGCGGTGGGCGCGGCCGAAGCGCTCCCGGCGGCGCTCCATCTCCGGCCGCCCCCCGACCGTGAGCGGACGGCGCCGTTCTCCTACGAACGCCGCGTGTGCCTGGGCCGTGCGCTCCTCCAGGCCGGTCTCGTCGACGAGGCGATCGCCGAGCTCGACGACGCGACGGCGATCTTCCCCGACCTGTCGTCCGGAGCCGGGGCCGCGCTGCGATGCGCGCTCGCGCTCGCCTTCGTGGCGGGCGGCCGCTTCGACGACGCCGACGCGCACATCCGCGGCGGCGTGAGCGGGTCCTACCTCGACGAGCTCCAGCTGGACCTCGCCGCCGCGTTCCTCGCGCTCCGCCGGGGGGAAGCCGACGCGCTCGACCGGTTCGACGCGCTCGTCGCCCGCATGGACGACTCGGAGGCGGCGCTCGAGCAGGTGATCACCCGCATCGCCCGCGCCCACGCGTTCGCCGCCGCCGGCTCACCCCGCGCCGCCGAGGCCCGGGCCGACGCCGACCACGCCCTCGCGTCCATCGACGTCGCCATGCCCGGCTGGGAGACGACCTTCCGCCTCACGGCCGCCACCTGAACCCCCTCCTCCGTTCCCTTTTGGCGTCAACTGTCCCGGTACCAGCGGGACAGTTGACGCCAAAAGCGGAAGCGGTGGGGCCGGGTCAGGCCCGGAGGCGGTCCATGACCTGGGCGCAGGCAAGACCGTCGGCGAAGGTGGGGGTGCCGGGCTCCACTGCGCCGCGGCGGACGGCGTCGCGCACCACGACCGCCCAGCGGCGCATGGGCAGCAGGTGGGGGTCGCCGCTGCCGTGGTCGAGCTCGAACTCCTCGCGCAGGCCCTCGTCGGTGCGGAGCGTGATCCGGTGGTCGCCGGTGCACTCGAGCACGCCGTCGGCCCCGATCACGGTGACGCGCGACGGCACGTTCACCGGCGCGACGAAGGTGGTGTCGATCGTGATCGTCACTCCCCCCGCGGAGCGCAGCGACGCCGTGAACCCGTCCTCCGCGGTGCACCGGTTCAGGTGGCCGTCGGCATCGGGGCGCTCGGTGATCGTGGTGCGCAGCTCGGCGGTGGCGTCGGGGATCTCGCCGAGCGTCCAGCGCAGGAAGTCGACGACATGGGATCCCCACGCCCCGATCCAACCGCCGCCCTGCTCCTTGTCGAACAGCCAGCCGAACCGCCGCAGCGGCTGACGCGACCCCGAGCTGAACGCGCTCCACTGGACGTGCTCCACCGCACCGATCGATCCGTCGAGCACGAGGGACCGCAGCTGCTCGCGCGCGGGATGGCAGCGGAACTCGAAGTTGCACAGGTTCACGACGCCGGCGTCGACGGCGAGGTCGTGCATCGCCGTCGCGTCCTGCGCATTGCGGCCGAACGGCTTGTCGCACAGCACCGCGTGTCCGGCCTCGATTGCGTACCGCACGTGGTCGAGGTGCAGGAACGGCGGCGAGTGCACCGCGACGACGTCGACGTCGTCGCGGGCGCACAACGCACGCACCGCGGCGTCGTCACGCGGGGAGACGACGTCCGCGACCGCGCAGCCCTCGGTCTCGGCGAACACCGGCGCCACGATCCGCCCGCCGAACCCACGTCCGATCACCCCGACCCGCACGGTCTGTCCGCTGCTCATCGCGTCCCCCTCGTCTGCTCGCCAACTCGTCGTGTCGCCGAATCGTCTACTCACCGATCGTCGCGGTCGGATCGGGATCCACGCCACCCACCCCGAGGTGGAAGCGGCCGAGGAACCAGTGGCCGATCGGCCCGATCCCGAACGCGAACAGCACGGTGCCGATCCCCACGTCCCCACCGAGCGCGAGTCCGGCCGCGAGGACCACCACCTCGATCAGCGTGCGCACCAGCCACAGCGGGTGACCCCGGGCCGCCAGCGCCGTCATCAGGCCGTCACGCGGCCCCGGACCGAGCCCGGCGCCGATGTAGAGCGCCATCCCGGCCGCGGTCACGACGATTCCACCGAGCAGCATCGCCCACCGCAGCGGCAGGGACTCGACGTGCGGGATCACGGCGAGCGCGGCGTTGATCACGAAGCCCAGCGTGAGCGTGTTGACGATCGTGCCGAGGCCCATGCGCTGGCGCAACGGGATCCACGAGAGGAGCACCACCAGGCCCACGAGCACGGTGATCAGACCGAACGACAGACCGGTCAGGTCGGCGAGGCCCTGGTGGAACACGTCCCACGGCGCGACGCCGAGCTCGGCCTCGAGCACGGGCGCGATCCCGCAGCCCAGGAGCAGGATGCCCAGGACCAGGCGGGGGACCCGCCGCGCGAGCTCGCGGCCACTCGGGAACGTCAGGACGACGATCTCGGGGACGGGACGCCGGCTCATGCGCGTGCGAACTGGGGTAGCCACGGCTGAGTGGCGTCGATCAGGTCGGCGGCCATTCCCGCGATCGCGTCGGCGTCGAGCCTGCTGCGCAGCGGGTCGGCCCGCATCGCCTCGACCACGAGGTCGCGCGACCCGGACAGGGCAGCCTCGACCGTGAGCTCCTGCGACGCGTTCGGCACCCACTGGGACGAGCCACCCCCGACGATGACGACGCGCGGGCCGGTCACGACGGAGCCCCCGGTCGCGGACCGCTCACCGGTCGCGCAGCGCGGCGGTGAGCTCGACCTCGACGCACGCGCCGCGCGGCAACGCGGCGACACCGATGGCCGACCGGGTGTGGCGTCCGGCGTCGCCGAACACGTCGACGAGGACCTTGCTCGCGCCGTCGGCCACCGCGGGCTGCTCGATGAAGTCGCCCGTGCAGGCCACGAAGACGGTGATCGAGAGGATGCGCTCCACCGCGTCGAGCGAGCCGACCTCGGCGCGCAGCAAGGAGAGCGCGTTCAACGTGGCGAGCCCCGCACATTCGGCGCCGAGCGCGGTGGGCACGTCGCGCCCGCACAGACCGGTGGCCGGGAGCTGTCCCTCGCCGTCGCGAGGCAACGCCCCGGATGTGCGAGCCACGCCACCGTGCACGACCACGCCTTCGAGCGGCTGGTGCGGCGGGAACGGCCCGGGCAGGACGATCCCCAGATCAATGAGGCGGGCTTCGGCAGACACGGCCGTCACCCTAGGTCGGGAGCGGCGCCCGTGGCGGCGCAATCCCGCTCGGCGCGTAGTGCTCCGGGGGTGGGACTCGAACCCACAACCGTTGGCTTAACAGGCCACTGCTCCGCCGATTGAGCTACCCCGGAATGGCGGCTTGGGATAGTAGCGCTCGGACCATTCCCATGATCGCTCGGTGGGTACGGGCGCAGGAGTACATGACGCAGGCACACCCGTGCTCGTGCTTGTTCCTTCGGATCGTGGCGTCGGGAACCGCCCGGTACGCAGCCCAGAACTGACGTTGCGGGATCCCGGTCACGTCGCTCCAGAGCTCCTGCGCAGCGTCGAGGTCGAGACCCGAGTGCAAGTACACGCGAACCCGGAGGCGGGTTTCGTCGATCACGAAATGGCGACGGAGCCACGCACAGAAGAAGCGGACCATCTCCGGGTCGCTGTTGGCGAAGGCGACGGTGCGGTCGGTCTTCGACCCCTCCCCTGCGTACAGCGCAACGCCGGCGGCGAGAAAGGCGTCGTCGGAGAGGACGCCGATGCGCTCGCGGCCGGCGGCGTCGAGCGCCGCGATCTCGGCGAGTCGACGGTCACGCAAGGGGTTGGGGCGGCGCTGCGGACCCGTTCGGCGCGGTGACGGGGTCAACGGGACGTCGCGGACCCAGAGCGACACCGACGACTTCGAGACCTCGAGGCGCGTCGCAATGTCGGCCAGCGTCATTCCCGAGGCGCGCAGATCACGGGCGCCGGCCTGTTCGCGCGTCTTCCCCCGGTAGCCCATGAGCCGAGTGTATCGAACACACGTTCGCAC
>JBAZYX010000030.1:0-35293 GCA_041659105.1 Acidimicrobiia bacterium
CTACTTCCAAGAGAGGAACGCGCTGCAAAACCCTGGACGCGGGTTCAATTCCCGCCACCGCCTCCGATCAGAAGACGGGTGATCGGCTCGAGTCGTTCACGGACGGTCTTCCGGGATCCGTTGCGCCTGGAGTTGGCTCCGGACCGCGGCGAGGAAGTCTGCCTCGATGTCGGCCCAATCGAAGTTCGCCTCGACGGTTCGCCTGCCGGCATCGGCCAACCGCGTGCGCAGGCCCTCGTCCGTGAGAACGCGGATGCACGCCTCCGCGATCGCGGCAGTGGAGTCGGCAAGAAGGACGTTGTCGCCCTGGGAAACCGGGAGACCCTCCGCTCCGACCGTTGTCGAGACAACGGGAATGCCGTGCGCCCAGGCTTCGAGGATCTTCAAGCGCGTTCCGCTTCCAACGAGCAGCGGAACGACGACCGCGTGGGCCTTCTCGAGCTCGTCCTCCATCCGCTTGACCGCGCCCACGACCACCACTCCTTCGATGCCGGCGAGCTGTTGCACCGCGGCACCCGCCTTCCCGACGATCCGAAACTGAGCGTCCGGTATCCGCTGTCGAACCAGGGGGAAGACGTCGCGTGCGAAGTACGCGGCCGCATCCGAATTCGCGAAGTACGACATGGTGCCCTGGAACAACAGCGTCGCCGGCCCGGCAGCTTCGGAGAATCCGACCGGCTCCCGGGGGATCTCGTAGCCATTCGGGACGACCATCACCTGCCCGCGCGCGTCCAACAGCTCACGGTCGACGTCGCTGCACACCGTGACGAGCGATGCCTCGGCACAAGCCCGCTTCTGCACGCGATGCCAAGCGTGGGCTTCGGTGGCTTGGACGTATCTCCACGCCAACGCGGAGAGGTGTCGATGGTGCGAACCGACTGCGGCTCGGCGGCGCTGCATCACGTCGATGAGGACTGGGAAGTCCAAGATCCTGACGGACGCGTGCCAGCCGCCGAGGAACGGCGCGCCCAACACCTGGTAGGCCCCCGCCCACACGACGTCGAACCGGTCTTCGCCGACTGCTGCTCGCATCGAGCTCCGGATCGCCGGAAAGTCGATGTGGCCCAAGGGATCCCGCAACGGCCACCACCGAGCGCCGAGGGTGGACAGCCGGCGTCGGGGTCGCTCGACCACGGGCACCTCGACGACGTGAGCCGTGGGGAGAACGGCCGACGCGGCGGCGAGCATCTCGTCATGGCCGGGGTTGTCGACCAGGACGCAGACGTGGAGATCCCCGAGGTCGTTGAGCGCGTGCAGCATCGCCGCGACGCGATGCTGACCGCCGCTCCGGATGGGCCAGGGCCACGCGTTGCATATCGCAAGGATGCGCGGTGGATGGCGTGATGCGAGCACGGGCGCTCCGGGGAAAGGTGGTGTCGGAGAATGTACGACTCCGACGCAACGTCTTCAGTACGCGCCGATCGTCACGACTCGCCGTCGGCGGCAGCCTGCAGGGCGGCGAGATCGAGCTTGCGCATCTGCAGCATCGCCCGCATCGCGCGCTCGGCCTTCGTCGGGTCGGGGTCGGCGAAGATCTCGGCCATGCCCGGCGGGACGACCTGCCACGACAGGCCGTAGCGGTCCTTCAGCCAGCCGCACATGCTCTCCTCGCCGCCGTCGGTGAGCTTCTCCCAGTAGTAGTCCACCTCGGCCTGGTCGGCGCAGTTGACGAGAAGGGAGATCGCCTCGTCGAACGTGAACTGCGGGCCACCGTTGATCGCGGTGTACTGCTGCCCGTCGAGCTCGAACTCCACCGTCAGCACGGTGCCCACCGGTCCCGGACCGGCCTCGGTGTAGCGGGCGACCTCGGTGACGCGGGAGTTCGGGAAGACCGAGACGTAGAACTCGGCAGCCTCGAGGGCCTGGGTGTCGAACCAGAGGTTGGGGGTGATGCGAGGCATGGCTGCTCCTCGGTGGGTGGGGGAACCGTGTTTCCGGGGTCCGACGCAACGCCCGGCCGGAACTCATCGCGGTCAGCCCTCGAGGCGGAGGTGGCGGCCGCCGTCGACGAGGCGGACCACGGCCTCGCCCGCGAGCACCTTGCGCAGCCCCTGGCCGCACAACGCCGCGCGCCAACCCTGATCGAGCCGGCACGGGCGGCCGTACACGAGGTCCTTCACGTCGTCGCGCGTGCCGAGGAGCTTCTTGTCGATCCGCTCGCTGCTCGCGAGCTCGGTGACCCAGGCAGACAGGAGCGACACCGCGGCGTCGAGCTCGGGGATGTCCTCGTGCTTCGGGGGCCGCCGCAGCAGATCGGGATCCATGGCCCGGCCCGTCTCGACGGCCTCGAGCAGCTCGCGCACCGCGGCGTTCGGCAGACCCGACACGCCGCGCATCTTCTGCACGTCGTCGGCGGTGCGGGGCGGTCGACCCACCACCGCCGCGAGGGCGAGCTCCGACAGCACGAAGCGCGGCGGCACGTCGAGGCGCTGCGCGCGCCGGTCGCGCCACGCGGCCACGGCCTGCGCGACCCGCGCCTTCTCGCCGCGCATCGTCGACGCGCCCTTGATCCGCCACCACGCGGTGTCGGGATCGGTGGCCTTCGCGGGTGCCGTGCGCAGCAGCTCGCACTCCGTGGTCGCCCACGCCTCCCGGCCGAGGGCCTCGAGCCGGTCGCGCAGCTCGGCGGCGAGGAGGAAGAGGTAGGCGACGTCGTCGGCCGCATACCGCTTGACCGAGTCGGTGAGCGGCCGCGCGGCCCAGTCGGTGAGCTGCTCGCTCTTGTCGAGTCGCACGCCCAGCAGCACCGACACGAGCGACGCGAGCGACGGCGTGCCGAGCCCCACGAAGCCGGCCGCGAGCTGCACGTCGAACAGGCCGGCCGGTCGTGCACCCACCGCGCGTTCGAGGATCGGCAGGTCGCTCGCGCCCGCGTGCGTGATCATCGTGGCCGGACCGTGCAGCACGTCGGCCAGCGCGTGCACGTCGCACGCGAACGGGTCGACGAGCGCGACGCCCGTGCGCCACGACATCTGTACGAGGCACAGCTTCGGCCAGTAGCTGCGCTCGGCGAGGAACTCCGTGTCGAGGCCGTACGCGGGCTCGTCGAGCAGGATCTTCACCAGCTCGCCGAGCGCGCGGTCGTCGGCGATCCAGCGGACCTCCGGGGTGGGGATCGTCGCGCGCGGCTGGTCGGTCATTCGGTCGGGTTCCCTGCGTAGCGGGCGAGATCGCGGTCGATCCGCTCCTGGTCGGAGGTGGACCGCCACGCGTCGAGGAGGTCGTCGCCCATGGGGTCGCACGACGACCGCAGCGGCCCGTCGTCGGCGAGGACGGTGTCGACGATGCGCGCCGCGGCCGCGGCCGGCGACACGGCGGCCGCGCGGATCATGTCGCGCGAGCCCATCATCCGCTCGGCCGCGGCGCGGTACGGCGCGTGCTCCACCGCGGTGATGTACTCCGAGCTGGCGAGTCCGTCGGTGGCCACCGGCCCGGGCATCACCTCCACCACCCGGATCCCGAACGGCGCGAGCTCCATCACGAGCGTCTCGCAGAGCGCGCTCATCGCGGCCTTCGACGCGCGGTACGCGCCGTAGAACGGGGAGGCGAGCAGCACGCTCGCGGAGGTGATGGTGCAGATCACGCCCTCGCCGCGCGTCCGCAGGATCGGGATCGCCTGCTGGAGCACGGCGATCTGGCCGACGTAGTTCGTCTCGACCATGCTCCGCACGAGGTCGAGCGGCACGGCCTCCACCGGGAGGTAGCCGGTCTGCAGCCCCGCGTTGTTGACCACCACCCGCAGATCGTCGGGCAAGTCGAGCGGGGTGACCGCGGTGAGGTCGAGGGGCTGCACCGAGAGCGCGATCCCGGCCTCGGCCGCGTCGTCGGCCAGCGGGCCGGCTGTGGCGGGGTCGCGGACGGCCGCGATCACGGAGAAGCCGCGCCGCCCGAGCTCGAGCGCGACGGCGCGCCCGATGCCCCGGTTCGCGCCCGTGACCAGCGCCGTTCCGTGTGCGTCCATGCCCGCATCCTGGCACCGGTTCCGGGTTCCGGTCGGGACGCGCACGCGAACCGGCGGCCCACGGTGGGGCCGCCGGAACGCATTCGGGGGAGTGCTGAAGCGGGTGCAGCGGTGGATCAGGCCTCGGATCGCCGGATGGCCTCGATCTCGAGCGCGATCGGGATCTTGTGCCCCAGCACCACGCCGCCGCCGTTGACCGGGGCGTTCCACTCGAGGCCGAAGTCGCGCCGGTCGATCTCGCCGGTGGCCGAGAAGCCGACCCGGGTGTCCCCGAAGGGGGTCTCGGGCACGAAGCCGAGGACCTCGAGCTTCAGGGCGACAGGGCGGGTCACGCCGCGGAGCGACAGCTCGCCATCGACCACGTAGTCGTCACCGTCGGGCCGGATGGCTGTGGAGCGGTAGCTCATCGTCGGGTACTGCTCGACGTCGAAGAAGTCGGCCGAGCGCACGTGGGCGTCCCGGTCGGCGCTGTTCGTGTCGATCGAGGCGAGGTCGACGTCGGCCTGCACGCTCGAGCTGGCGAGCGAGTCGCCCACCACGAACGAGCCCGAGAAGTCGTTGAAGGTGCCGCGCACCTTCGAGACCATCAGGTGGCGGATGACGAAGGAGACCTCGGAGTGGCTCTGGTCGATGTCCCAGGTGCCGTTGAGGGTCTGGACGAGGTCGGGGGAGACGGTCGTGGTCATCGGATGCTCCTTGGGGTTTCCGGGAGGGGGATCCCGGCGGTACCGGGGCTCGGTCCCGAATTATGTTGTGTATTCAACTATTGAACACTCTAACACCAATAGTTGAACTGTCAAGTAGTTCGGCATACGATCTCCCCATGACCGATCCCCGCTGGTTGGACGACGACGAGAAGCGCCTGTGGATCGGCTGGGTGTTCGCCACCCGCCTGTTCTGGGAGGAGGTCGAACGCGACCTCCAGACCGACGCCGACATGCCCTTCGGCTACTACGACATCCTCGTGATGCTCTCGGAGACCCCGGGTCGGGCAATGCGGATGAGCGACCTCGCCGACTCCACCCAGTCGTCGCGCAGCCGGCTGTCGCACGCGGTGAACCGGCTCGAGCAGCTCGGCTGGGTGCGGCGGCAGTCGTGCCCCGAGGACCGCCGCGGTCAGCTCGCGGTGCTCACCGACGAGGGCTTCGCCGCCCTCGCGGAGGCCGCGCCTCACCACGTGGAGAGCGTCCGCACCCACCTGTTCGACGTGCTCACCCCCGAGCAGCGCGCCCAGCTCGGCGACATCACCGAGACCCTGCTCGACCACTTGCTCCCGCTCGTGGCCGCCCGCGGCGACGGTCGCCCGGAGCACTTCGCCCGTGCGCGCGCCGCCAACGCGGCCGCGCAGGTCGCGCGGCCCTGACCCAGCCGATCAGGGCGTGCAGTCGGCGAAGTACCGCCAGGTGCCGTCGACGAGGGCCACGTGCACGGTCTGGGGGCCGGCGGTGCCGCCACTCGCTGCGGTCACGACCACCTCGGTGGTGTTCGGCACCGTGGTGGTCCGCCCATCCGTCGTCCACGCATAGGCCGACGGGGCGCGGACCTCGTTCACGGTGAACTGCACGGGCGTGTGGTGCCCGGCGGCGAACCCGTCGCACGCGGTGGCGCCGTAGCGCTGGATCACCGCCGGGTGGAGGCGGGCCCCGAGGAACGCGGTGTCCCCGTTCGTGAGCGCGGTCCCGAGCGCGGCGAGAAACGCCTCGGGCGTCTCGGCCCCGGAGAGGGGCGCGACCGTCACCACGGAGGTCAACCCCGCGGGCGGCGCCGGCTCGGCGGGCTGCATCCTGCGCGTCGCGCCCGACCCGACGGTGATGCGGTAGCTCTCCGTGCTCGGCTTCGGGGCGAGCAGCATCACCACGTTGTCCCGGATCATCACCCGCGCCCGGGGATCCCCATTGGTCAGCGACCACTCGCGCCCCGGACCGCGGGCGGCGTCGTGGGTCAGCGTGTAGCGCTGCTCCCCGAGGTCGAAGGTGTAGACGACGTCTCCCGAGCCGGCGATCGGAACGGGTTGCCGGAAAACCGAGTACACCGCGGCAAAGGGCCCGTCGCTGAGCGACGTCTCGGGGTCCGCGCAGACGGTGTACGCCAACTGACCCGGCCCGCAGGGGAACGCCTTCGCCCAGGACGCCGCGGTCCCGTCTGCGCCGGGTCCGACGAGCGCGCCGCCGTGGTACGACGGCGCGGTCGCCGCGACGCCCTTCGCGGGCGCCGACGGGGTGACGGCACGCAGGTCCACGCGGAGGCCGTTCCCGTCGACGGTGAACCGGTTGCCGGACGGCATCACCGCGTAGGGGCCCGCCACGCTGAAGTCGGAGCCGGGATGGGCGAGCGCACCGAACAGCCAGAACAGCCCGGCCGCGCGGCTCGCTGCCACACGCGCGTCGGCGGTCGAGCCGGACGAGCCGGGCGCGCTCGGAACGCGGTCGAGCGTCGCGCCGCGGTCGCAGCGGTTGCCCGGGAACGACCCGTCGATCACGCCGTTGCTGCCGATGCTCGTCGTCGGGATGGAGACGGCCGGGCCGTTCATGTTGCCGGTGGGGTAGTAGGTCGCGCTCTCGACGGTGTGGCCCGCCGGGACGTTGATCGGGATGTGCACCTCGGCGTACCCCGTCTTGTCGGCCACGCCGCGCCCGGTGCGCAGCGCCCCGTCGGGCGCGCGCGCCCCGATCTGCACCAGCCCGTTGGGATCGAGGTCGGCGATCGGCACGCCGAGGAACGACAGTCCCAGGAACCCGGTCAACGGGTCGCGGGCAGCCGCGAGCTCGGCGGCGTTGGCGTCGTGCACCTTGCACGTCGCCCCCACGACGGGTTGCGCCGTCTGGGTCTCGGCGGTGACGGTCGCCTGCTCCCACGGGGTCGCGTCGAACTCGTACGCGGTTCCGACGCGCTGGCTCGCCGAGTAGTCGCACCGGCGGACCACGGCGTCGATCGTGATCCGGGGGCCGCCGAGATCGGTGCCGCAGCGCACCGAGCCGGGTCCGGTCGCGGTCTTCGCCGCTCCCGTCCCGCCGCTGCTGCCGCCGCGGGTGGCGACGTACACCGCGCCCACCGACAGCGCGAGGGCCGTGAAGCCTGCAACCCACTTCGCGGCCGTGGGGACGCGGCGGTGCTCCGGCTCCGGCTCCGGTGGGGGTTCGACGACGAAGGCCGCGGGCAACACCGTGACGAGCGGCGCCCACTTCCCCGCCCCGGCCCGCTCGTACCCCAGGAAGTCGTCGAGGTCCCGTACCGCGTCGGCGTCGGTCACTTCGGCGGTCGACGGTGGCAGATCGCCGAGGGACGGCGCGGCCCCCGTGGTTGCCAGCGGCCGGTCCGCCGGATCAACCGCGAGGTACCGGTCGATCAGGTCGTCGAGCTCGCCGTGGTCGAGGGCGCGCAGGAACGAACCGAGGGACGCCCGGGGGATGGACGCGTACGCCGTGCGGCTTCGGCGCCGGGCGCGCAGGCAGAACACGGTGACGTCCCACGTCGCGGTCACGGCGTCGGCGACGAAGTCGGGCCGGACCCGGGCCCGGACCACGTCGCCGAGCGGTGACGGACCGGGGAGCGGTCCGGTGTCCCCCGCGTCGACCTCCTCCGCCGACGCGTCGCGGGGCAACGGGAACGATCCGCCGACCATCGCGTCGACGAGGCCCACGTCGGTTCCGTGCGCGTGGGCGCCCAGTGCCGACCGCGCGGTGTCCCACGCTCGCTCGAGGTGGTCCTGGGCGCGGATCGCGCGCCCGTCGCAGCGCCGCAGCCGCGCCGCGCGTCCGGCGGAGAGCAGGTCGCTCCCGAACGCGCCCCGGTCCACGAACCAACCGGCCCGGGTCGTGGCCGGCCGGAGCGTCACCGCGAGCTGGGGCGGCAGCGCCGCGAGCGGCCGGTCGCCGCGCAGCGCCTCGTGGCACGCGAGCACGCTGCCGACCGCGTAGGTCGCGGCGGCGCGCAGCCACGGTCCGTCGACGAACTCGCCGCACAGCTCCGTGCGCCCCGGGCGGGGTCGAACGATCAGCCCGGGGGACGTGGCCCGATCCACGAGCAGCATCAGGCCGGGGGCGAAGGTGCGCGCGTACAGCGCGCCGAGGCGCTTGTTGCGGGCATCGCCCACCGCGACGCTCAGGTGGGTCGAGTAGCCGGTGAGCGCGTAGTCGGCGGGCAGCCGTGTCGTCAGCTCGCGCCGCGCCGCGCGGGACCAGCGGGCGACGGTGTCGCCGAACCCCGGCTCGACCGCGATCGGCGGGACGGCGACCTCGGCTTCGCTCCCGTCGGCGCTGACCACCACGCCCGACCGCGTCCGCCGCGCGTGTGGATCGCCGGGGTCGAGCGCGCCGCCGCGGAGGTCGAGTCCGGGGAGTAGGTCGCGGAAGTCGACCGGCCATTCCGTGGCCGTGCGGACCGTGAACTCGTGCTCCAGCCCCACGAGGCTCGCCGGCGCGGCGACCCGTGTCGAACCGACCCGGGCGCGGAGCTCGGCCTCGAGGGACGCGGCGACGTCCGGCGGGGCGGGCGTGGGCATCGGGGTTCGCGGCGCTCGGCGCGGTCGGTCGGGGCCGGTCAGCCGTTCGCGGCGCCGGGATCGGGCACCTCGGCCAGGCCGCGCCGGAAGACCTCGCGGTAGAGGCCGCTCGTGCTCGTGTAAGCGAGCTCGCCGACTCGGTTCACCGCGGCTTCGGCCTGCGCTCCCACGGAGGTGAGCGCCGCGTCGCGCGTGGTGCCGAAGACGTCCGCGATGAGGTTCTCGAGCGGGCCGACGTGGTCGGTGACGGCCTGCTTGACCGACCGGGCACCGGAGCGCGCGACGTCGGCCAGCTCCCCGGTCGGCACGGTGTCCTCCCGGCTGAGCATCTGCAGCGTCATCTGGCTCTGCGCTGTTTGCTGGCTGACGGCTTCGTACCCCGCGTTGATGCGCTCCACCGCCGCCCGTCCTGCGGCGAGCTGTGCGCCGGCGTCGGACCCGGCGGAGGCGATGCCGGTCTGCACCTCCGACGACATCTCGGCGATGGTCGCGGCGGGGCGGTCGAGGTAGCGGCGCAGGGCGGTCTGCCCCGGTGCTCCCCACGACCGCATCATCCCGTACTCGTCCGGCGGGAAGCCGGCGCCGCTCGGGTCCCGCAGCCGGAGGATGCGCTCGCCACCCCACCACGGCGTCGGTCGCAGGTCGTAGCAGTCGTCGTACTTCTCGCCCATCGCGCACCCCTCGATCGAGGCCCCATGGGAGTCTCGCGCCGAACCGACGGGCCGAACAGGGGCATCTCGGGGTGGGTGCCCGACGGACGCGCGTGGGCTCAGCGCCCGACCGTCACCACGCACGCCGGGACGGGCTCGGCCTTCCCCTTGAGGTCGAGGGTGGTGATCTGCCCGTCGGGCACCGCGGCGGTCTTCGCGACCGCCTCCGACATCATGATCTGCCCGTCCGTGCTCAAGGGCGGGAAGGAGAGGCCCATCACCGAGTCGCCGATGAGCTTGCCGACGATGCCGTGTTGGACGATCACCTTGGTGAGGTCGGAGTCAAAGCGGTTGAGCCGGTTCGCCATCTCCCTTGGGCGCCAGCCTCTCCGCGAGCGCGGTGGAGCCGCGCACGTCGGCGAAGAGCCCGCGCGCCCACTCGTCTTCGTCGGTCCGCGCGCGCTCGGGGCGGGGTTGGCGTACGGCCCGGGGACATGGCCTAGGTTCGCCCACAGCGCCCTGGGAGACCAGGCATCACCGGAGGTACGGGATGGACGAGCTGAGTGGACGGGGAGCGGTCGCGGTCGGCGGTGGCAGCGGCATCGGACGCGGGATCGCGTTGGGCCTGGGCGCCGAGGGGATGCACGTGCTCGTGGCCGACATCGATGCCGACGGCGCCGCGCTCGTGGCCGACGAGATCGTGTCCGCGGGCGGGACAGCCATGTCGGCGACGGTCGACGCGACCGACGCAGCGTCCCTCGCCGCGCTCGCGCAGACCGCGGCCGAAGCCGTGGGCAACGTCCACGTGCTGATCCAGACGGTGGGCGTGGTGGCCAACACGCCCCTCACCTCTGCGACCGAGGAGGAGTGGGGCTGGTTCTCCGAGTTCCACCTGATGTCCGCGGTGCGCACGGTGAACGCGTTCCTGCCCGGCATCCGCGCGCACGGCGAGCCCGCGCACATCGTGCTCACGTCGTCGATGGCCGGCCTGCTCGCGCTGTCGCCCCAGATGACCGGCGGCGTGAACACCGGGCTCTACACGGTGATGAAGCACGCACTCGTGGGTTACGGCGAGATGCTGCGCTACGAGATCGAGCCCGAGGGCATCGGCGTGTCGGTCCTGTGCCCGGGGATGGTGGAGAGCAACCTCGCGACCACCTCGGCGCGCAACCGTCCCGACCGCTACGGCGGCTCGTTCTCCGACCCGATGGAGGGACGCGGCATGCCGCCGGGTGCGATGCCCAACCAGGCGGTGGGCCCCATCGTGGTGCGCGCGATCAAGGCGAACCGCACGTACATCCTCACCCACCCCGAGACGCGCTTCCTGGTGGAGGCGCGTCAGCAGCTCCTGCTCGACGACTACACGTTCGCCGCAGGCGGCGCCGACGCATGAGCGAGGCCTCGGCGCCTGGCGCGTTCGCAGCGGCGAGCGCGGTGAAGCGCGTCGGCGACGGTCGTTACGAGGGCACCGTCGCCGAGGGCTGGGACATCGCAGGCAACGCGAACGGGGGCTACCTCCTCGCGATCGCGGCCCGGGCCGTCACCGACGCCACCGGCCACCCCGATCCGGTCACGATCACCGCGCACTACCTCGCTCCGGGCAAGCCCGGGCGGGTCGACCTCGACGTGGACGTGGTGCGCGGCGGCGGGCGCCACGCCACGGCGACGTTCGCGGTGCGGTCCACCGAGCGCGCGCTGATCGTGGGCGTAGCCACGACGACCGACCTCGCCGCCGCGTCGGGCCCGCTCCGGGTCGACGCCACACCCCCCGACCTCCCGCCGCCCGAGGACTGCCCGCTGACCGAGCCGGGCGACCCGCTCCCGCCGCCGTTCACGGGCCGGGTGGAGATCCGCCTCCACCCCGACGACGTGCCGTTTCGCGCCGGCGCCCCGGGCGGCGACGCCCGCATGCGGGGCTGGTTCCGCCTGCGCGGTGGCGAACTGGTCGACACCCTCGCGCTCGTGCTCGCGGTCGACTCGTTCCCACCCACGTCGTTCAACGCGAACCTGCCGATCGGGTGGACGCCCACGATCGAGCTCACCGCGCACGTCCGTCACCACCCGGCGCCGGGCTGGCTCGCGTGCGCGTTCGTCACCCGCAACGTCGCCGGCGGCTACCTCGAGACCGACGGCGAGATCTGGGACGTGTCGGGCGCGCTGGTGGCCCAGTCGCGCCAGCTCCAGCTGGTGCCCGCCACGCGTGCGTAGCGGCAGTCGGAACTCCGGATGAACAGCGGTTGAACGGCGCCGGGGCGGCCGTGGTGGTGGGCCTACGATCGGCCGGCCCGATCTCGGAGGATCCATGCCCGTCGACCCCGCCCGCCTGCGCACCCTCTCGCTCTTCGACGACATCGCCGATGAGGACCTCGCCCTCGTGGGCGAGAAGATGGAAGAGCGGCCGATCGAGGCCGGGGAGCACCTGACCCGCGAGGGCGCGTCGGGCTACTTCTTCTTCGTGATCATCGACGGCACCTGCGAGATCACCCGTGGCGGCGAGGCCGTGGCCACCCTCGGCCCGGGCCAGTTCTTCGGCGAGACCGCCATCCTCGAGACCACCCGGCGCACCGCCACCGTCACGGCGACGTCGCCGATGGTGGTGGGCGCGATGTTCGGCGCCGACTTCGCCAAGCTCGCGGGCGAGTCGCCGGAGCTGCACGCCCGCATCGCCCAGGTGATGAACGAGCGGCGGATCGCCGAGAACTGATCGCGCCGGCTACATGCGCCGGGCCGCGAGTCCGCCGTCGAGCGCGAGCACGGTGCCGCTCACGTAGGTGGACTGGTCGGACGCGAGGAACACCGCCGCGTCGCACACCTCGTCGGCCGTGCCCAACCGCCCCATCGGGTTTGCTGCCGCCACCCGCGCCCGGATCGCGTCGGGATCGGGAGCCTGGGCCGACACCTTCATGAAGAGCCCGGTGTCGGTGGCCGACGGCGCGAGCACGTTGACCCGCACGGCCTGGGGCGCGTAATCCACCGCGGCCTGCTTGCACAGGTTCACGAGCGCGCCCTTGGCCGCGCAGTACGCGGGGTGGCCGGGCGCCACGATGAGCCCGAGCGTGGAGCCCATGGCGATGACGGACCCGCCGCCGTTCGCGGCGAGGTGGGGGATGCCGGCCCGCATCGCGAGGAACGGGCCCTTCAGGTCCACGTCGAGCACGTGCTGCCACTCGTCGTCGCTCAGGTCGACGAGCGGCGTGAAGCTCTCGACCGCGGCCGACAGCACGAGCACGCGCAACGGCCCGATCCGCGCCGCGGTGCCGACCATTCGCTCGACGTCGGCTGTCACGGTGACGTCACCCACCACCGCGACCGCGTTGTGGCCCCGGGCGACGATGGCGTCGGCCACGGTGTGCGCGGCCGGGCCGTCGCGGTCGCCGATCACCACGGTGGCGCCCTCTTCGGCGAAGCGGTGGGCGATGGCCTCGCCCAGCCCCGACGCCCCGCCGGTGACCAGCGCCACCCGTCCGTGCAGCAACCCGCTCACCGCACTGCCCTCATGGTGCGTTCGCTCTCGCTCACCGCACTGCCGCCAATCCGCCGTCGGCGGGGAGGATCGCGCCACTCAGGTACGCGGAGAGGTCGCACGCGAGGAACAGCGCGATGCCGGCGACGTCCTCGGCGAGGCCGAGGCGGCGCAGCGGGATCCTGCCCGTCAGCTGGTCGATCCACTGCTCTGCGCCGGGCGTGGCGTCGAGCACCTTGCGGAATCGGGGCGTGTCGATCGAGCCGGGCGCGATCACGTTGGCCCGCACCGTGGGCCCGTACTCCACCGCGATCTGCTGGGTGAGCTTCACCAGCCCGGCCTTGGCCGAGCCGTACGCGGCGAAGCCCTCGGAGCCGATGAGCCCGAGTGTGGACGCGGTGTTGATGATGCTGCCACCGTCGCCCGCGAGCATGTGGGGGATCGCGGCCCGGCAGGCGTAGAAGATCGCCGACAGGTTGGTGGCGATCGTGAGGTCCCACTGCTCGTCGGTGCAGTCGAGCACGCCACCGCTCATCTGCACCGCGGCGTTGTTGTAGAGCACGTCGATGCGGCCGAAGCGCTCCATCGCCGCCGCGACCATCGCATCGCAGCTCGTCGAGCTCGACACGTCGACCGTGACCGCCAAGCCCTCGGCCCCCTGTTCCTCGAGCAGCTGCACGGTCTCGTACGCAGCCGGCTCGTTGACGTCGACCACCACCACGCGGGCGCCGTGGCGAGCCATGAGCAGCGCGGCGGCGCGGCCCTGGCCCGACCCCGAGCCGGTGATGAGCGCGACGCGACCGTCGAGGAGACGGTCGAAGTCGGGGTAGGGGCTCACCCGGCCCAGGTCTCGATGATCTGGGGGGTGGGGATGCGGTAGGCGATCACCGGGATCGTGTGCTGGAGCACCTGCTCGGCGTACTCGTGGGGCACGCCGGCCACGGCGTCGGGGGGCACCACCACCGTGTAGCCGAGTCCCACCGCCTCGATCACCATGCCGGTCACGCCCACGTTGAGCGACACGCCGGTGGCGACCACCGTCGTGAT
Organism: Acidimicrobiia bacterium; assembly: GCA_041659105.1. Lineage (GTDB taxonomy): Bacteria > Actinomycetota > Acidimicrobiia > IMCC26256 > PALSA-555 > CAIUKV01. The sequence goes on from JBAZYX010000030.1 coordinate 13,623, forward strand.
CCCGCAGTTGCGCAGCGTCGCGTCGAGCGACGTACCGGTGAACGGCGTCATTCCGTGCAGACGGGGGACGAGGAGGTCGCTCGGCTGCTGGCTCAGCTCGGGTACCACCTCGGCGCTCGCCGTGCCCGCCACCAGGCTGTCGCCCTTCGCGCTCGCACGCAGCATCGGCGCGTTCGTGCCCGACCCGGCGCGGTCGGCGCGGAACTCCGCGGTGCAGTGCACGACGCGCGCTCCCGCGGTGCGGGCTGCGGCGAGCAGCGCGGCGACGTGGTCGAGCATCTCCGTGGCCTTCACCTCGTCGGCGAGATCGGGGATCATCGCGAGGTCGCCCATCACCCCCCGCTGGAGCTCCATGGTGAGGACCGCGGTGTGGGGCGGGTCGAGCAGCGCGTGCAGATCGAGAGGCATGTTGGGACGCTAGGTCATGCGGTCCAGTGCGCGCATCTGGGCCGCGTCACGCGCAATGGGCAGAGTGTCAGTGGCGGCGTGCCGGAAGCCACCCCGCAGCGCTTGCACCGTCGGCGCCGCGCCACTCCTCACCTGGTGATGCTGCTGGCCGGTGCGCTCGGCCTGGTCCTCACGCTCGGGGCCCTGCGCGATCGCGATGGTGCACGGCGGATCCTCGTCGCCTCCCGGGACCTGGAGGCCGGAACGATCCTGCGTCCTGCGGACATTCGGAGCGCGTCGGTCCGTGCGGGTGACGAGCTGTCGTCGCACCTGGTTTCGGCGAGCCGCGAGCACGACGTGCGTGGTCGCGTCGTCACCGCGCCGACAGTCGCGGGCGACCCGCTCCTGCCGAGTCAGCTGCGAACCCGCGCCACCAACGACGGCCGCCGGGCGATGAGCATCCCCGTCGACCGCTCGCGCGCGGTCAACGGCCACCTCGCCGCGGGGGATCGCGTGGACGTGGTCACGGCCCGTGACGGAATCGCCAGCGTCGTCGCCGCCGACCTCGAGGTGCTCGACGTCGACGACGGTGAGAGCGGAGCGTTCGGTGCCCGTCGCGGCGAGGTGACGCTCACGCTGGCCGTCGACGTCGAGGACGCGCAGCTGCTCGCTGCTGCGTTGGCCGATGGCGACTTCGTGTTGACGCGCGTGACGGGCGCGTCCTCGGCCCGCGGCACCTCCCCGGTGAGCATCGGCCCGGTGCCGTCACGATGACGGTCGTCGACCAGCCCGGGCAGCCGGAGCCCGAGATCGCGCTCGTGCGCACGTCCGACGGTTGGGTCGACGAGCTGCACCGCTACTGCGCGGACCACGGTGGAGCGCGCGTCCGGCTGATGGTGCTCGATCCCGCGGTCGCTCTCGACGAGGAGTTCCACGTCCTGGTGGCAAGCGACCGTTGGCCGGCGCTGACGGGCGCGTTCACCGACGCATTGCACGCCCGAGGGCGGAAGGTCCTGGTGGTCGCGGAGGCGCCGGCAGCCGGGGACCTCATCAGCACGATCGGCGTCGACGCCGTGCGGGCATCGATGTGTCCGCCGTCCGAGTTGGTCGCCGCGGTCGTAGCCCTCGTGCCGTCCTCGTCCTCGACCTCCACGGACACGGCCCGACGGTCGGCGCTCGTGACGACCTCACCGACGGGCGGGCCCACCCGGTCCGGAGCCGTGGTGGCGGTGGGTGGGCCCTTCGGCGCCGGGTCCACGGAGGTCGCCATCGCGCTGGGGGCTGCGTGCGCGCGTCGCGGTGGGCGTCCGGTGCTCGTGGACGCCGACGAGGTGACCCCGTCCGTCGCCGCGCGACTGGGCCTCCCGCTCGAACCGAACCTGTGCTCCGCGGTCGACGTTGTGAGTCAGGGGTCGGGAGCGGTCCCGGGCACCCTCTTCGACCTGGGCGACGATTGGCCGGCCGTGCTCGTGGGCGCACCGAACCGACGTGTCGCCGCCACTCTCCGGCCGAACGAGGTGGTCGCGGTCGGCGAGGCCCTGGCGACCCGGTTCGCGCCGGTGTTCGTCGACGTGTCGGCCGGGGCGCGCGCGGTGCACGGGGAGCCCGACGTGTGTTCCGCGGTGGTCCGGCACGCGAGCGTGGTCGTCGCCGTCGGGGTCGCGAATCCCGTCGGAGTGATCCGGCTCGTGGAGTGGGTCAAGACCCTCACTGCGTCCTCCGGCGCCTCCGTCCATCTCGTCGTCAACCGCGCGCCGAGCGGGAGGGCGCGGCGCGCGGAGCTCGCCGGCGAGCTCCAGCGCGATCTGCGGGTCGCGGGCCTCACGTTCGTTCCCACCGATCCGAAGCTCGAGGACGCGGCGTGGTCGGCGTCCGTCGTCGAGCGCGGTCCGTTCGCCCGTGCCATCGATGGGCTGGCCGTCGTCATCGGCAGAGACCCGGACGTCGGCATGGCGCCGAGCCCTCGCCCCTGATGTCGACCGACGTCTACGAGCGGCTCCGGCGGGAGGTCGTCGCCGCGCTCGACGGAGAGCACTGGGCCGACGATCCCGAGACGACGCTCGTGCGTGCGGTCGTCGTGCGCACGGTCGATCACTACCAGCAGCGGGCGCGCCTGGGTGATGGGCCGGCGCTCCACGATCCCGCCGAGATGATCGAGCGACTGGTCCGGTCCGTCACCGACCTCGGCGCGCTGTCGGACCTCGTGCGGCGCGACGACGTGGAGGAGATCTTCATCGAAGGTGCGCGCGTGTCGTTCCTCGACTCGGATGGTCGGCTCCGCGGGCTGTTGACGCCGACAAGCGAAGAGGAGAACCGCCGGGTGGTCGAGCAGCTGCTGGCGACCACGGACCGTCAGCTCAACGCGACGTCCCCGCTGGTGCAGGCGCGCGTGTTGGGTGGCGAGGCTCGGCTCACGGCGGCGATCCCCCCGGTGGCCGACGCGCTGTCGGCGACGGTTCGTCGGTACACGGTCCGATCGGTCTCACTGCGCGACTTGGTGGCGCGCGGCGCGCTCGATCCCGGCGCGGCGGCGTTCCTCGACGCCGCGATGCGCTTTCGCAGCCGAGTTGCAGTGTCGGGTGAGCCCGGCGCGGGCAAGACGACGATGCTCGCGGCGCTGCTCGCGGCGGTCCCGCCCGAGCACTGCGTGCGCGCCTGCGAGGAGATCCGCGAGCTGTCCGTGTCGTTTCCCCACGGCGCCTATTACGAGACCCGTCCCCCGGCGCTCGACGGGAGCAGCGAGATCACGCTCCGTCAGCTCGTGAAGTTCGTGCTCGCGATGCGCCCGGATCGGATCGTGGTGGGCGAGGTCCGGGGAGCGGAGGCCTTCGAGCTCACGCGTGCGGTGAATGCGGGCTGCGGGTTCCTCTGCACGGTGCACGCCAACAGCGCGCCCGAGGCGCTCCATGCGCTGGTGAACGCGGCGTTGATGGCGGGTGAGAACGTCACGGAGCGGGTCGTGCAACGAGTGTTCTCCTCCGCGCTCGACCTCGTCGTGCATGTCGAGCGGTCCGCAGCCGAAGGTGGCGCGGGAATCCGGCGATGCGTCACCGAGATCACCGCGGTCGTTCCGGCTCTCACCGACGGGTTCACCTGCGAGCCGGTGTTCGTCCGTGCCGGTCCCGACCAACCGCTCCAATGGACCGGCGCGATCCCCGACCGGCTGGAAGCGCGTGCGGACCGATCGCTCGGGCGTCCCGGTGCGCTCCGATCCATCTTCGAGTCCGCCGCCGCGTGACGATCCTCGCTGCGCTCTGTGTGGCCCTCGCGGCTGGAGCGGCCGTCCTCGTCGTTGCTGGGTGGGCGCGGCCGTCGGCACCGCGACCGGTCGTCGAGCGGCGTGTCGAGTCCAGCCGGCCGTCGCGTGCGCACTGGCTCCGTCAGGCCGGAGCCGACATCTCGCCCTTCCAGTTCTGGGCGGCATCGGTGGGAGCCGCGCTGCTCGCGTTCTCCGTCCTCGCGTTCGCGACCCGCGCGCCACTCGTCGCGATTCCTCCCGCCCTGGCCGCCGCCACGCTCCCGTACGCGTACTACGGCCACCGGCGGCTCGTCCGGATGCGTCAGTGGCAGTCGGCCTGGCCCGACGCCCTTCGCGAGCTGGTCGCGGCCATCGTCGCCGGCCGGTCGTTGGGTCAGGGCGTCGCGGGGCTGGGTGAGTCCGGTCCCGAACCGTTGCATGAGGTCTTCTCGGACTTCCCGACCCTCGCCCGGGTCTTCGGTACGAGCGCGGCCCTCGAGCAGGTCAAGGAACGCATGGCCGATCCGACGAGCGACCGCGTGATCGAGGTGCTGCTCGTGGCGCACGAACGAGGTGGTGCGATCGTGCGCGACGTGCTCGAGGACCTCGTCGTCGCGACGACGAAGGACGTGAAGGTGCTCGAGGAGATCGACACCGAGGGGCTCGAGATGCGCATCAACGCGCGGGCAGTGCTGGTGTTGCCCTGGTTCGTCCTCGTCGCGCTCACCCTTCGTGACGGTCCGTTCCGTGACTTCTACCGGTCGACCGGCGGCGTGCTCGTCGTGGGTGCGGCCGGGCTCCTCAGTGTGGTGGGCGCGTTGTGGCTGGGCCGGCTCGGCCGCCAACCCGAGGAGCCACGCGTGTTCGCCCGGGCGGGGGTGCGGCCGTGACGCCCATGGCGTGGGCCGCCGCGGTGGCGCTCGGCGTTGCCGCGATCGCGGGCCTGGTCGCGGTGCAGCGCCGGGCACCCCGGGTGACCGAGCGGGTAGCGCCCTATCGGTCCGACCGCGACGACGAGCGGGCCGGGGATGTGGGGGCGGCATGGTCGCCACCCCGTCGTCGCGGGTGGTCGCGGTCCGCGTCGTCCGCGTCGGGCGACCGGCGCCTCGGGCGACGCCTGCGCGAGGCAGGGCTGGACGAGCAGACGGCGGAGCAGTTCCGGCTCCGTCAGTACGCGCTGACGGGTTGCGCGGCCGGGGTCGGGGTCCTCGTGGGTGCCGTGGTGCTGCGGTCGCCGGTGCTGATGCTGGTGCTCGGCGCGAGCGGCGCGGCAGTCGGGTACACGCGTCCCCCGGCGCGACTGGCGCGGGTGGCGGAGGAGCGGCGAGTCCGGATGCGGCTCGAGCTCGTCACCATCGACCAGGTGCTCGCGATCCACGTCCGGGCCGGCGCGGGTCCGGTGCAGGCCATCACGCGGGTGGTGGAACGCGGGAACGGCGTGGTCGTCGAGGAGCTCCGCGCGGTGCTGGCGTCGATCCGGGCGGGCCGCAGCGAGGTCGAGGCGTTCCGCCACGCGGCCCGGATCAGCATCGAGCCGCACGCCGCGCGGACGTATCGCCTCTTCGCGCTCGCGTCGGAGCAGGGAGCGGACCTCGGCACTGCGCTCCGCGCGCTGAGCGACGACCTCCGCGACGTTCGCCGGGACGAGCTGCGCCGCCAGGCCACGCGCCGGCGGGCCGCGATGTTGGTCCCGACGATCGCCGTGCTCGCTCCGATCATGTTGCTCTTCGTGATCGCCCCCCTGCCATCGCTGGTGCTGGGCGGTCGCTGACGGTCTCGCACGACGCGAGAACACCAACCCGACAACCAAGGAGAGGAATGTCCATGAGCTGCTGGTCCGCGCGAATCGACGAAGAGTCCGTACCGAACGAGATCGACCCCCGTGAAGCGGAGCGGGGCATGGCGACCGCGGAGCTGCTCGGCAACGCGGCGTTGGGCATCGCCGCACTGGTCGCCATCTGGGCCGTGCTCCAGGCGGTCGGCCTGGACGTCATGGAGTGGATCCGCGCGCAGCTGCAGGTCTGATCGCGGTGCGACCCCGATCGACCGTCGGACCCGGTGCCGAGGCGGGCATGGCCGGAATCGCCATGGTCGTCGCGGCCGCGCTCTCGCTGGTGGTGTTCGTCTCGCTGGCCAATGTGGTCACGATGGTGTTCACCCGCAACGCCGTGCGTGCCGCGGTGGACGAGGCGGTGCGCGTGGGAAGCCGATCCGACGGACCGATCGCGGATTGCGAGACGCGGGCCCGAGCCGTCCTCGACGGACTGCTCGGGCCCGCGGCGCGTCGCGACGTCGGGGTCACGTGCACGGCCTCCGGGAGCCCGCTGCAGGTCCGGGCCCGGGCCGACGTGACGATCGTGCCCTGGCTCCCCGGTCTGCCGCGATGGTCGTACACCGTCGAGTCGGCCGAGGTCAGGGAGGCGCTTCCGTGAACCTCGGGGCCCGGGGTGTGCCCATCCAGCGTGATGGTGGGTTCGCCGCGATCGAGCTCAGTGCCGGGGTCGCGCTGCTGCTGCTCCCGGTTGCCCTGCTCGTCCTGAGCCTCCCCGAGTGGTCGTCGCGGCAGGGGATCGCCCGGCTCGCCGCCCGTGACGGCGCCCGCGCCGTGGCGATCGCGGGCGGGTGCGATCCCGGGCGTGCCGACCGGGCGGTGGCGGCGATCGCTGCGGGCGCGGGCCTCCCCGACGACGCCTTGCGCGTCTCCCTCGACTGCGCGGCGGGCGACCCGCTGCCGCGGGGTGGCACCGTGACTGCCCGCGTCACCGTGGCGATGCCCGCGGTGGCGGTCCCGCTGATCGGCTCGACCCCGGCGTGGAGCTGGACGGCGGTGCACCGCGAGCCGGTCGATCCGTACGGGAGCCGTCCGTGAGGAGCCGTCGCGCGCATGACGCGCAGCGCGGCAGCATCACGCTGTGGCTCCTCGGCCTGGCCCTGGCGCTGTTGCCGCTCGGCGGGTTGGCCCTCGACCTGGGTCGGTCGTTCTCCGAGCGTCGCTCCCTGGCGTCCGCGGCCGACGCGGCGGCACTCGCCGGTGCCGGTGCCCTCGACGAGGCGCGGTACCGACAGGACGGCACGGTCGTGCTCGATCCGGTCGCGGCCGAGGAGCGGGCTCGTCGTTCGGTGGTGCAGCAGGCCGACGCGGGCGCGGTGCGCTCGGTGCGGGTGCACGCCGACGCGACCTCGGTCACCGTCGAGATCGAGGGCGACGTGGACCTGACCCTGCTGCGCCTCGTGCGCGGCGGCGAGCCGTTCGTCGTCCGGGTCTCGGCCACCGCTCGGCCGCATCTGCGCCCGTAGTGGTACAACCGCCCACATGGGATATGCGGATGAGCTGTTCGACCTGACCGGGCGCGTGGCGCTGGTCACCGGGGGGAGCCGCGGACTCGGCAAGGAGATGGTGCTCGCCCTGGCCCGCTGCGGCGCCGACGTGGTGATCGCGAGCCGCACCCTCGAGGCCTGCGAGGAGGTCGCGCGGGAAGTGGAGGAGACCACCGGCCGCCGGGCCATGGCGTACGCATGCCACGTGGGCCGGTGGGACCAGCTCGACGAGCTCGTGGCCGCGGCGTACCAGCGCTTCGCCAAGGTCGACGTGCTGATCAACAACGCGGGGAAGTCGCCGCTGTACGCCAACCTGCTCGACGTGAACGAGCAGCTCTGGGACAGCGTGTTCGGGCTCAACCTCAAGGGGCCGTTCCGCCTGAGCGTGCTCGTGGGCAACCGCATGCGCGACGCCGGCGGGGGATCGATCATCAACATCTCCACGAGTGGCGCGCTGCGGCCCGACCCTTCGTTCCTGCCGTACGCGGCGGCGAAGGCCGGGCTCAACAACATCACCGAGGCGCTGGCCAAGGAGCTCGGCCCGCAGGTGCGGGTCAACTGCATCTCGGCCGGCCCGTTCGAGACCGACGTGACCAAGGCCTGGCCCGAGGAGTCCAAGCAGGCGGGTGGGATGCCCACGTTCGCCCTGAAGCGCATCGGCCGGCCCGACGAGATCGTCGGCGCCGCGCTCTACCTGGCGAGCGACGCCTCGAGCTTCACGACCGGCGCGCTCCTGCGCGTCGACGGCGGCATGCCCTAGCGGTCACCGCCGCGCTTGAGCTTCTGCGCTTCGCGGGCCATCCGGCCGAACCGCTTCTCGGCCTGGTGCCGGGCCACGGGGTCCCCGCGCAGCTCCGCGGACTCGGCCTCGGCCCGCAACGCCTGCCACGCGGCGTAGCGGTCGCCGTCGAGGTCGCCGCGCTCGATCGCGGCGAGCACCGCGCAGCCGGGCTCGCTGGTGTGCGTGCAGTCGCGGAAGCGGCACTCCTCGTCGAGGTCGCCGGCCACGTCGACGAACGCGACGTCGACGGTGTCGACGTCGGTGAACACGCCGATCTCGCGCAGGCCCGGGGTGTCGACCAGGCAGCAGTGGCCCGGGAGCACGTGCAGCTCGCGTGACGTGGTGGTGTGGCGGCCCTTGCTGTCGCCCTTGCGAACCGCGCTCGTGGCCGCGAGCTCACTGCCCGCGAGCGCGTTGACGAGCGTGGACTTCCCGGCGCCCGACTCGCCCACGAACGCGACGGTGCGGTCGCGCACCGCGGCGCGCAGGGTGTCGAGGCCGGCGTCGGTGTGCACCGAGCACACGATCACGTCCACCCCGGGTGCGGCGCGCGCCACCACGGCCTCGGCGTCGAACGGGTCGTCGACGAGGTCGGCCTTGGTGAGCACCACCGCGGGGATCGCGCCCGAGTCGAAGACCTGCACCACGAACCGCTGGATGCGCCCCGGCTTCACGGGCCGGTCGAGGCCACACACGATGCCCACGAGGTCGACGTTGGCCGCGATGAGCTGGGCGCCGCCCCGGGTGGGGTCGCGGCGCTGGAGCAGCGACGTGCGGGGCAGCACGTCGACGACGGTCTCGTCGTCGACCAGCAGCCAGTCGCCCACCGCCAGGGGTGGGAGCGCGGGCCGGATCGGGCGGGTGACGACGTCGTCCGCGATGCCGACGAGGACGGCCACGCTGTCGTGGCGCAGCACCCGTCCGGGCTCCACCCCGGCGGGCCGGTCGGCCGCGAGGGCCGCCCAGTGGTCGCTCCAGCCGAGCGCGTCGAGCGCCGGGGGGACCTCGGGGTGTGCCGTCATCGCTCCATTATCGGGCCGCGGACCGGCGATCAGGCCGTCATTCGCCGCGGGCCTCGGCCCGCACGCGGTCGCGGAGCACGTACTTCTGGATCTTCCCCGACGGGGTGCGGGGGAACTCGTCCTCCACCCGCAGCTCCTCGGGGAACTTCTGGCGGGCGAGGCCGGCCTCGGTGAGGTGGGCGCGCACGACCTCGAGCGTGGGCTCGGGGGCACCGGGGATCATGCGCACGAACGCGCACGCGTGCTCGCCCAGGCGCGCGTCGGGAGCGGCGACCACCGCCACCTCGCTCACCCCCGGCATCTGCTGGAGGAGCTCCTCCACCTCGGCGGCCGAGATGTTCTCGCCGCCGCGGATGATGATGTCCTTCTTGCGGTCGGTGATCGTGATCGCGCCGCGCTCGTCGCGCACCCCGATGTCGCCGCTGGCGTACCAGCCGTCGGGGTCGACCGCGATCTTCGTGAGCGCGGGGTTCACGTAGCCCACGAACAGGTCGGGCCCGCGGGTCCAGATCTCGCCCGGGCCGTCGCCCACGTCGTTGCCGTCGTCGTCGACGAGGCGCACCTCCACCCCCGGCATCGGCACCCCGTCGGTGTAGTTGCGCTGGTGCCGGTCGTCCTCGAAGAGGGAGCCGGTGGTGGACGGGTGCTCGGTGGAGCCGTACGAGCGCAGCAGCTTGATGCCGAGCGCCTCCGCCCGCTCCGACACCGCAGCCGGGATGGCCGAGCCGCCCATGCCCACCTGCTTGATCGCGCGGTGGTGCTCCTCGGTGCAGCTCGGGTGGTCGAGCAGCGAGGTGAGGAAGTAGGTGGACCCGCTGCCCGCGGTCAGGTCGGCCTCCAGGAGCGCGTCGAGCACCGTGCCCGGGTCCCACACGTCGATGAGGTGCACGGGCAGGCCCCGCAGGATCGGGCCGAGCAGCCCCGCCTGCATGCCGATCGCGTGCCCCACCGGCGCGCCCACCAGCATCGACCGCTGCCCGGATGCGCCGGTGCGGGTCATGTGGAGCATCTCGGCGTTGAGCGTGCGGTGGGTGTGGATCACGCCCTTCGGGTCGCTCGTGGTGCCCGACGTGTACCCGACCACCGCGGGCGCGTCGGGGTCGGGGTCGGCCGGGGTGAAGTCGGCGCCCTCGAGGATCAGGTCGGTGAACGGGGTGACGCCGGCCGGGCCGTCGCCCACGAACGCCACCACCTCGAGCCCGTCGGCGCCCTCGGTGGCGCGCTCGTAGTCGGCCACGAAGTCGCGGTGCCCGAACCGGTCGAAGGAGAGGAACGCCTTCGCTCCCGACTCGTGGAGGATGTGGCGCACCTCCTTGGGCCCGTAGAAGTGCACGATCGGAACCAGCACCACGCCGAGCATCGCGGCGCCGTAGAACGTGATCCCCGCCTCGAAGCAGTTGGGCATCTGGAATGCGACCACGTCGCCCTCGCGGATGCCCCGGGCCGCGAGGCCGGCGGCCAGGCCCCGGGCCAGGCGGTCGCACTCGCCCATGGTGTGGAGGCTCGGGCGGGTGTGCGACCACACCCGGAAGTCGAGCTCGGGGTGGGCGGTGAGCCCGTTCACCACGTGCTTGGTGAGCGTGTCGTCGGTCCAATGGCCCTCGGCGAGGTAGCGGGCCCGCAGTTCGGGCGCGGTCTCCCGCAGCTCCCAGTCCGGTCGTGTCATGCGTCGGTTCCCCCTTGTCGCCCCCAGCATGGCGCGGAATTGACATGCGTGTCAGGGAGGCGACACGCTCTCGCCCGGCCCCGACCCCCGGGGACCGCAGGCAAGGAGCGAACCACCTTGGGCGAGAAGAAGCTGTTCTTCGACGACGTGAACGAGGGTGACTCCGCACCGGAGTTCAGCCACGAGCTCGGCCGGACCGACCTGGTCGTGTACGCGGGCGCGTCGGGCGACTTCAACCCCATGCACCACGACGAGGTGGCTGCGCAGGCGGCGGGCCTGCCCAGCGTGTTCGGCCACGGCATGTTCACCATGGGCCTGCTGGGCAAGGCCCTCACCGACTACGTGGGTGTGGGCAACCTCGAGCGCTACGCCGTGCGCTTCACCCAGCAGACCTGGCCGGGGGAGACCCTGACCACCAAGGTCTCGGTGGCGCGCAAGTACGACGAGGAGGGCGCCCACAAGGTGGAGCTGGAGTGCTCGGTGGTCAACCAGGAGGGTGCGGCGAAGGTCCAGGGCAGCGCGGTCGCCGCGCTCCCGACCCGCTGACTCCGTAGCCCCGGTGGCCCCCCGCTTCGATCTGCCCACCCCCGACGAGGAGACCGAGCCCTTCTGGGCCGCCGCCAACGCGCAGCAGCTCCTCGTCAAGCACTGCAACGCCTGCGGCGAGTACCACTTCTACCCGCGCCCGTTCTGCCCGCTCTGCTGGAGCGCCGACGTCGAGTGGTTCGAGGCGTCGGGGCGTGCGACCCTGTACACGTGGTCGATCGTCCACGTGAACGACCTCCCGCCGTTCAACGAGCGTGTGCCCTACGTGGCCGCGCTGGTCGACCTCGAGGAGGGACCGCGCATGATGAGCAACGTGGTGGAGTGCGAGCTCGACGCCCTCGAAGCCGGCATGCCGCTGGAGGTGGTGTTCCACCAGGTGTCCGACGATCCGCGGTACACGCTGCCGCGGTTCCGTCCGGCCGGGGGGTGATCGCATGACCAGCCCCGACGAGGGTTCCGCGTCCGACGCCGGCATCGGGAGCGACTGGAGCTTCAAGTACGAGGCTCCGATCTACGACGTGTTCCCGGGCCTGCACGACGCGCAGGCCGCCTGGCTCAGCCAGATCGACTCCCTGCGCGCGCCCGACCGCAAGACCCACGAGCTGATCCGCATGGTGTGCACCGTGATCGCCCGCAACGAGATCGGCATCGTGCGCCACTCACGCCTGGCCCGCGAGGTGGGGGCCACGTGGGAGGAGGTGCTCGGCTCGATCATGCTCACCTGCGTGGCCTTCGGCGTGGGGCCCGCGGTGGAGGCCATCCCGCTGGCCCGGGCCGGGTTCGATGCCGCCCCCGAAGTGGAAGAGGACGACGATGAGTGACGCACCGTTCCGGGTGCTGCCCCGGATCACCGCGCGCAACGAGCCCTTCTGGGCGTCGGGGCGCGACGGGGTCCTGCGGTTCCAGCGCTGCCAGCAGTGCAAGTACTGGATCCACCCGCACAACGTGATGTGCCCGCAGTGCCTCTCGAAGGACCTCGCCTACGAGCCCGTGTCGGGCAAGGCGGTCGTGCACACGTTCACGATCAACCACCAGCCGTGGATGCCCGTGCCCGAGCTGCCCTTCGCACTCGCGATCGTGGAGTTCCCCGAGCAGGAAGGCCTGCGCCTGACCACGGTCATCGTCAACTGCAAGGTCGACGACGTGCACGTGGACATGCCGGTGCAGGTGACGTTCGAGGCTCACGAGGACGAGAACATCTGGATCCCCATGTTCGAGCCCGAGAAGGTGGCCTGATGGCGACGAAGCCCGAGCACCTGACCGTCATCAGCGGCGTCGGGCAGTCCGACGTCGGGCGGCGGCTCTACCGCGACCCACTCGAGCTCACGCTCGACGCGTGTGTCGAGGCGATCCACGACGCCGGTCTCACCACGGCCGACATCGACGGCATCGCCACCTACCCCGGCCCCGGCGGCGACCCTCCCGGGTTCTCCGGCGGGGGTGTGGTGGACGTGCAGGACGCGCTGCGGCTCAACCTGGGCTGGTGGAGCGGAGGCCTCGAGCGCCCGGGTCAGCTCGGCGCGGTGATCGACGCGTGCCTCGCGGTGGCGTTCGGGCTGGCCACGCACGTGCTCTGCTTCCGCAGCGTGTTCGAGGGCAGCGCCCAGGGCGAGGGCGGCCGCGCCGCGGTGATGCCGGGGGGCGGAGGCCGTCAGGCCATCCCGCGGGCGTCGGGCTTCATGGAGTGGGTGCTGCCGTACGGCGCGCCGTCGGCCGCGCCGTGGATCGCGATGATGGCCCAGCGCCACTTCCACGAGTTCGGCACCACGCCCGAGCAGCTCGGGCAGATCGCGGTGAACGCGCGCAAGAACGCCGCGCTCAACCCGAAGGCGATCTACACCGACCCGATGACGATCGAGGACTACCTCAACTCGCGTGTCATCGCGTCGCCGCTGCGGCTGTTCGACTGCGACGTTCCGTGCGACGGCGGCACCGCGATGATCGTGTCGCACGTCGACACGATCCCCGACCTGCGCAAGCCGCCGATCCGCGTGGAGGCCGTGGGCACCGCGCTGCGCGGTCGCCCGTCGTGGGACCAGTTCGACGACCTCACCACGATGGCGCTGCGTGACGCCTCGGCCCAGCTGTGGACCCGCACCGACATGAAGCCGTCCGACGTGCAGGTGGCCGAGATGTACGACGGGTTCAGCTTCATCACCATGGCCTGGCTCGAGGCGATGGGCTTCTGCGGCAAGGGCGAGTCGGGCCCGTTCGTCGAGGGCGGTCAGAACATCGCCCGCGAGGGCGGCGTGCTCCCGCTCAACACCCACGGCGGCCAGCTCTCGTCGGGCCGGCTCCACGGCTTCTCGTTCCTGCACGAGGCCTGCACCCAGCTGTGGGGCGAGGGTGGCGCGCGGCAGGTGCCGGGCAACCCCGAGGTGGGCGTCGCCTGCGCCGGCGGAGGTCCCCTCGCCGGCGCCCTGCTCCTCACCACGTCCCGCTAGATCGCCCCCCTTTCTGTTTTGGCGTCGCTCGACCCCCCGAGACGGGTGTCTGGCGACGCCAAAAGGCAGGGGGCGCGGTTCAATCCAACACGATTGTCGCGAGCTCTTCGAGCTGGTCGGCGCTGCCACCGCCGAGGCCCTGGAGGGTGAGCAAGCGCTTGTAGTACAGGTGCGCGTCGTGCTCCCACGTGTAGCCGACGCCGCCGTGGACCTGGATCGTGGTCGCACCGACGGCGGAGAGCCCGTCGGCCGCGAACGCGAGTGCCATCGTCGCAGCGCGGTGCCCTTCGGCGCGGTCGGCGGCGTCGAGCGCCCAGCACGCGTAGTACGCCGCGGCGCGGGCGAGCTCGACGTTGCGGAGCATGTCGGCGCAGAGGTGCTGCACTGCCTGGAACGAGCCGATCGGCGCGCCGAACTGCTCGCGCTCCTTCGCGTACTCGACCGACATCTCCATCGCGCGCTGCGCGGCGCCCACGCCGTCGACCACCCACGCGGTGTGGAGCCGGTCGACGGTGCGCGCGACCGCGTCGGTGGCGTCGCCCGTGCCGACGCGGCGGGCAGGCGTACGAACCAGCGTGAGCATGCCCTCGCGGCGGGTGCCGTCGATCGTGGGGGTGGCCTCGGGGGCGGCGTCGACGGTGCGCACGGCGAACACGCCGAGCTCGACGCCGACGGTTGCCGTGACGAGCACGACATCGGCCGCCATCAGGTCGGCGACGTGGACCTTGGTGCCCGTGAGCGCCCAGCCGTCGCCGCTCGGATCGGCGACGGTGACGGGGGAGCGCCACTCCGCCCGGCGACCGGGCTCGAGCAGGGCGACGGTGGCGACCGTGGTGCCGTCGGCCAGGCCGGGCAGCAGGTCGGCGTGGTCGGCCGTGGTGCCGATCCCGGCGACGAGGCCGGCCGCGCCCACCGCGCTCGACACGTACGGGCCCGGGTTGACCACCCGCCCCAGCTCCTCGCACACCACCGCGGCGTCGACCATGCCGCCGCCGAAGCCTCCCTGGGCCTCGGGCACCAGCAGCCCGGTCACGCCGAGGGCCGCGAGCCCGCCCCACACGGGGTCGGTGGTGCCGCGGGGGTCGTCCCAGAGCTCCCGCACGTACCCGATCGGCGCCCGGTCCTCCAGGAACCGCCGCACCGAGTCCCGCAGCTGCTCCTGCTCGTCACTGAACTCGAAGTTCATGGGCGGGGAACCTAGTCTCCCCCTCGGACGGAGCGCAGCGACGGGAGCAGCCGAGCGAGCGGTCCGGAGCGGACGGGCTCGGTGCCCTTCGTCAACCCTCAACGAGCGAGCGAGGCAGTACTGATGAAGCTGAAGTATGGAGCAACCGAGGAAGCGTTTCGGGCGGAGCTGGTCGCGTGGCTGGAGGTCAACGCTCCCTCCGAGGAGCTGCGCGCGCAGCCGCGGCTGTCGAGCGCGCACCTGCCCGACTGGGCCCGCGAGTGGCAGCGCAAGCTGTTCGACAACGGCTGGCTCGTGCCGGGCTGGCCGCCGGAGCTGGGCGGGCGCAACGCCACCGCCACACAGCAGATGATCTACTTCGAGGAGATGAAGAAGCGCGAGATCCCGCGGAGCTACAACCCGCAGGGTCTCGGCATCATCGCCCCCTCGCTCCTCGACTACGGGACCGAGGAGCAGAAGCAGAAGTGGCTGCTCCCCACCCTCAAGGCCGAGATCGCGTGGTCGCTCGGGATGAGCGAGCCCGGCGCCGGCAGTGACCTCGCGTCGCTGAAGACCCGCGCCGTCCTCGACGGCGACCACTTCGTGGTGAACGGCCAGAAGGTGTGGACGTCGGGCGCGCACCACTCCGACTGGAACATGTGCTTCGTGCGCACCGACCCCGACGCGCCGAAGCACAAGGGCATCAGCGTCCTCATCATCGACATGAAGACGCCGGGCGTGGAACCGCGCCCGTTCCCCGAGCTGTCGGACCCCGACTACACCGACTTCAACGAGGTGTTCTTCACCGACGCGATCGTTCCGAAGGAGAACCTCCTCGGCGAGATGAACAACGGGTGGGCGCTCGCGGGGGGCTCGCTCGCGCACGAGCGGGCGATGCTCTGGATCGATTACGCCTACGACAGCATGCGCGGCGTGGACAACTTGGTGGCGATGGGCGACGAGCCCGGGCCCGACGGCACGCTGCTGCGCGACGACGCGAAGTTCCGGGCCGACGTCGCGAGCCTCTACGTCGACTCCCAGGCGCTGATGCTGATGGGCTATCGCGGCTTCTCGAAGTTCCTGAAGGGTCGCGCCGCGCCGGAGCACTCGCTGCTCAAGCTGTTCGGCAGCGAGACCGTGCAGAAGATCATGCTGACCGGTACCGAGGCCCGGGGGGTGGCCTCGCTCGACGACGCGGCGCCGGGCCCGAAGGTGCACCGCGAGGGCTCGTGGATCACCTCGTACCTGCGGTCGTTCGCGGGCACGCTCCCGGGCGGTACCAGCGAGATCCAGCGCAACATCATCGCCGAGCGCGTGCTCGGCCTGCCGCGCGGCTGAGCCCTCGGTGGCCGAGCCCGTCGCCGTCTACCGCGAGACCCGCGAGCGCCTGAGCGACTACGTCGTCGGCCTCGAGGACGAGTGGACCCGGGCCGGGGTTCCCGCCTGCCCCGGCTGGTGCGTGCAGGACGTGGTGAGCCACCTCGTGGGGATCGTGGCCGACCTCCAGGACGGCCGGCTCGACGGCATCGGCATCAGCAACTACGGCACCCGCGACCAAGCGCTCGTCGAGTAGCCCGGCGTCCGTCGCCGGCGTCAGAGGAACGGCGCGACGAAGGTGGCGATGCCCGCACCGCCGCGCGCCTTCGCCGAGTACATGGCCCGGTCGGCGTGGGCGAGCACGCGGTCGGCGTCGGCGCCGGCTTCGCCCACCGCGACGCCGATGCTCGCGGTGACGAGCACCTGGGCCGCGTCGAACTCGAACGTCGGGGTGAGCGCGCGCTCGAGCCGCTGGGCGATCGCCATCGCCGCGTCGAGCGACGGCACGCGGTCGGACACCACGACGAACTCGTCACCGCCGAGGCGCGCGAGGGTGTCTTCGGGCCGCAGCAGGCTCTGCAACCGCGTGGCCACGAGCTGGAGCAGCCGGTCGCCACAAGGGTGGCCGAGGCAGTCGTTGACCTGCTTGAAGTCGTCGAGGTCGAGGTAGATCACCGCGACCAGGCCCCCGCCGCGCCGGGAGCGTTCGAGCGAGTTCTGCAGGCGGTCGCGCAGCAGCGTGCGGTTCGCGAGCCCGGTGAGCGGGTCGTGGAACGCGAGGTGGCTGATCATGCGCTCGACGTGGCGCCGCCCGGTGACGTCGCGCTCGATCCACGAGATTCCACGGAGCTCGCGGTGGGCGTCGAGGATGGGGGAGGCGGTGACCGAGACGTCGAGCACGTGGCCGTTGCGGTGCACCCGCCGGGCGTCGAACGACTCCACCCGCGCGCCCAGTGCGAGGAGGCCGATCGTCTCGGCGAGCTCTTCCGCCTCGTCGACCGGGACGAGCGTGGCGAGCGGCTTGCCGACCATCTCGTCGGCGCCGTAGCCGTAGAGACGAGTGGCGGACGGGTTCCAGGTGATGATCCGGGCCTCGACCGTGGTGACCACGATCGCGTCCTCCGACGACGCGAAGAGCGTGGCGAAGAGGTCGGGGGACTCGGGCGGGGACATCACATCGGCTCCTGCCGCCAGTGTTCCGCACCACCGGTGGCTGGTGGGTGATCCTGCCCGTTCGCGGATTGAACCATTCCCCGGGACAAGAGCCGGGAAACGTCCGGGGAAGAATCGATGGCCGTCCGGCGCCGGGCGAACCGGCACCGGAGCTACGCCTGGTTCGCCGCGATCGTGGGGCTGGTCTGCTCCGCGGTCCAGCGGTCGCGGTTGGCGTTGGTGGTGTCGACCAGCGCCTGCCAGCGCGCCGCCGGCTGCTCGAGGATCTTCATGTCGAAGCTCGCGGTGTTGTGCCGGATCTCCAGCACCTCCACGCCGTCGGGGCCCGCGTTGTAGACGTAGGGCGCGTCGGCGGGGATGTAGAAGCTGTCGCCCGCCTTCAGCACCTGGTTGCCCAGGTGCGCCTCACCCGAGATCACGTAGTACATGCAGTCGGCGTCGTGCGAGTGCCGGGGGAGCGGGTAGTCGGCCTTGAACCAGCAGTGGACGAGGCTGAACCCGCCCTCCTCGTCGGACTGGCGCACGAGCACGGTGACCTCGGCGCCGACGCCGGAGCCGGCGGTGATCGCGCCGGTGAGCTGCTCGCGCACCTCGTCGGTCATGGTCGGCGTCGCCATGAAGTCGGTCTTCTGGAGGTCCACCGCGTCGGTGGCACGGTAGATCGCGACGCCCTTCTTCGGCGTTCCGTTGCTTCCGGCCATGGCGTGTGGGCTCCTCGACTCAGGCGATCGCGATGGGGTTGATGGGGCTGCCGGTGCCGCCGGTGACGAGCAGCGGCGCGACCACGAGCAGGCACTCGCCGACGCCATCGGCCGCGAGCGGCGACAGCACGAGGTGCTCGAGGAGCGTGAGGCCCCGCTTGACCAGCAGCTCGATGTGCAGCGAGAGGAACTCGCCGTCGAACGGGATCACCTCGACCGCGGCGTTGTCGCAGCCCACCACGGCGATGTCGAGGTCGGCGATGAAGTCGACCGTCGACGCGCCGAGCCCGGGCTGCATGAACGGCGGCTCCTCGAACTTGGCCGTGACGTCGGCGAACAGGTCGAGCCAGCCGGTGCGCACGAGCAGGACGTCGCCGCTGCCGAGCTCGACGCCCGCGGCGACACGCGCCGCCTCGAGGTCGTCGGCGGTGACGTTGTAGCCGGGCTCGAGCCAGGCGACACCCTGGTGCTTCGCGATGTCGAGGATCACGGCGCGTCCGGCGAAGCCGCCGGTCTTCTCGATGCCGCAGTACGGCGCGCCGTTGTGCGACGTGAACCCGTGAGCGGACTTGCCGTTGTAGAACTTCTCACCCGCGTACACATGGCACAGCGCGTCCATGTGCGTGCCGTTGTGCGCGGCGATCACGAGCACGTCCTCGTTGGCGCCCACGCCGGGCTGCGCACCGTACTGAGCGTTCATCTCGGCGTCGGTCTGGCTGGTGAGCGTGAGCCGCTGCGGAGCCCCGCGGTAGGGGAACACCGGCGTGCCGTAGCGCGCCACCGGGAGCCCGAGGTTGTAGACCTTGCCGGTCTTGCAGACCTTCGTGGCCGTCAGCACGGCCTCCGGGGTGATCAGGTTGAGGGCGCCGCGCTCGTCGTCGGCACCCCACCGGCCCCAGTTGCCGGTCTGGGTATCTGCGGTCTGCGTCATGGTTCTCGGGTTCCCTTTCGTCGGGTCGTTCGCCGGAATGTCTAGCGGAGGACGACGCCGGGCCGGGTGGCGAGCGAGTCGGGGTCGGGCGCGCCGTCGACCCGGATCGGCGTGCCGTTGACGAGGACGTGGCGCATGCCCGTCGGCGCGTCGGCCACGAGCCGCTCGCCGTCGGCCGGGAAGTCCTTCACCCGGCGGACCGGGCCCGGGGCCACGGTGTCGGGGTCGAAGACCGCGATGTCGGCGAAGCTGCCCTCTGCGAGCACGCCCCGGCCTGAGAACCCGTAGATGCCCGCGGGCTCGCCGGTGAGCTTGTGCACCGCGCGCTCGAGCGTGAGCACCTCGCGCTCACGCACCCAGTTGCCGAGCAGGTCGGTGGGCAGGCACGCGTCGCAGAGCTGGCCGACGTGCGCGCCGGCGTCGGACAGGCCGAGGATCAGGCCGTCCTGCTGGAGCAGGTCGGTGATCACGGACTCGTCGTCGTTCGCGATGGTGTCGCGGAACCGGGGATGGAAGTCCTCGGCGAGCGACAGCTCGACCATGGCGTCGAGCGGGCCGATGCCCCGCTCGGCCGCGATGGACTCGACCGTGCGGCCGTTGAGCGAGGTGTCGCCGGACTCCTCGACGGTGATGGTGGACCAGCGCGGGCGGAACATCCGCGCGTTCTCCATCTCCTCCTGGGCGTTCCGGCGCCACTCGGGGTCGGAGTAGGCCGCGACGCGCTCCTCGATCGGGCGGTCCATCAGTGCAGCCCACATCGCGTTCGTGTTGAACGTGAACGGGTCGCGCAGGTTCATCTGGAACGTGAGGGGACGACAGGTGACCTGCGGGTACACCTCGGCGCCCTCGGCCTGCTGCTCCTTGGTGTAGGCGGCCATGTCCTGGGCGAACGTCGCGCCCCGCCGGGTGAGCAGCGCGGTCCAGGTGAACGGTCGGCTGATCCGCTTCTGGAGCTCGTAGATCTCGGGGTGCTTCACCCGCTCGCCCGGGGTGAACGCGCCGACGCCCCGGCCGAGCTCGCGCAGCGGGGTGACCAGCGCCTCCATCTCGTGGATGTCGGCCAGACGCGACGGCACCGGGCGGCCACCCTCGCCGTTGTGCGTGGGGGCGGAGGTGGACGCGAAGCCCGCCGCGCCCGCCTGCAGCGCCTCGCGCACCACCTGGGCCATCGCCGCGAGCTCGTCCTCGGTGGCCTCGCGCTCGTAGCCGGCGTCGCCCATCACGAACAGGCGCACCGCGGTGTGGCCGACGTACGCCGCGTAGTTGAGGACGCTCCCGTGGCGGGCGACGGAGTCGAGGTACTCGGGGAAGGTCTCGAAATCCCACGGGATGCCGGCCTTCAGCGTGTCGAGGTTCATGTCCTCGACGTGCTGGAGCGTCTTCCCGATGAGCTCGCGGTGCTCGGGGCGGCAGGGGGCGATGGTGAAGCCGCAGTTGCCCGCCACCACGCTCGTGACGCCGTGCCACGACGACGGCGTGAGCGCGGGGTCCCAGAACACCTGGGCGTCGTAGTGGGTGTGGATGTCGACGAACCCCGGGGTCACCACGTGGCCGTCGGCCTCGAGGACGCGGGCGCCCGAGAGGCCCTCGCCGATCTCGGCGATGCGCCCGTCGGTGACCGCGACGTCGGCGCGAAAGCGCGGGGCCCCGGTTCCGTCGACGACCGTGCCTCCTCGGATGACGAGATCGGCGCTCATGTTCCTGGTTCCCCCTTCGTCGGGCCGCTCGGATGCGCGCCCGGTACCGAGATCATCTCCCTGCTCACGCGCAGGACACGTCCATGCTGACAGCAGTGTGGTCGGATGGCCAGGCGAGCCCGCCGGGGCCGTTCAGCGCCGGTGTGGCGGCGAACAGGCCGGTCCCCGTGCCGTCCCCGTCGGCGTCGGTGACCGGGTCGAAGCGGGCCGCGCACCGCGGGGCCTTCACGAAGATGAAGTCGATCCGCTCCGTCTCTCGGGCGGCGGGGTCCTTGAGGACGGCGATCGACTTGTCGTCCCGGCCGGAGGTGCACTGGACGCCGGTCGCGGGGTCGCACTCGGGGTTGCCCGCGGCGAGGTGGGTGTCGACCCAGCCGTCGCCGACGAGCGCCGCGTACCGGGGTGTGCCCGCCGGGAGGTTGAAGTCGCCCATGTAGATGCGCAGGGCCCGCTTCGGGCCGCCGCCCTCGGCGAGGCGCTGCCCGAGGATCGTCTGGCACGCCGAGAAGGTGGTGCCCTCGGGGCACGGCTTCGGGCACCGGTAGCGCTCGATGTCGGACCGGCAGCTCGGGAAGGTCTTGTCGCCGTCCTGATGGGTCACCACGAGGACCACCGGCCCGAGGGCGGAGGTGAGCTCGACCCGCGACGCGCTGCGCAGCCCGCCGGGGAGGGGCACCACGGTCGCCTTCCGGGCGGGGAGCGTGGTGAGGACGAGCTCGGTGTCGTTGCCCGTCGGCTCGGTGAAGACGCCCCGGTACCGGCCCCCGCACACCTGGGGGAGCCGGGTGGCGAACAGGGCCCGCAGGTTGGGGTTCACCTCCTGGAGCCCCACCACCTCGGGGCAGCGCGCCGCCTCGAGCTGGCGGAGGAGGAGGTCGACCCGGTCGGGGGCCTGGCAGCTCGCGGTGTCGTCGCAGAAGGTCCCGTGGAGGACGTTGAAGTTCACGACCCGGAGGCCGTCGCCCGGGCTCGGGGCCGCCGCACCCGCCGCCGGCGCGGCTCCGGCCGGGATCATCACCGTCGTGTCGCCGGCGACGGCGACGGCGGCGGCCAGGGCGAGGACGACGAGGGCGCGGCGCAGCATCCCCCCATTCTTGACGCCGGCGTCAGGTATGGCCACACTCCCGCCCGTGCCCGACGCCATGTCCTCCCTTCCCGCCTCCCACCGAGCCGTCGTCTACACCGAGCCCGGCCGGGTCGAGGTCGCCGAACGTCGGGTCCGCCCGCTGCGCGCCCTCGACGTGCTCCTGCGCGTCAGCCACTGCGGCGTGTGCGGGAGCGACAT
>JBAZYX010000031.1:0-32439 GCA_041659105.1 Acidimicrobiia bacterium
GACGAGCCCGGCCGCGAGCGACTTCCACGGTGTGCCCACGGCTCCGAGGCTACGGTGCCGCGATGACGCGCCTGGCCCTCGTCAACATCAACGTGGCCGACCTCGACCGGTCGGCCGCGTTCTACGCCGAGCACTTCGGCTTCTCGGAGCTGACCCGGCTCACCACGCCGTTCGGGATCGACGAGGTGATCCTGGGCGCCGACGACGGCGGCGCCGGGCTCGTGCTCCTGCGCGACCCGACCCGGACGGACCCGTTGGCGCACGGCACTGCGTTCAGCCGCGTGGTGCTCGAGATCGACGACATCGCCGGCCGCTTCGACCGGCTCGCCGCCGCGGGCGTGCCGATCGTGGAGTCCCCCACCCCGCGCACGCACTTCCCCATCACCGTCGGCTACTTCCGCGACCCCGACGGCTACCTCGTCGAGTGCTACGAGGTGCGGCGGGACGGCTGACCGGGCTCGCGCCGACCGCCGGCGCGTGCGACCAGCACGCCGACCGTGAACACGATCAGCCCGAGGCCGGGAGTGAGCGGCACCTCGGCGTACGAGGTCACGCGGTCGAACGGGAACCCGCCCATGCCGGTGGCGGCGAGGCCGAGGAGACCGAGCCCGGTCGCCAGCGCGCCCGCACCGGCCACGACCGACCAGGCCGGACCGTCACCCGGACGCGGGGGCGGCGGCTCCAGCCACGGGATCGGGATGTGCTCGAACGGCGCCATGAGCGCAACGAGCACCGCGGTCACGAGCAGGAACACCGCGAGGTGCGCGACGGTCGACGACCAGAAGCGGAGTGGGCCGACCGGGCCGCGGTCGAGGTCGAGCTCGTGCTCCACGACCGTCACGAGGACGAGGGCCGTGAGGTGCCACAGGTAGAGCGTCATCGCCACCGCGCCGCCGGCGACGACCCCGTGCCAGGCACGCGGGCGCGCGCACAGCCGGGTGAGCGCGGGCCAGCACCAGCCCACCACGGCGATGAGCACCACGGCGTGCAGCGCGAGCACGATCGTGGGCGGCGCCATGTTGGAGATCGGCTCCCCCGGCATCCCCACCATGGAGACGGGGTACGGGAAGCCCCGCACGAGCACCACGTTCACCAGCACCGTCGCGAGCGCCACGCCGAGGAGCACCCGCCGGTCGCGCGCACCGCGTTCGACGCGGTCGCGCACCACGAGACCGAAGGTCGCGGCCATGAACCACACCAGCAGGAAGTTCGCGACCGCGACGCCCTCGTCGACGTGGAAGCGCCCGAGGTCGACGATCGCGATGGGGACGAGGAAGCCCAGCGCACCCGCGTAGCCGTGCCGGGCGAGGCGGATCTGCCAGGGCGTCGTCATGACCACGAGCAGGTAGACGCCGAGGAACCACAGCAGCTGGGTGCTCAGCTTCCCGAGCGGCGCGGCCGCGTCGGGGAGGATCTCGGCGAGCACGAGCACGAGCGGGATCCACACCGCGAGGTACACCACGAGCGGACGCACGAGCCGCCGCTCGCGGTGCCACAGCCACACCCGCCACGGCTCGGCGCGCGCCACCGCCGCGGTGTACGAGCGCCGATTGGAGATCGCGCCCGCGGCGAAGAACACCGGCATCACCTGGAGCGCCCAGGTGACGATCTTGAGCTCCGGGATCTCCGCGAGGAGGTTGTCGACCCGGGGCGTGTCGTGCTGCCACACGACGACGGCCATGAGCGCGTGGCCGATCACCACCACGGTGAGGCTCGCGACTCGCAGCAGGTCGACCGGGCGGTCGCGCGAGTCGGGCGTGGCCGCGGCCACCGGCGCGCTCCGGCGCCAGATCACGACGCCGGGGACGAACCGCCGCCAGTCGTGCGCGGACCGCAGGCCTACCGGGTCGGTCAAGGGCCGGCGACGCTGTCGTCGACGGGCACCTCGACCGGCGCACACCGGGTGCCGGGCGCGGGGGTCATGAGCTCCTCGCGCCAGCGGGTCGCCCACGTACGGGCCCGCCCGTGCCACTGCTCGATGCGGTCGTCGCCGGCGACGCCCGCAGCCGCCGCGCCGAGCACCCCGCGCGCGACGTCGCGCGCCTTGCCCATGCGCACGTGGTGCTCGGGCTCGGTGGCCCACACCGTGCACACCTCGGAGTCGGTCATCATCACTTCCCAGAGGCCCACGAGGTGGTGGCCGTACTCGGCCATGAGCGGGACCCGCTCCTCGCGCACCGCGGCCAGGTAGTCGAGCGCGGCGCCCGGCTTCACCTCGGTGAGCTCGTGCACGAACAGCGAGCCGCGCACGCCGTCGTTCGTGAGCGACGCCACCGTCGGGCAGCCCGGCGCGCCCGCGAGCAGCCGGTCGAAGCCACCGGTGCGGTAGCCGTACGCCACCTCCCACCAGCCCTCGAGGTGCGCGTTGCTCATCCGCTTCATGCCCAGGCGGTCGACCTTGCCGAACCAGCCGTCCCACCCGCCGGGGATGTCCCACACGTTCACCACCTGGGGCCAGCGCCCGGTGATGCCCATCGTGTACCAGGTGCCGAGGAGCTCGAAGTCGACCTTCTCGTGGCCGGCCTGCCCCTTGGCGTGCTCCATGTAGTCCCACTGGTGCTGGCCCACGATGTCGATGTACTCGTGGAGGAAGAGGGGTCGTTCGCCTGCGCTCATGCCCGCATCATCGCGAACGGGACCCGCGGGGTGGCTATCGTCCGCCCGTGGCCCAGGGAACCCCGTTCGTCCCGAGCGACGCCGTGGCCCGCATCCGGGCCCGCCTCGACCACCCCGTGATCGACGGCGACGGCCACCAGATCGAGTTCATGCCGCTCGTGCGCGACCACGTGGTTGACCTGGCGGGTGCAGCCGCGGCCACCCACCTCGACGCGCTCGTCGCGAGCGGGACGCGGGTGCTCGAGCTCGCACCCGGCGACGAGCGGCGCCGGCGCGGCCTGTTCCGCACCGGGTGGTGGTCCGTGCCCACGGCGAACACGCTCGACCGCGCCACCTGCACGCTCCCCGCGCTGCTGCACCGCCGGCTCGACGAGATCGGCCTGGACTTCGCCGTGCTCTACCCCACCTACGGGTTCTTCGCCGGGCTCCCCACCACCCCCGAGCTCCGGGCGGTGTTCGCGCGCGCGTTCAACCGGTACTCGGCCGAGGTGTTCGAGGGTCTGCGCGACCGCCTCGAACCGGTAGCGGTGATCCCGATGACGCGGCCCGAGGAGGCCGTCGCGGAGCTGCACTACGCGGTCGGTGAGCTGGGCCTCAAGGCGGTGATGCTCTCCGGGCTCGTGGCGCGCCCGTGGCCCGGCGCGGAGGACGGCACCGCGCGCTGGCAGGACACCCTCGCCCACGACTCCGACTTCGACTACGAGCCCGTCTGGCGCGCGTGTGCGGAGCTCGGCGTCGCTCCGGCGTTCCACTCGGGCGGGCAGGGCTGGGGTACCCGCATGTCCACCCGCAACTACCTGTACAACCACGTCGGCAGCTTCGCCGCCGCGGCCGAGAGCGCGGCGCGTGCGCTGTTCTTCGGCGGTGTGCCGGTGCGCCACCCCGACCTGCGGTTCGTGTTCCTCGAAGGCGGGGTGGCTTGGGCTGCCGCACTGCACGCGGACCTCGTCGGCCACTGGGCCAAGCGCAACGGCGAGGCCGTCCTCCACTACGACCCCGCCGCGCTCGACCGCGGGCTGCTCGAGTCGCTGTTCGACGAACACGCCCGCGGCCGCGTTCACGACGGGCGCGATCGGCTCGACTACGGCATCCACCTGCTGTCCGAACCCGTGGCCGACCGGAGCGTGCTCGACGAGTTCGCGAGCAGCGGCGTCACCGGCCCCGAGGACATCAGCCAGATCTTCCGCCGCCAGTACCACTTCGGCTGCGAAGCCGACGACCCCATGAACGCGCTCGCATTCGACACCGCGCTCAACCCCGGAGGTGTACGCCTCAACGCGGTGTTCGGCTCCGACCTCGGCCACTGGGACGTGCCCGACCTGCGCGACGTGCTGCCCGAAGCCTGGGAGCTGGTGGAGCACGGTCGCATCACCGAGGCCGACTTCCGCGACTTCACCTGCGACAACCCGCGCTCGCTCTACGGGCCCGACTTCTTCCGCGACACCGTCGTCGCCTGATCGCCCTCCGAGCAGGTGACGCTCAACCCCGTATATCGGGGCGGAGCGTCACGTGCTCAGCTCGGCCGGGCCCGTCCGGCCTACGATCCCGGCCGATGGACGACTCGCGCCCCGCCCCGCCGCTGTGGACGCTCACGAACCGTGAGCCCGGCGACCTCGCCGTCGACGACGGCCGCCGCGCCCTCACGTGGGCCGACCTCGACCGCGAGACCACCGCGTTCGGTCGCGGGCTCGAGTCCCACGGGCTCGTCCCCGGTGACCACGTGGCCGTGGTCGCCCGCAACCACGTCGAGTACATGGTTGCCGTGATCGGCATCCAACGCGCGGGAATGGTGATCACGCCGGTCAAGACCGGGTGGACGCCGTCGGAGATCGGATACCTGCTCGAGGACGCCGAGTCGCGCGCGGTGGTCACCGACATCCAGTCCGCCCGTGAGGCCGCGGCCCAGGTGGGCATCGCGACCATCGACCTCGAGCGCGACTACGGGGCCTGGATCGACGCACAGTCCACGGAGCCGCTGCCGTACGACCGCCACGGCTGGCGCCTCTCGTACACGTCGGGAACCACCGGCCGCCCGAAGGGCGTGGTGCGCGCCGACTCCGGAGAGCGGCCATTCAGCGACGCGTTCGTCGCGAGCGCAGCCTTCGCGCCCGCGCTGCGGATCCCGCGCGACGGCCTCCACCTCGTGGTGTCGCGCCTGTTCCACGGTGCGCCGCTCACGTTCGCGCTCTCGGCCCTCGCCCAGGGCACGCCGTTGTTCATCATGGAGCGCTGGGACGCCGCCACCGCGATCGACCACCTCGCGAACGGCGCGGCGTCCACGATCATGGTGCCGACCATGTTCCGCCAGATGCTCGCCCTCCCCGAGGAGGTGCGGGCCCGCCTGCCGGTGCCGTCGCTCGAAGTGGTCATCCACGGCGGCGAGCCCTGCCCGATCGGCCTCAAGGAGCGGATGATCGACTGGCTGGGGCCGGTCTTCGTCGAGTACTTCGGCGTGAGCGAGGGCGGCATGACGCTCGCGTCCACGGAGGACTGGCTCGCGCGCCCCGGCACCGTCGGCCAGATCCACACGGCCGCCGGCATCGTGATCCTCGACGACGACGGCAACGAGCTCCCGCCCTCCACCGAGGGCGGCGTGTACTTCAAGACCACGGGCACCGCGTTCGAGTACAAGGGCGACCCGGCGAAGACCGCGTCGGCGTACAAGGGGGACGCGTTCACGGCCGGCGACATCGGTTGGATCGACGACGACGGCTACCTGTTCCTCTCGGGCCGGCGCGCCGACGTCATCGTGTCGGCCGGCGTGAACGTCTACCCCGCCGAGATCGAGACCGCGCTCGAGGTCGTGCCGGGCGTGGCCGACCTCTGCGTGGTGGGCGCGCCGCACGAGGAGCGGGGCGAGGTGCCGATGGCCGTCGTGGTGGTGGCCGACGGCTTCGACCCCCTCGAGGTGGTCGCCGCGCTCGAGGCGCACGCCGCGGAGCACGTGGCCGGGTACAAGCGCCCCACCCGCTACCTCGTGGAGGACGCGCTCCCCCGCGACGACACCGGCAAGCTGCTCCGCCGTCAGGTGCGCGACCGCATGTGGGGGGACGACTCCCCGTTCGCCGTCCGCGGCAGCTGAACGGTCAGGCCTTCGGGGCGCGCCGCACGTAGAGCACGCGCGCGCCGGCGATCGCGACCGCGAACCCGACCAGGATCACGAGCCCGGTCACGTCGTCGCGCACGAGCTGCACCACGAGGGCGACGAGCGCGGCGACGCAGCCGACGAACCCGATCGCCGCAACCACCCGGTCGCGCCGGCACGCGCCCTCGCGCGCCTCGAGCGCATTCACGATCGTGTACACCGCGAGGAACCCGGCCGAGCCGATCACGATGATCCGCGTGATCCCCGGCAGCATCGCCATCGCGGCGCCGACACCGGAGATGACGAGGAGCGCCGCCACGGGAAGACCGCGGTGCTCGCGCCCGAGCACCGGGGGCACGTCCCCCGCCGCACTCGCGTCACGCATGAGCCGGGCCGCCGAGAAGAGCGTCGCGTTGATGGCCGACCCGGTCGCGAACACTGCGCCGAGGATGGCCATCCAGCGCCCGAAGCCGCCCAGGGCCGCCTCGCCCACGGCCACGAACGCGACCTCCTTCTTGGCCACGATCGTGGCGTCGGACGCGAGCATCTGCGCGCCGATCGTCACCCCGACGTAGATCGCGGCCACGATCGCGACCGACAGGTACAGCGCCCGCCGCATCGTCCGCACCGGGTCCTTCATGTCGTCACGGTCGTAGGTGATCAGCTCGAAGCCCTCGTACGCGAAGAACACGGTGGCCGCGCCCAGGAACAGGCCGCCCACACCGCCGTCGAGCAGGGGCGAGAGCCGGTCGGCCGAGAGCTGCGCGATCCCGATCACCGCGATGCCGCTCAGGACGACGAGCTTCGTCGCCACGATCGCGTCCTCGGTGAGGCTCGACAGCCGGATCCCCCGCAGGTTCACCGCGAGGAACACCACCACCACCGCGATCGAGAAGCCGCGGGCGACCACGAGTCCTCCGCCCACCGCGTTGGCCGCGTACCGGCCGAAGGTGAACGAGTAGACCGCCATCGCGACCATGTAGCCGAAGATGAGGAGCCACAGCAGCCAGCCCCCGAGCTGCGAATGCCCCTCGTCGCGCAGCGCGGCAAACGGTCCGCCCGACCGGCCGACGCGCGCGGTGAGCCCGGCGTACGAGTGCGCGGTGAGCCCGGCGAGCACGCCACCGATGACGAAGCACCCCGCGGCCATGTTCCCCGCAAGCGTGATCGCCACGCCGAGCACGCTGAAGATCCCGCCGCCGATCATCCCGCCCACCGCCATCGCGGTTGCGTCCCACACCCCGAGCCGCTCGTCGCGGACGCGACGGTGCGCGGTGCGTGGGAGGTAGGGGCCGGCGTCGGTCATGCGTCCGTGGCGCTCAGTCGCGGAACACCGGTGGGCGCCCCTCGCGCCGGGCGATGATCGCCTCCTCGAAGTTCTTGGTCATGAGGCGCATGTGGAGCTGCGTGCGGTTCTCCAGGTTGATGGCGGCGTCGAGGCTGCCCACCTCGAGCGCGGACCACAGCACCTGCTTCGTGAGCGCCACCCCGACCCGGCTGTAGGCGTTGATCTTCTCCGCGAGATCGAAGGCCGCGTCGAGCAGATCGTCGTCCTCGACGACCCGCGACACGAGCCCGATGCGCTCGGCTTCCTCCGCGTCGACGTCGCGCCCGGACAGCAGGATCTCGAACGCCCGGGACGCGCCGATCGCGCGCGGGAGCAGGAAGCTCACCCCGAGCTCGGTCGCGGTGAGACCGTTGTTGATCCCCGCGGCGCGGAAGTAGGCCGATCGGGAGGCGATCCGGATGTCGGCCCCCAGCGACAGGCACATGCCCCCGCCCACGGCCGCGCCGTTGATCGCGGCGATCACCACCTTGTCGGCGTGCCGCATCGCGACCACGAGGTCCGACAGGTACTCCATCGCGCGTATCGAGATCCCGGCGAGGGTCAGGCCCGCGATGTTGGGCGGCGCCGACGAGTCCTCCAGATCGGCGCCCGAGCAGAAGCCACGCCCCGTCCCGGTGACGATGATCGCGGCGACGTCGTTGTCGGCGGCGGCCGCGTCGATCGCCTCGCGGAACGGGACCATGACGTCGAACGACATCGCGTTCATGCGCTCGGGCCGGTTGAGCCGGATCACGCGGACGTGCGGACGCGGGTCCTCGACTTCGACGTAGGGCATGGGGGAGCTCCTCCTGTTCCCCCATGCCCTACCACGAAAACCGTGGGGCAGGGTCAGCCGGAGTGCACCAGCTCCCGGTCGTCGGGCGGGTCGGTGGACGGCACGGGACGCGGCGGCGGGCCCTCGATCCCGATGCGCGGCAGCCACTCGAGCCACGACGGGAAGTACCAGTTGCGCGTCCCGAGCAGCCGCATCGACGCGGGGACGAGGACCATCCGCACGATCGTGGCGTCGAGCAGCACCGCGACCGCGAGGCCGAGGCCGGTCTGCTGGAGGTCGCCGAGGCGGCCCAGCGCGAACCCGCCGAACACCGCCACCATGATCAGCGCCGCGCCGGTGATGAGCCGGCCGGTGTTCTGGATGCCGAAGGCCACGGAGTCGGCGTTGTCGCCCGTCTCGTCGTAGTGCTCACGGATCCGCGACAGCAGGAACACGTGGTAGTCCATCGACAGGCCGAAGAGCACCGAGAACAGGAACAGGGGCAGCCACGACTCGATGACGTCGACGTCGCGGAACCCGAAGATCGAGGCCCCGAACCCGTTCTGGCACACGAGCACGATCACGCCGTACGCCGCCGCGACGGAGAGCAGGTTCAGCAGGATGGCCTTGATCGGGACCACGATCGAGCGGAACACGATCATCAGCAGCACGAACGACAGCGTGAGCACGAAGAGGATCGCGATCGGCGTGTAGCGGTTGGTGGTGGCGACCTCGTCGCGGGTCCGGGCCGGGTCGCCCCCGACGAGCACCTCGGCGTCGCTCTCGACGAACGCGGCCGGCACGTAGTCGTCGCGGATCCGCTCCACCCCCCGCAGCGCGTCGTCACCGTTGGGGTTGCCGCGCACGGCCACCGACACGATGGCGAGGTCCTTCGCCGCCTCGACCCGCACGGACGCGGGCCCGAACTCGCCGTCGCGCTCGAGGCGGGTGACGAGCCGGTCGATGGCGGCCGCGGTGTCGGCCCCCTCGACGTCGCCGTCGACCACCACCTCGATCGGCTCGGCCCGCGCCCCGCCGAACTGCGAGGTCAGCACCGAGAACGACCGGCTCGCCTCGGTGCTCGGCGGCAGCGCGTCGATGCCCGAGAACCCGGTGCGCAGGCCCAGGGCCGGCAGCGCGAGGAGCACCATGACCGACGTGCCCGCGACGAGCCACACGACCGGACGGCGCATCACCGCACGGGAGACCCGGGCCCAGAACGGGTGGCCGTCGACCTCGTGTCGCCGGATGCGGCCCTTCTCGATCCTGTCCCCCAGCAGCGAGAGCAACGCGGGCAGCAGCGTCAGCGAGGCCACCACCGCGATCGCGACGACGAGCGACGCACCGACCGCGAGGCTGCGGAAGATCGTGTGGGGGACGATGAACATCCCCAGGAGCGCGATCACCACGGTCATGCCGGAGAACACCACGGCGCGGCTCGCGGTGCTGCCCGCGACGCCGATCGCGTCGATCTTCTCGCGGCCCTTGGCCCGCTCCTCCCGGTAGCGCGACACGACGAAGAGCGAGTAGTCGATCCCGACCGCGAGGCCCATCATCGAGACCATGTTGGTGACGAGCAGCGACAGCGAGAACGCCTGACCGATGAGCGCGGCGAGTCCGAGCGCGATGGCGATCGACACGACGGCCACCGCGATCGGCAGGAGGCTGGCCACCAGCGCGCCGAACACGATCACCAGGACGATCAGGGCCACGAGGATCCCGATGGCCTCGCCCTTGGCCAGGTCCTCGTCGGCGATCTTGCCGATCTCCTCGTCGATGCTCACCGCGCCGAAGGACCGCACATCGATCTTGTCGGCTTCGGCGGCGGCGAGCACCCGCGCCAGCCCGGCCTGGTGGTCACGGACGTCGCCGGTGTCGGGGAACGCCACCTGCACGAGCGCGGTGTGACCGTCGGCGGACACGAGGGTGGGGTCGTCGTCCGGTCCGAACACGGCGATCGCCCCGGCCTTCGGGGCCGTCTCGACCGCGGCCGCGACGCTGTCGTCGAACGCGGCATCGCCCACCCGCAGGACGTCGGAGTGGAGGATCACCGCTTCGTTCACGGAGTCGGCACCGAGCCGCTCCTCGAGCACCGCCTTCGCCCGCAGCGACTCCGGGTTGCTCGTGAGCTTGCCCTCGCTGGTGAGCGCACCGTCGAGCAGCGCGCTCGACGTCATCACCGCCGCGACGACGGCGACGAACCACACCACGAGCGTGCGGACCGGGTGCCGGGCGGACGCGGTGGACAGTGCCTCGGGGGAAAGGCGGCGGTACATGGGACTCCTCCGGTGTCGACACCGCCCCGGGGGGCGAGGCGGTCCGCCCATTCTGGCGGCACCGACCCCCGAGTTCACCGTGACGCTGGTCACGCCGCCCCCCTCGGGCCGGGTTGCCCACTCCGTGCGGGTCGGCGGAGACTGCCGCGATGCGTGACGACTTCCCCCGGCCCGTGCCCGGGCCCGACGAGGCCCCCTTCTGGGAGTGGTGTCGCCGCCACGAGCTGCGGCTCCAGCAGTGCGACGACTGCGGCACCTTCCGACACCCCCCCCGGCCGCGCTGCCCGCAGTGCCGGTCCGACCGCGCCTCGTGGAACGCGGTGCGGGGCACGGGCACCGTGGCGTCGTTCACGATCGTCCACCCGCCGGTGCTGCGGGCGTTCGCCGACCGCGTGCCCTACAACGCCGTGGTCGTGCAGCTCGACGAGGGGCCGTTCATGGTGAGCAACCTGCTCGACGTGGCGAACGACGCCATCGAGGTCGGCATGCCGGTGACGGTGACCTTCACCGACCTCGACGACGAGATCGCACTCCCCCAGTTCCGGCCGGTCGCGCCCGCCGGGAACGCGGCATGAGCGCGGACCTCGGGCCCGACCTCGTCGCGGGGCACACCGCGATCGCGGGGATCGGCCAGACCGCGTACGGAAGGAACTTCGGGCGCACCGAGCTCGACCTCGCGTGCGAGGCGATCATCGACGCGTGCGCCGACGCCGGGTTCCCCGTGCCCGAGATCGACGGCCTCGTCTCGTACCACGTGGAGCAGGTCTCGGAGGAGGCCCTCGTCGCGACGCTCGGCATCGACAACTGCTCGTTCATGGCCCGCACCACCTCGGGGGGTGGCGGCGCCGCGAGCGTGGTGGGCCTCGCCGCGATCGCGGTGGCCAGCGGCCAGGCCGAGTCGGTGATCGCGTTCCGCTCGCGCAACCGGTCGAAGGCCGCGTCGTACGGTGCCGACCGCAACCAGGGCGGGCGGCCGTGGGAGAAGGTCGGCGGGGGCGTGTCCGACGGCCGGCAGTGGCACAACCCGTTCGGCGTGGCCGCGCCGGCGCAGGAGATGGCGCTCATCGCGCGCCGGCACATGGCGCTCTTCGGCACGACCGCCGAGCAGTTCGGCATGCAGGCGGTGGCCCAGCGGTTCCATGCGTCCCGCAACCCGAACGCGATCATGCAGCAGGCGATCACGCTCGACGACTGGCGCGCGGCCCGGCCCATCGCGGAGCCGATCCGGCTCGTCGACTGCTCCCTCGAGAACGACGGTGCCACCGCGGTGCTCGTCACGACGGTGGAACGCGCCCGCGACCTCGCGCAGCCGGTGGTCACGGTGCTCGCGCAGGCGATGGGCGCGGGCCCGATCCACGTCGCCCTCGCCGACTACTTCCGCACCTCGTCGAGCTTCGACGAGCGCGACCACGCCGGTCGTCACATCGCGCGCCAGGTGTTCGCCCGCGCCGGGCTCACCCCGTCCGACGTCGACGTGGCGATGTTCTTCGACCACTTCACGATGGCCGTGCCCTTGTCGCTCGAGCAGTACGGCTTCTGCGGGCTGGGCGAGGGCGGGCCGATGATCGAGTCGGGCGCCACCCGCTGGCCCGAGGGGTCGATCCCGGTGAACACCCACGGCGGCTCCAACGGCGAGGCGTTCATCCACGGCGTCAACCACGTGCCCGAAGCCGTGCGCCAGCTGCGGGGCACGTCCACGAGCCAGGTCGAGGGCGCCGAGGTGGCCCTGGTGACCGGGGCGATCACCGACCCCGCCGGCGCGGTGCTGCTCGGCCGGGGATGACCGACCCGCAGCCGATCGGGTTCCGGCCGATGACCCCGGCCGACCTCCCGCTCGTGGAGGCGTGGCTCGCGCGCCCGCACCTCCGGCCGTGGTGGCCGGCGGAGGACATCGTCGAGATCACCCGGGCGGTCCACGGCGACGATCCGGTGGAGCCCTGGATCCTCGGGGTCGACGGACGCGACGCCGGCTACTTCCAGGTGTACGACGTGGGCTCCGACCCCGACTACGCCGCCGCGTGTGCCGGTGTCGGGGCCGGCCCGGGGACCGCGGGGATGGACTACCTCGTCGGCGAGCCGGAGCTGATCGGCCGCGGGCTCGGCACCCGGGCCATCGCCCGGTTCGTCGCCGAGATCACGTTCGGGCGCGCCCCGTGGCCCGCCGTGTGCGCCGGGCCCGACCCCGCGAACGGCGCCTCGATCCGCGTGCTCGAGAAGAACGGCTTCCGGTACGTGGGCGCGATCGACACCCGGTGGGGTCCCGAGCACCTCATGGTGCTCACGCGCGCGGACTGGTCGGCGTCGGCGTCAGTCGAGCGCGCCGCGCAGGACCGCGAGTGACTCCTCCGAGCCCAGGCGGCGGTTGACCCGCGTGACCGCCCGCCATCCGTCGGGGGTGCGCGCCAGCTCCCACCGGTTGGCGGCGAGCCGGAACAGCCGGTGCTCACCCCCCTCGGTCGCGTACACCCGCGAGTAGCCCACCACTACCGCTTCGTCACCGGAGACGCGCACCACCGACGGTCCGTTCACGTGGGCGCATCCGGGGACGAGCGACTGGTGCCCGGCGCCCGCGAGCATCCCCTCGATCGCGGCGCGCCCCTCGAGGCGGCCGGGGCCCTCGGCGTCGTAGACCCCGTCCTCCACCCACAACGCGGCCGCCGACGCGCCGTCGCCGGTGTCGGCTGCCGGACCGTAGGTCGTCACCAGCCGGGTCACGGCCAGCTCGTCCTCCAGCGCCCGCACCCGCCGCTCCAACGCCTCGATCCGCTCAAGCACCTCGTGCTCCACCGTTCCCCCTCGACTCGTCGTTCGTCGTGCGCAGCCTACGGAAGGCGCCGGGTAGCGTCCCGCCGATGTTCGACGCAGTGCTCTTCGACTTCGGCGGGGTGTTCACCCAGTCGCCCTTCGAGGTGGTGCGCCTCCACGGCTCCGAGATCGGCGCCGATCCCGAGCTGATCCTCGAGGTGCTGTTCGGCGCGTACGACCAGGACACCGACCATCCCTGGCACCGGCTCGAGCGCGGCGAGGTCCCGATCGACGACGCGCTCGCCGAGATCCGGGCGCTGGCGGGCGAGGCGGGCCTCGACGTCGACCCGTTCAGCGCGTTCGCGAAGTTCGGCACCGGCGGCGCGATGGCCGACGCGATGGTGGAGCGCACCCGGCAGCTGCGGGCCGACGGCATCCGCACCGCGCTGATCACCAACAACGTGCGCGAGTTCGGCGACGGCTGGCGCAGCCTCATCCCGGTCGACGAGCTGTTCGAGGTGGTGATCGACTCGAGCCACGCCGGCGTGCGCAAGCCCGACCCCGAGATCTTCTACCTCGCGATGGACGCGCTCAGCGTCTCCGCCCCGCAATGCGTCTTCCTCGACGACTTCCCCGGCAACATCGACGCCGCGGCGGCGCTCGGCATCCACGGGATCCTCGTCGGCTCCGACCGCCACGAGGCGATCGTCGAGCTCGACCGCCTGCTCGCCCGGGGCTGACACCCCTCCGGCGACCGGGCGTCTTGCGGCAGACTGGCCGCGTGACCGACATCGACTTCATGACCGCTGCGCTCCCCGGCGCGGAGCTGCACGCGACGCTGCGGGCGCTGCGCCGGCAGGGACCGGTGGTCGACGTGACCATGTACGGCCAGCCCGCGCAGATGGTCACGAGCTTCGCCGACCTGCGGGTGTTCTTCGCCGACCAGGAGCAGTTCCCCGGCGGCGACATCTACCAGTTCCACACCCAGCCCGTCGTCGGCGACACGTTCATCTCGATGAACGGCAAGGAGCACGACGAGTACCGCCTACTCGCGATGCCCGCGTTCCGCTCACGCGCGACCAGCCGCTTCGTCGACGCGGAGCTCGTGCCGCTCGCGAACGAGCTCGTCGACACCTTCGTCGACCGCGGCGAGGCCGACCTGTTCGAGGTGTTCGTCGGTCGGCTGCCGTTCTGGTCGATCAGCCGCAAGCTCGGGCTCCCCGTCGGCACCGAGGAGCACCAGCGGCGGTGGGCACTGCAGATGCTCTCGTACCCGGCGGACCCCCAGGGTGCGCTCGACGCGGCCGAGGCGGTGACCGAGTTCCTCATGCCCGCGGTCGAGGAACGCACCCGGGAGCCCCGTGACGACGTGCTCTCGCACCTGTTGCACGCCGACCACGACGGGATGCGCTTCACCCAGTTCGAGGTCGTGTCGCACGTGCGCCTGCTCTACGTGGTGGGCGCCACCACGACGTCCGACTCGATGAGCAACCTGTTCTGGACGGTGCTGAACGATCCCGACCTGCTCGACCGCGCCCGCCGTGACCCCGACCTGCGCGCGCGCATCGTGCACGAGCTGCTGCGCTGGGAGCCCCCGGTTGCGCTGCTCCCCCGCGTCGCGACGCGCGGCGGCGAGATCGGCGGCGTGCGCATCCCCGAGGGCGGGATGCTCCTGTGCGCCATCGCGTCGGCGAACCGCGACGAAGCGGTGTTCGCCGACCCCGACCGGTTCGACCCCGACCGCGACCAGGGCGAGCTCCTCACCTTCGGCTTCGGCAGCAAGTTCTGTCCCGGCTCGCACATGGCCCGCCAGCAGCTCGAGGCCGCGCTCGGGGTGATCCTCGAGCGGCTCCCGAACCTGCGGCTCGTCGCCGCCGACCCACCCTCGGGGGCGATCTTGCGCCGGACCG
The DNA here is from genome assembly GCA_041659105.1 of Acidimicrobiia bacterium. Taxonomy (GTDB): domain Bacteria; phylum Actinomycetota; class Acidimicrobiia; order IMCC26256; family PALSA-555; genus CAIUKV01. The sequence goes on from JBAZYX010000031.1 coordinate 14,735, forward strand.
AGCGCCTCGAGGTCGCCTGGGGCTGAGCGCCCACGGGCATGCGACCCGGTCAGCGTTCGAGGCGGAAGCGCGCCCCGTTGTCGTTCACGTACGCGTCGATGCGGGCCAGGCGCTCGGGCCGGCCCTTGAGCGTGCCGTCGAGGAAGTCGGTGGTGGTGCGCACCACGCCCTCGAAGTACGGCGAGGCCGGGTTGCGGTAGGGCTGGTCGTGGTTGCCGCCCACGAGCGTCACCATCCAGCGCGGCGCGCCGAGGTTCTCCCGGTCCCACGTGATCGCCTCGTCGTACGGCTGGAGCTCGTCGGCCGAGCCCATGAGGTGCAGCACCGGCACGCCGTTGTCGCGCTGCACGGGGTTCGCGACGTTGCCGAGGATCCCGGCCATCGAGATGACCGACTTCACGCGCGGGTCGCGACAGCACACGAGGGACCCGAGGCCGTACGACACGACCTCCCCGTCGGACTGGCCCGCGGCGCCCACTCGGTTGGGGTCGACGAGACCCGCGAGCGGGTGCGGTCCGGGGCCGCGGCCGACGTCGGCGAGCAGGCGGGTGAGCACGAACGTGGTGTCGGCGAAGACCATGTCGTAGTCCTCGTGGCTGGGCCCGGCAGGCACGCCCGAGAGGAGCGGATACGTCGGCGCGGCCACCACGTATCCCGCGGCCGCCCACCGCTCCAGCAGCTCCGAGTAGAACGCGGGGGTCACCGCGTACCCGTGCGCGAAGACCACGAGCGGGTACGGACCCCCGCTGCGGTCGGGCGAAGCGTTCTCGGCGACCGCGGCGTTGGGGTCTCCCGTCGCCGGGTACCAGACGGTGACGGGGAACGTGCGGCTCGGCGCGCCGCCGAAGCCGGGGATCGCCGACGTCGCGCGGCTCGGGTCGACGTAGGTGTCGGTCCGCACACCCACGGCGTAGGTGTGGTCGACGGCCGGGAGCGCGCCGGTGGTGGTGACCGGCGCGCCCGAGGTCGGCGGCGTGGTGACCGGCGGGACGGTGGTCGTCGACGGCGCCTGGGCGACCCGGGCCGCGGACTCGTCTCCCCCCCCGCCGCAGCCCGCGAGCGCGACGGCTGCGACCACGACGCCGACGAGGGCCGCGGGGACGTTCGGGACGGTGCGCCGCGAACGCCCGAGCCGGTTCACCAGGGGGAGGGTACCGATCCCCTTCGACCGAGTGCCCCCGCGCGGGTGGCGGACGACGATGTGGTGCGGGACTCCGTGGGCTCGGACCGGGCGACCCAGGCGAGCGCGCTCAGCAGCGCGACCACGGTCCCCACGCCGATCGCGGCACCGCCGGCGAGGACCGTCCGCACGTCGGTGCCGGCCGTGAGCGCGTGGAGCGTCGCGAACGCGAACAGCCCGTAGCTGGCGAGGTGGATCTGGCGCCACACCGGACGCGGGAGGTGCCGTTGCAGCAGCGAGGTCACCTCGACCGCGACGAGGATGTAGAAGCCGACCACGCCGAGCGCGACCGGGATCGTCCGCCAGGTGGAGGCGAACGGCACCAGGATCTGGGCGAACCCGAAGTGCGTGTAGTTGTCGCCCACGAGCGCGAGCACGTGCACGATCACGAACGTCACGGTGAGCGCGCCGAGGAAGCGGTGCACGCCGAGCATCCACCACGGACGCGCGCGGCGGCCCAGGAGACGGGTCGCGTACAGGAATCCCCAGAGCATCGACGCGATGAGCAGGCCCCAGGTGACGATCCCGGTGCCCCGCGACACGTACCAGGCGAGGTGCTCACTCATGGCCGCTCCGCCTCACGCCTCACGCCGCGAACGCCTCCACCGAGCCGGCCGCGCGCACGTGGCCGGTGTCGTCGATCAGGTAGCCCGACACGCCGTGGTCCTCCAGCCGGGCCGCGCCGGCCTCGGGGCCGTGGAGGAACGCGGCCTTGGCCAGCACCTCGGCCCACCACGCACGCGCCGTGATCACGACGGTGCCGGCGAGACCCGAACGGGCCGACGCGCCGGTGGCGGGGTCGACGAGGTGGTGGCGCTCGGCATCGGGACCCCACACGCGGCGGGTTCGCCACGTGGAGGCGACGGCGCCGCCCGCGATCTGCAGGTGCACCACGCTCTCGCCGGTGATGGGGTGCTCGACGTCGACGACCCAGGCCGGCGCGCCGCCCGGCGGCGCGCCCTCCACGCGGAGGTCACCCCCGACGTTCACGCACGCGCCGTCGACGCCGCTGCGCAGGAGCTCCTCGACCACCAGGTCGGCGGCAAGGCCCTTTCCGATGCCGCCGGGGTCGACGTGCACGCCACGCGGCAGGCGCACTGCACCCGCGAGGCGATCGACGACGATCCCCGCGCACCCGGGCGCGGGGATCGTCGTCACCGGGGCGGGGGAATCCCGGTCGATCGCGTCGTAGTCGCGGTCGTAGCCGAGCGCGACGAGGGAGTCGAGCACGGTGGGGTCGAACCGGCCGGCGGTGCGCTCCCACCCTTCGACCGCGCGCTCCACCAGCATGCGCGTGTCGGCGCTCACGACGACCGGCGCGCCGGCCGCGCCGTTGAGGACCGAGACCTCGCTCGTGGGCAGGAACCGGCTCCACCGCGCCTCGAGCTCGGCGAGCCGGTCGCGGGCGCGCGCCGCGCCGGCGCGCGCGGCGTCGGCACCGGCGGCGACGACCAGCACGTGGGCGGTCGTGCCCATCACCCGGAACTCGAGCTCGGCGTCCATCGGTCAGCTCCCGCGGGTGCGCGTCTGGGGCTGGGGGGTGAACGTCGGTGCCTGCTGCGTCGGCGTCTGCTGGGTCGGCGTGTAGGGCCGCGCGCTGCCGTAGTCGTCGTCGGAGCTGCGGGAGCCGTCGTCGGACTCGCGGGTCGGGGTGTTCGAGGACGTCTCCGACGAGCTGTTCGCGTTGGACGGCGCGGCGTTGACCACCGCGATCGTCCCCGTGAGGAGCACCGCGGCGCCCACGGAGGCTCCTGCGGCGACCCAGCGGGTCCTCCGCAGGCCCTGGCGGCGGGCTTCTCCGGGCGTACTGGGCTCGGCCATGGACACTCCTCGGTCGTCGATGACGATTCAACCGCGCTTCCGTAAGGAAACCGCGAGGAACGTGTCGAGGTTCCGCAGGAGTCTGAGAGTTCCTCAGGCCGGGGCGGGGGCCACCGGGGCCGGAACCGCCGGGGCCAAGGTCACCGGGATCGAGCCCTGGCAGATCATGCCGGTGAGCGGGTCGACATCGTCGACCACCGAGGTCAGGCGGCTGACGTTCGCGGCCGTCCAGCCGTGGGTCAGCGACACCACGCCGGCGCGGAGCCGCTCGTCGATCCGGACCGACCCCTCCACCGAGCCGTGCGGGCTCGTCACCTCGACGGTCGCGCCGTCGGACAGCCCGAGCGCGGCCGCGTCCGCCGGGCTGCACCGCACCCAGGGCGGGTCCTCCGGACGGACGGCCGAGTCGTAGCGCGACGAGTTCATGCTGCGGAGCTGGCGGCGCGGCACGATCACGAACGCCGGGCGTGCGGCGTCGAGCGCGTCGATCTCGTCGGCGAGCCGCTCCACGAGGGCCCGGGGCGCGAGGCGGAACCGGCCGTCGGGCAGCACCTCGTCGTGCACCCATCCGAACTCCGGCTCCGGTCCGGTGACACCGCGCGGTCCGGCGCCGAGGAGCGCTTCGGCGGGGATGTTCCCCGCCGCCGCCATGCGCGCGCACAGGGTGCGGTCGTCCACCGCGTCGGGATCGAGGCCGTCGAGCACGTCGAGGCCCAGCCGGCGTCCGAGCTGGCCGAGCATCCACCAGACCGCCTTGCGCTGCGCGCCGGGCGCGACCACCGCGTCGGTGAACTGGGTTCCGGTCGTGAGCGACACGCCCTCGATCATCGGGAGGTCGGCGCGCTCGAGCTGCGCGGTGGCGGGGAGCACGTGGGTGGCCAGCGCGGTGAGCTCGTTGTCGAGCGCGTCGGCCACCGCGAGCACGTCGAGCGAGCGGAACGCACGGGCGGTGCGCTCCGGATCGGGGAACGCCACGAGCGGGTTGCCGCCGAGGATCACGAGCGCGCGGAGGTTGCCCGCCTCGATCTCGTCGACCATCGCCGCGCACGGGTACTGGCCGGCCCACCGCCCGAGGTCGGGACGGCTGGGCGGTCCCGCCTCCATCCAGCCCTCGGGCGGCGCGGGCTTCGGGTGCCGGCCCCGCACCGGCATGAGCGCGCCGGGGTTCACCCGCATCCCGCCCGGCCGGTCGAACGACCCGGTGATCACGAGCAGCACCCAGCGCAGCCACGCGGCCACCAGACCCTGGCGGTGCATCACCACGCCGGTGCCCACGAACGCGGCGATGCGCCCCGCGCGACGCACGGCCTCGAGCAGCGCCACCATCTGGTCCGCGGGCACGTCGCACGCCCGGGCGACGCGATCGAGGGTGCACGGCGCGAGCAGCGCGCGCAGCTGCGCGATGTCGTCGGGGTCGGTGTGCGCGGCCAGCTCGGCCGGGTCGGCACCGTCGTCGAGCAGCTCCCGCACGAGCCAGGCGAGCACGAGGTGGTCGGTGCCCGGGCGGATCGCGAGGTGCGTGTCGGCGAGTGCGGCGGTCTCGGTGCGCATCGGGTCGACGACCCACAGCTCGCCGCCCGCCCGCCGGAAGTCGCGGATGCGGGTGATCGGGTCGGACAGCGCGGTGCCGTAGCCGTGCGAGACGACCGGGTTGCTGCCGATCACGAGCAGCAGCCGCGAGTCCTCCGGGTTCCACACCGTGGAGATCCCCATCTGACCGGTGACGAGCTCGGCGGACCGCAGGATCGCGGCGTTGTCGATCGTCGCCGGCGTGTAGCGCTGCTTCGTGCGCAGCAGGCCGAGGAAGCGCTCGGCAGTCATCCATCCGTTGATGTCGTACGCGAGGCCGGTGCCCATGTACGCGCCGACCGCGTCGTTGCCGTGAGTCGCACGCGTGTCGGCCAGGCGCGCCGCGAGATCGTCGAGGACCTCGCCCCACGACGCTTCGGTCGCGCCGAGGCGGGGGCGGTCGAGGCGGTCCGCGCGGTGGTGGAACGTGGGGATGGCGCGCCCCTTGGGGCACGTGTACCCGCGCGACACGGGGTGGTCGGGATCGCCACGCACCTCGAGCACGCGGTCGCCGTCGACCGTGACCACGATGCCGCAGGCCGCCGCACAGATGCGGCAGAAGCTGAGGCGCTCTTCGACGCGACCGGTGTCCACCGCGGCGAACCGTAGCCCCGTGGCCAGGGGGCCCGCGCTGGGTGCGTGGTCTCCGGCTCGCCGGGTCGCTCCGCTCGCTGAACCGGCACGCCGGGACGCTCGCTACGCTCCGGCCCGTGCCCGTGACCGGTTTCGACCACGCCGCCATCCCGACCGCCGACTCCGAGCGGCTGATCGCGTTCTACAAGTCCCTCGGCTTCGGGATCGACGGGGAGGACGCCTGGCGCGCCGGCACGATGCCGGTGTTCGCGATCACCTTCGGCGACAACAAGATCAACGTCCACCCCGAGGCGCTCGTGGAGCACCGGGGCCAGCCGTGGTACCTGCGGGGCCCGACGGCCGAGCCCGGCTGCGGCGACTTCTGCTTCGTGTGGGCGGGCGGCATCGACGCGCTCCTCGCCACGCTCGCCGCCGCGGGCGTGGAATCGATCGAGGGGCCCGTCCCCCGCGTCGGCGGACGCGCCGCGGGCACCGGCCAGGGGATCAGCGTCTACGCGCGCGACCCCGACGACAACCTGCTCGAGTTCATCTCGTACGACCCCGACGACGTGGCCCGCTTCCCGCGCGCCACCGTCTGACAAAGGAGCATCCATGCCCACCGCCTTCGTCACCGGCGCGAGCCGCGGCATCGGCAAGGCCTGCGCGCAGCACCTCGCACGCGCGGGCTTCGACGTCGCCATCTCGGCGCGCACCGTCACGCCCGGCGAGGCGCGCGAGCACTCGTCCACCGTGGCGAGGTCCGACACCACGCCGCTGCCCGGCTCGCTCGAGGAGACGGCCGCGCTGGTGGAGGCGGAAGGCCGCGAGGCGTTCGTGGTCGCCGCCGACCTCACCGACGCCGCGTCGCTCGGGGCGGCAGCCGCCACGGTGCTCGCGCACTGGGACCGCGTCGACGTGGTGGTCCACAACGGCCGTTACATCGGCCCGGGCCACATGGACCGCCTGCTCGACACGCCGATCGAGCTCATCGAGAAGCAGCTGTTCGCGAACGCGGTGGCGCAGCTGATCCTCGACCAGTACTTCCTGCCCCCGATGCTGGCCAACGGCCGGGGAACGATCGTCAACATCACGTCGGCCGCGGGCTACGGCGATCCCACCGCACCCGCGGGCGAGGGGGGCTGGGGGCTCGGCTACCCCATGTCGAAGGCGGCCGCGCACCGCATCGCCGGCGTGCTCGCGGTGGAGCACGGCCACCAGGGCCTGCGCACGTTCAACGTGCAACCCGGGTTCATCAACACCGAGCGCATGGCCCAGGACATGGGCGAGTTCGGCTTCGAGCTCATCGGCGCGCCGCCCGAGGTGATCGGCGCGGTCGTCGCGTGGATCGCCACGAGCGACGACGCCGACGCGTACAACGGCTCCACGGTCGAGGCGCAGTTCGTGTGCCACGAGCGCAACCTGCTGCCCGGGTGGCCCGGCCCGCGCCCCAACACGAGCGCGCTCCGCTACGACAAGTCCGGTGCGATCCTCGAAGCGATGGAGGTGGAGCTCCGCGCCACCTACGACGCCTGAGCGACTCCCGCGACTGCTCCGGGCGCTACGGGTGGGAGACGGTGAGCACGACGTTGCCGACCTTCTGCTCTGTCTCCACGTACTCGGTTGCCGCGACCACGTCTTCGAGCGGGTAGCGACGGTCGACGACCGGTCGGTACTGCCCGGTGGCGACGAGCCCGGCGAGGAAGCGCACATCGGCCTGGGTGTACTTCGGCATCGGGAACTGCACCCGCCGGGCCTTGGTCCGCCGGAGCGGCGCGGTCGCCAGCGCGAGGAACGGGTTCTGCGCGAGCGGGCCCAGGTCGGTGGACGCGTAGATCCCCCCCTCCGCCAACACCGCACGGCAACGCCCGAATGAGATCTTGCCCACCGCATCGAAGACGACGTCATACGGTTCGCCCGCGCGGGTGACGTCGTCCTTGGTGTAGTCGATCACCGTGTCGGCACCGAGCGAACGGACGACGTCGACGTTCGCGGTGCTGCAGACCGCCGTGACCTCTGCCCCGCGCTGCTTCGCGAGCTGTACGGCTGCCGTGCCGATCGATCCCGATGCGCCGTAGACGAGGATCCGGCACCCCGGCCCGACATCGGCCTTGCGGAGATACGTCAACGCGAGGATCGCGCCGTCGCAGACTGCGGCCGCCTCGTCGTACGGCAGGCCGGCCGGCATCGGCGCGATCGGACCGTTCTCGCGGACGCACACGAACTCCGCGTGAGCGCCGAACCGGTCCGCGTTGACCCCGAACACCCGGTCACCCGGTCGGAGCTGCGTGACCGACGCTCCGATCGCTTCGACCCGTCCCGCGAACTCGGTCCCGAGGATCGGTTGCTTCGGCCGGCGCAGACCACTGAACGCGCGCACGAAGAACGGCTCGGGCCGGCGGAAGCCGCAGTCGGTCCGGTTGACGGTCGTGGCGTGGACCCGGACCAACACCTCGTCGGGCGCCGGCGTGGGCCGCGCGACGTCGGCGATCCGCAGCACGCCCGGCGGCCCGTACTCCGTGTGGACGACCGCTTTCACCCCCGCCCCACTCGCCGAGCGGGACCTAGGGCTTGGTGACGTCGGGGAGCGGGTGGCGGTAGAGCTTTGCGGCGTTCTCGTGGGTCAACATCCGCAGCTCCTCCACCGGCAGGTGACCCCAGTACTTCTCGATCTCGTGCTGGGTCACCGGCCAGGTGCCGTCGCCGTGCGGGTAGTCGGTCTCGACCATGATGTTCTCGACGCCGATGCGGTACCGCGTGTCGATCGTCGACGGGTCGTCGATCGTGCAGAACCAGAAGTTGCGCTTCAGGACGTCGGCGGGCCGGTTGTCGGGGCCGTAGCCCTCGGAGAGGTACCCCGACCGGTCGACGATGTTGTCGAGCCGGTCCATCAGCATCGCCACCCAGCCGATGCCCCCTTCCGACATCGCGATCTTCAGCTCCGGGTACTTCACCATCCAGGCCGACCACAACCACTCCGTGGCCGCGGTGAGCGACAGCTGGCCGAACAGCGTGGCGCTCGGACCCAGCTTCGGCGCGTCGGGCGCGACATCGGCCATGCCCGAGGAGCCGACGTGCAGCGAGATCACGGTGTCGGTCTCGGCGCACGCGCGCATGACCGGCTCCCAGTACTCGTTGAAGATCGACGGGAAGCCGATCTTGTGCGGGCGCTCCGGGAGGCTGACCGACACGAAGCCGCGTTCGGCGTTGCGGCGGATCTCCGCGGCCGCCTTCTCGGCGTCGGCGAGGTAGGTGATGCCGAGCGGGATGAAGCGGTCGGGGGCCTGCTGCCACCAACCCTCGTACATCCAGTCGTTGTACGCCCGGGTCGTGGCGAGCCCGAGGTCGGGATCCTTGGCCGACGAGTACACGCGACCGCAGAAGCCGGTGATCATCGACGGGAAGTTGAGCGACGCCCAGATCCCGCCGATGTCCATGTCCTTCACCCGCTCGTGCGGGTCGTAGCAACCGGGACGCATCTGGTCGAAGCGGAACGGCTCGACCTCGTAGGTGTTGGGCCGGCGGCCGGCGAGGGCGTTCATGCCCACCTGGTAGTGGGTCTGACCCTCGAACTCCCAGACCTCGTGGCCGGTCGCGTTCACCACGATCTTCGGCGCCTGCTCCTGGAGCTTGGCCGGGAGGCGACCCTCGAACATGTCGGGCGGCTCGACGAGGTGGTCGTCGACCGAGATCACCGTGTACTTCACCGCCGCCGGCTCGGGCTCGGGCAGGAACAGCTCCGGGTCCAGCATCTGCGTCATCGGTCCGGCCTTTCGTGTGCCGTCAGGTTGCGGTCAGACTATCCGGGCTCCAAACTCACGCATCCAGTCACCGGCTCGATCGTCGAGCCGCCCGGGAGGAGCAACCCGTGGGATCCGTGTTCAACCACATCGGGCTCTGCGTGACCGACGTCGATCGGTCGCGGCGCTTCTACGAGGAGGCCCTCGGGTTCGACTTCTGGCGCGAGTTCGACGCGCCCGACGCGATGACCGCCCAGCTGCTCGACCTGCCCGAGCCCGTGGGGCTCAAGGCCGTGTACCTGCGCCAGGACGAGTTCATCCTGGAGCTGCTGCACTTCGCGGACGCGGGCGCCCACCCGCCGGCGACGGCACGGGTGATGAACGAGATCGGCCTCACCCACATCTCGGTGTCGGTCGACGACATCGACGCCACCGCGGCCAAGGCCGTGGAGTGCGGCGGGAGCGTCCTCGATCAGACCAACGTCGGCGCCGCGGTGATGATCCGCGACCCCGACGGCCAGCTCATCGAGCTCCTCCCCATGGGCTACCGCGCCAGCCTCCCCGACTGAGCCGACGCCCCCGCGAACCGCGTGTTTGGACGTTTCGTCGGGCCAGGGGCCGACGAAACGTCCAAACAGGGGCTAGGTGCGGGGCTTGACCAGGGTGACGGTGGTGACGGGCTTCTTGTCCGTGCCCTGGCCGCCCACCAGGTAGCCGACGCCGTCGATCACCACCGCGGCCGAATCGCTCAGCGGCGCGGGAAGCGCGACGCCCGCGTCGGCGGTCGTCACCGCACGCGGGTCGAACCGCCAGACCTGCCCACCGAGCCGGTTGTTCACGTAGCCGCCGAGCAGGTACACGACGTCGTCGAGCACGACGGCCGTCGAGTGCGACAGCGGCGCGGGGAGCTTCGCGGCCACGGTCGTCTGCTCGGTCTTCGGGTCGTAGCGCTGCACCGACGCGGTATCGGTGCCGCCGGTGGTGCTGACGCCGCCGAACAGGTAGATCGCGCCGTCGATCACCGCGATCGCCGGGTACCGCACCGGCTCCACGAGCGATCCCGCCGCCCGCCACGTGACTCCGCCGTCGGCGCTCGCGGCGACGGTGCCCACGAGGTTGGAGGCCTCGTCGCCGCCGCCGAGCGCGTAGATCGTGTTGTTCACCTGGGCGACCACGTGGTCGGCGCGCGGCGGAGCGGGGAGCTGACCGATCACCTTCGTCGCGCCCCCCGGCGTGACCGACTGCACCTCGGTCCGGATCGGCGGCGAGCCGCCGGCCACCACCACGATCTGGCCGTCGCGCCACACGCCCATCGCGTCGTGCACCGGGAGCGACAGCGTGCCGACCGACGTGCTCTTCCCCGTCGCCGGCCCGAGCTTCGCCACCGCGCCGCTCGACACGCCCGCGGTGTCGAGCCCGCCGGCCAGGTAGAGGTCCTTGCCGTCGGTGACGAGCACCTCGCGACCGATCGGGGTGGCGAGCTGCCACGGCGCGGCCGCCAGCGCGATGCCGCGCCCGCCGGGCGCCCCGGTGGACCCGGACGTCGGCACCGTGGTCGACGCCGACGGTGCGGTCGTGGCCGCCGTGGTGCCCGTCGGGTTGAGCGCGGAGCTGCCTCCATCGCCGCCCCCGCAGCCCGCGAGCAGCGCCGCGGCCGCGACGACGGAGCCCACCGCGACCAATGCCGTCCGGGAACGCATCCCCCAAGGCCTACCATGGCCCCCGACAGATCCATCCCAACGGGGAGCTCGGGACAGCCGGGCTGAGAGGGCGACCACGCCACCCACCGTGCCGGTCAGCACCGGCCGTGGAGGCAGCGTCGCCGACCCCTCGAACCTGATCCGGATAATGCCGGCGAAGGGAGGGAACCATGACGGACACCGTCTGCCGTGCCGTCGTCCTCGCGGGCGGCGAGCTGCCGCCACCCGAGGCCCTGCACGCGGTCCTCACCGACGGTCCACCGCTCGTGATCGCGGCCGACTCCGGTCTCGACCACGCGCTCGCCCTCGGCATCCACACCGACATCGTGGTGGGCGACCTCGACTCCGCGTCCGCGGCCGCGCAGGCCGCGGCCCGGGCCGCGGGCACCGAGTTCGACACCCACCCCGTCGACAAGGACGCCACCGACCTCGAGCTGGCCCTCGCCGCGGCCCGCGACCGCGGTGTCCGCCGGGTCACCGTGGTGGGCGGGGGCGGCGGTCGTCACGACCACCTCCTCGCGAACGCGCTCGTGCTCGCCGCGGTGGAGTTCGCCGATCTGGACCTCGACGCGCTCGTCGGCACCGCCCGCATCACGGTCGTGCGCACCCAGACCACCCTGCACGGTCGCGCCGGCGACCTGTGCTCGCTGCTCGCGGTGGGCGGCCCCGCCCACGGCGTGCGCACCACCGGGCTCCGCTTCCCCCTCCACGGCGAGGACCTGCTGCCGGGCTCCACCCGCGGCATCTCGAACGAGCTGCTCGGCGGCACGGCGACGGTGTCGCTCGCCGACGGCGTCCTGCTCGCCGTCCAACCCCACGCACTCGAGGAGATCTGACATGCGCCGCCTCCCCGTCCTGCCCATCACCCTGGTCGCGTTCGCGAGCGCGATCGTCGCCGCCCCCTCCGGTGCCGGCGCGCAGGCGAACCCGAAGCCCCAGACGGTCACCCTCGTGACGCACGACTCGTTCGCGGTGAGCGAGGACGTGCTCGCCGCGTTCACGAAGCGCACCGGGATCACCGTGAAGATCCTCCAGGTCGGCGACGCCGGGCAGGTGGTCAACCAGGCGATCCTCACGAAGGACAACCCGCTCGGCGACGTGCTCTTCGGCGTGGACAACACGTTCCTCTCCCGCGCGCTCGACGAGGGGATCTTCGAGCAGTACCGCTCCACCGGGCTCGACGGCGTTCCGGCCGCGCTCCAGCTCGACCCGAAGGACCGCGTCACCCCCGTCGACTACGGCGACGTGTGCATCAACTACGACAAGGAGTGGTTCGCGGACCACAAGGTCAAGGTGCCCCGCGCACTGAAGGACCTCACGAAGCCCGCGTACAAGGGCGCCCTCGTGGTGGAGGACCCGTCCACGTCGTCGCCGGGCCTCGCCTTCGTGCTCGCGACCATCCAGGAGTTCGGGCAGAAGGGCTGGCAGCAGTACTGGCAGCAGCTGGTCGACAACGACGTGCAGGTGGTCGACGGCTGGGAGCAGGCGTATTACGACTCGTTCAGTGGTGGCGGCCAGGGCGGCAAGCGGCCGCTGGTGGTGTCGTACGCGTCGAGCCCCGCCGCCGCAGTGGTCTTCGCCGACCCGCCGATCACCACCTCGCCCATCGGGACGATGACGCAGTCGTGCTTCCGCCAGGTCGAGTTCGCCGGGATCCTGAAGGGCACCGAGCACCGGGCCGCGGCCCGCGAGCTCGTCGACTTCATGCTCTCCGAGCAGTTCCAGCGCGACGTACCGCTGCAGATGTTCGTGTACCCCGCGGTCGAGGGCACGGCGCTGCCCAAGGTGTTCACGCAGAACGCGGACGCGGCCGAGCAGCCCTACGAGATGACCCCGACCCGCATCGGGGAGGAGCGCGACGGGTGGATCCGCGAGTGGACCGGCATCGTGCTGCGGTGACGCGGGCGCGCACCGGAACCCGCGGGAGCCGCGCCGCGACGGCCGTCGCCATCGCGGTCCCCTGCGCGTTCATCGCGGTGTTCTTCGCCTACCCGGTGGCGAGCATCCTCGGGCGCGGCCTCGCGCCCGACGGCGCGCTCGACCTCGACCCGCTGCGCCGCGTCTTCACCGACCCGAGCCAGCGCGGCGTGGTGTGGTTCACGGTGTGGCAGGCCGCGCTCTCGACGGTGCTCACGCTCGCGCTCGCGCTGCCGGGCGCCTACGTCCTCGCGCGCCTGCGCTTCCCCGGACGCAGCCTGATCCGGGCGCTCGTGACCATCCCGTTCGTGATGCCCACCGTGCTGGTGGCGAGCGCGTTCCTCGCGCTCGGCGTACCCCGCTCGCTCGGGGCGATCCTCCTCGCGCACGTGTTCTTCAACTACGCGGTGGTGGTCCGGGTGGTCGGCGAGCTGTGGCGCCACCTCGACCCCCACGAGGAGGAAGCCGCCCGCATGCTCGGCGCGAGCCGGATGCGCGTCCTCCGCGAGGTCACGCTTCGGGCGCTCCGGCCCGGGATCGTGGCCGCGGCCACGATCACCTTCCTCTTCTGCTTCACGTCCTTCGGCGTGATCCTCTTCCTCGGCGGACCGACCCGGTCCACGATCGAGACCGAGATCTACCGGCAGACCACCCGCTTCCTCGACCTGCCGCTCGCCGCCGCGCTGTCGATCGTGCAGCTGGTCGCGGTGGTCGTGCTGCTCTGGCTGGTGGGGCGGTTCGAGCGCGGGGCGTCGGTCCCCCGCCGGCTGCGGGCCGCACGCGAGGTGGAGCACCGGCCCCGCAGCGCGGCCGACCGCGTCCTCCTGGCCACGAACCTCGCGGTGATGGCCGCGCTCCTCGCCCTCCCGCTGGCGGTGCTCGTGGTGCGCTCGCTCACCCCGCCGTCCGGCTTCGGCTTCGGCTACTACCGCGCGCTCGGCGAGGTGCGCGCCGGCAGCACGCTCTTCGTCGCGCCGCTCGACGCCGTGGGCAACTCGCTGCGCTTCGCAGTGGTCGCGACCGTCATCGCAGTGGTCGTCGGCGGGCTCGCGGCCTGGGCCGGGGTCCGCACGAAGTCGCGCTGGCTCGAGGGCGCCCTCGCGCTCCCGCTCGGCATCTCCGCGGTCACGCTCGGGTTCGGCTTCCTGATCGCGCTCGACGAGCCGCCGCTCGACCTGCGGGGGTCGCAGTGGCTGGTCCCGCTGGCCCAGGCCCTCGTCGCGATGCCGTTCGTCGTGCTGCTCACCGCACCGGTGCTCCGGGCGATCGACCCGAGGATGCGCGACGCCGCCACCATGCTCGGCGCGTCGCCGGCACGCGTGCGCCGCGCCGTCGACCTCCCGATCGCGGCCCGCGCGCTGTTCGTGGCTGGGGCGTTCGCGTTCGCGATCTCGCTGGGCGAGTTCGGCGCGACGACCTTCGTGGTGCGACCGGACGCGCCCACGTTGCCGATCGTCGTGTACCGCCTCCTCGGTCAGCCGGGCGACGTGAGCTTCGGCGCGGCGATGGCGGCGAGCTGCATCCTCATGCTGCTCGTCGCGGCGGCGATGCTCGCGGGCGACCGGATGCGGGCCGGCCGACTCGGGGAGTTCTGATGCTCGAGGTCCAGGACCTGGTCGTCCGCTACGAGGACAGGGCCGACGCCGCGCCGGCGGTCGACGGCCTCGACCTGCGCGTCGGCGACGGCGAGGTGGTGTGCGTCCTCGGTCCGAGCGGCAGCGGCAAGAGCACCTTGCTGCGCGCGATCGCCGGGCTCGAGCCGCCCGCAGCGGGGACGGTCGCCTGGGACGGCGTCGACCTGCGCGACACCCCACCGCACCGGCGCCGGTTCGGGCTGATGTTCCAGGACCACGCGCTGTTCCCCCACCGCGACGTCGGCGGCAACGTCGCGTTCGGCCTCCGGATGCAGGGCGTGGCATCCGACGCCGCCCGGGCCCGGACCGCCGACCTGCTCACGCTCGTGGGGCTGCCCGGCACCGAGGACCGCGCCGTCCGGGCGCTGTCCGGCGGCGAGCAGCAGCGCGTGGCCCTGGCCCGGGCCCTCGCGCCCGACCCCCGCCTGCTCATGCTCGACGAGCCGCTCGGCGCGCTCGACCGCGCCCTGCGCGAGCACCTCGTCGACGAGCTGCGGGCGATCTTCGGCCGTCGGGACCGGGCGGTGCTGCTCGTGACCCACGACCACGAGGAGGCCTTCGCGCTCGCCGACCGTGTCGTGGTCGTGCGGGCCGGCCGGGTCGAGCAGGACGCCGACGCGGCCACGGTGTGGCAGCACCCCGCCACCCCGTTCGTCGCCGAGTTCCTCGGCTACAACGTGACCGCGGCGTTCGGCCCGCTCGTCGCCGTCCGCCCCGAGGGCCTGACCCTCGCCTCGGCCGGAGTGCCGGTGACGGTGGTGGACCGGACCTTCCGCCGGGACCACTTCCGGGTCCGGGTCCGCACCGCCTCCACCCAGGAGGTGCTCGACGTCGCCGTCCGGGGCTCCGCGATCCCCGACGCCGGCTCCACCGCCCACCTGGTGCTCGACGAGGCGGCCGCGGTCCCCCTCCCCGCCTGATGGGGGCGGCCCTGCACCGAATCTCCACACCTCCGGCGGGACTCCTGCACAGGCGATCCGTAGCATGGACCCCGGTGTCCGGCTCCCTGACTCCCCGCACCGTCCTCGTGATCGAGGACGAGACGACCATCGCCCAGGCGGTGGCCGCTCGACTCCGTAGCGAGGGGTTCGCCGTGGAGGTCGCCACCGACGGTCCGGGCGGGGTCGAGGCCTGTGCCCGCACCTCCCCCGATCTGGTGGTGCTCGACCTCATGCTCCCCGGCCTCGACGGGCTCGAGGTGTGCCGGCGCATCCAGCGCGACCGTCCGGTCCCCGTGCTCATGCTCACCGCGCGCGACACCGAGGACGACCTCGTCGTCGGGCTCGCGGTCGGCGCCGACGACTACCTCACGAAGCCGTTCAGCGGCCGCGAGCTCGTGGCCCGGGTCCGGGCGCTGATCCGGCGAGCCGAGCGCAACGGCACGACCGCCGACGTCCTCCACCTCGCCGACGGCGCCACCCGCATCGATCTCGCGTCCCGACGGGTCACCCGGGGCGACGAGGAGGTCCACCTCACCCCCACCGAGTTCGACCTGCTCGCGTACCTCGCGCGGCGACCCGGCCAGGTGTTCACCCGCGACCAGCTCCTCGCCGAGGTGTGGGGCTACCGCGACGGCTCGGGCGCCCGCACCGTCGACTCCCACGTGCGCGCGCTGCGCCAGAAGCTCGGCGCCGCCGTCGTGCGCACCGTGCACGGCGTGGGGTACGCCGCCAACGACCTCGCGCCCGCGGGCCGGACGCCGGCGGGGAGCGTGGCGTGAAGCGCCCCCACGTCCGTGAGGTGAAGGCGCACATCGGCGAGCTGCACGTCGGCGACGTCCACGTGCGCGACCTCGACCTCCACCGGCCGCTCAACCCCGTGCCGTCGATCAAGCTGAAGCTCGCGTTCGTCATCGCCGCGGCGGTGGGCGTGACCGTCTTCGTGTTCTGGATCGGCATCAAGCTCGGCGTGTGGCCGTCGGTCTCGGGCGTGCTCGCCGCGATGGTGGCCATGGGCCTGGTGTGGTTCCTGTCCCGGGGCATGACGTCGCCGCTGCGCGAGATGGCGGCCGCGGCCGACGCGATGACCCGCGGCGACTACTCCCAGCGGGTCACCGCCACGTCGCGCGACGAAGTGGGCGCACTCGCCCGCGCCTTCAACGAGATGGCCGCCGAGCTCGCCGAGACGGATCGACACCGGCGCGACCTCGTGGCCAACGTCTCCCACGAGCTGCGCACACCGATCACCGCGCTCCAGGTGCAGCTCGAGAACCTCGTCGACGGCGTGTCCGAGCCCGATCCCGCGACGTTCCGGGTGATGCTCGCCCAGGTCGAGCGCCTCGGCCGGCTGGTCAAGCAGCTCCTCGACCTCTCCCGCCTCGAGTCCGGCGCCGTGCCGCTCGACCGCTCGGAGTTCCGGGTGGAGCCCCTCCTCTCCCACGCGGTGCGCGAGCAGCAGCTCCAGGGCGTGCCCGTGACCGTGGCCGTCGAGGTCGAGCCCGCCGACCTCACCGCCGACGGCGATCCCGAGCGCGTCCACCAGGTGGTGGCCAACCTGCTCGAGAACGCCGTGCGCTACACGCCCAGCGGCGGCCAGGTCGACGTGCGGGCCCGCCGCTCGGCAACCGGCGTGGTCATCGAGGTCATCGACGAAGGCCCCGGCATCCCCGACGACGAGCGGGCCCGGGTCTTCGATCGCTTCTACCGGGCCGACGCCGCCCGCGCCGCCCAGGATGGCGGCGCCGGCCTCGGACTGGCCATCGCCCGGTGGATCGTCGACCTCCACGGAGGCGAGATCCACCCCGAACCCCGAGAGCCCCACGGCTGCCGCATGGTCGTGACGCTCCCGACGAACTAGAACCCGACCGGCATTGCAGGAGCTCTGGTACCGATGAGTGTTGCCCCGATCGAAGATGCACTGCGGCGGATCCGCCGTGGCGAGATGGTCCTCGTGGTCGACGACGAGGACCGTGAGAACGAGGGCGACCTCACGATGGCCGCGAGCTGGGTCACGCCCGAGGCGGTGAACTTCATGCTGCGCTGGGCCCGGGGCCTGGTGTGCATGCCCGCCGCGCCCGAGGTGCTCGAGGGCCTGAAGCTCGGCCCGATGGTGCCGCCGGAGGAGGCGGGCTGCGACACCGCGTTCACGGTGTCGATCGACCACGTCGACGCCGGCTCCGGGATCGGCGCGGGCGACCGCGCCCACACGATCCGCCGGGTGGTCGCGGCCGACGCCGTGCCCGGGGAGTTCAAGCGCCCGGGGCACGTGTTCCCGCTGCGGGCCCGCTCCGGGGGCGTGCTCGACCGCCGGGGCCACACCGAGACCGCGGTCGACCTCGCGCGCATGGCCGGCCTCCCGCCGGTCGCGGTGATCTGCGAGGTGCTCCACGACGACGGCTCGCCCGCCCGGCTCCCCCACCTCGAGAGGTTCGCGACCGAGCACCGGATCGCGATGGTGTCGGTCGAGCAGGTGGTGCAGTACCGCCTGGCCAACGACCCCGGCCAGCCCGACCGCAACGCCGCCACCCTGCTCCTCTAGCTCTCCGCTCTTGGCGCCTTCGGCGCCGGGCCGCTCGGGCCCCGGCTCGCGACGAGGCGGACGTCTCGTCGTCGCCGGGCGAGCCTCTCGCTCTCCC
>JBAZYX010000032.1:0-32083 GCA_041659105.1 Acidimicrobiia bacterium
GCCCCGCCTCGAGCCGCCGGCCGATCTCGTGGATCGTCGACCCGGTCGGCAGGCCGAACCGGGTCGACGCCGGGACGACGGCCCACGTGAGGTAGGCGAGGAGCCCGGCGGCCCAGGCTCCGAGCTGGAGGAGCGCGGACCGACGCCGGGTCGCGATGCCGATCGCGTGCGGGAGCACCGCGGCGCCCAGCACCAGCGCGAGCCAGTCGCCGCCGGTCACCAGGCGGGTGAAGCCGCCTGCGACCGCGGCGCTCAGCGCGGCGAGGGCGACGGCCGGCGCGACGGTGCGGCGGAGTTCCACGGTGGGTTGCGCAGGGAGGACCGCGCTGCAGCGCGGGAACGGTGGGTGGGATGGGCGGCCCGCCACGCGTCGGCGAACGCGACGGTGCGCGCGTCGACGACCGGACCACCGGTCCGGGCGTCGGGCTCGGCGCCGCCGGTGACCACGAGGAGCGCGGGGGAGCGGCGCGCGAGCAGGCGGCGCGCGGCGTGGACGCGCTCGTCCATCCGCGCGGTGACGAGCACCACCAGCTCGGGGGGTTGGTGCCGGCGCGCCCGGGCGACGGCGTCGAGGAGGTCGGGCTCGTCCATCATCACGGTCGCGAGCCGGTCGAGGGTGCGTTGCGGGTCACCGCCGGTGCGCGCGATCACGGCGCCGCTGGTGGTGATGCACTCGACCGGGCGACGGGCCCGCAGCAGCGCGGACACGATCGACGCGGTGGCCTCGACCGCCCGCTCGAACGCCGGTGACGTGGCGGTGCGGTCGTCGTCGGCGATCCCGTCGTCGGCGCCGGCGGGCGCGGGTGCGATCGCGCGGGTGTCGAGGACGACGACGGTGTGGCCGCGGCGCGGGGCCACGAACTGGCGCACCATGAGCTCGCCGGTGCGTGCACTCGACCGCCAGTGCACGCGCCGGGGGTCGTCGCCCACCTCGTAGGGGCGGACCGCGAGGAACTCGCCGCCGGCGTCCGCACTCGGGGCGCGGGGCGCGTCGGTGTCGTCGGCGGCCAACCGCCGGCCCGCGCCGAGGCCGGGCGCGGCGATCGGGAGCACGCGGGGGCGCACGAGCACGGTCTCCGCGGGGGCGACGGCGCGCCGGCGCCGGGCCAGGCCGAGCGGGTCGGTGCGCACCGTGGTGGTGGGCCCCAGGGTGAGCGGACCGCGCCGGTCGGTGGGGACGCGGTACGCCGGCCCGGCGCGGGTGCCCGGCCGCAGCGGCGCGAGGAGGAACCGGGCCCGCAGCCGGTCGCGGTCGATCGGCTCGGTCAGGTCGACGAGGGGAGTGGGCCGGGACGCCTCCACCGCGAGGTCGACCCGCCCGGCGTCACCGACGTGCAGCCGCGGCGGCTCGAGCCGGCGCGTGACGGTGATCGCGGTGCGGGTGAGCGCGACCCAGGCCGTCGCGCCGGCGAGGATCCCGAACACGGCCAGCCCGAGCACGCTGAGCTCGTCGGCGCCGAGGACGCGTCCGCCCAGGAGCAGGCCGACCGCAGCCCCGGCGACGGTCCATCCCCGCCGGGTGAGCCCGAACGAGCGGTTCGTCACGCGCCGGCCCGGGGCACCGGGACTCGGGTCAGCACGTCGCGCACGATGTCGCCCTGGGTCACGCCGTGCAGCTCGGCGTCGGGGCTGAGGATCAGGCGGTGCTCGAGCACCGCGGGCGCGAGCCAGCGGACGTCGTCGGGGATCGTGTACTCGCGGCCCTCGCTCGCCGCGAGGGCGCGGGCCGCCCGCTGCAGGGCGAGCGCGCCGCGCGGGCTGACGCCGAGGAGCAGGTCGGAGCGCGTGCGGGTGGCGCCGACGAGGTCGACGATGTACTCCGCGAGTGCGGGAGCCACGTGCACGCTCGCGATCGCGGCGGCCGCGGCGGAGACCTGCTCGGAGGTGGTCACGGGGTCGAGGTCCTCGGCCCGGCGCTGCCCGGCTCCCTGGGTCTCGAGGATCGCGATCTCGGCCCGGCGGTCGGGGTAGCCCATCGGGATCCGCATGAGGAAGCGGTCGAGCTGGGCTTCGGGCAGCGGGTAGGTGCCCTCGAGCTCGACCGGGTTCTGGGTCGCGATCACGACGAACGGGCGGGGGAGCGCGTAGGAGTGCGCGTCGACCGTGACCTGGCGCTCCTCCATCGCCTCGAGCAGCGCCGACTGCGTCTTCGGGGAGGCGCGGTTGATCTCGTCGGCCAGCACGACGTTGGCGAACACGCCACCGGGCCGGAACTCGAAGGTGGCGGTGGCCCGGTTCCACACCGACACGCCGAGCACGTCCGAGGGCAGGAGGTCGGGCGTGAACTGGATGCGGTGCCACGTGCCCGAGATGGAGCGGGAGATCGCCTTGGCGAGCGAGGTCTTGCCCACGCCGGGCACGTCCTCGATGAGGAGGTGACCCTCGGCGAGCAGGCACAACAGGGCGAGGCGGACCTGGTCGGACTTGCCCTGGATCACGCGCTCCACGTTGCGCAGCAGTGCCTGAAAGACCGGAGCGACCACGTCGCGGCGGGGCGCGGCGGCCGATTGCACCACGGAACCCTCCCGGAGCCGACGGTCCGGGAACGGTACCAGCGCCTCCCGGTGGTGCCGGGGCGCGCCTAGCGTGCTCGCGCGATGGCCGGATTCACGGGACAGGCGGCGCGCGCGGTGGTGGCGCGGCCCCGGCTCTGGCCGACCGCGGTGCGCCAGGCGGGCCGGCTCGCCCGCCGCCGGTGGTGGCGGCGTCCACCGTTCCTGCCCCTGCCCGACCCCGACTACCTCGCGTTCCGGATGGAGACCCAGTACGGCACGGGTGGCCACACCCCGGAAGCGGCGGATCTCGTCGTGTACCTCGAGTGGTGCCGGGCGCAGGACCGCGCGATTCGCCGCCGCCGCACGCGGTCGCGTCGGTAGACTCCGGGCACCCGCGACGCGGAGGACGGAGTGCACCGAACGCTGCTTCTGAACGCCAGCTTCGAGCCGCTCTGCGTCGTGTCCATCCGGCGGGCCGTCGTGCTGGTCCTGAAGGACAAGGCCGAGGTGGTCGCGCGCAACGGCAGCGAGCTGCACTCCGAGCGGACGACCTTCCCGGTGCCGTCGGTGATCCGGCTCGTCCACTTCGTCCGGGTGCCGCACCGCAACCGGGTGCCCCTGTCCCGCCGGGCCGTGTTCGCGCGCGACGGGCACCGCTGCCAGTACTGCAACCGCGCGGCCGAGAACATCGACCACGTGGTTCCCCGCTCGCGCGGCGGCCCGCACTCCTGGGAGAACGTGGTGGCCTCGTGCCGGGCCTGCAACTCCCGCAAGGAGGACCGGCTCCCCGGGGAGGCCGGGTTCCACCTCCGGCGCCCACCCCGGGCACCACACTCCAGCCTGTGGCTGGTGGCGACGGCCGGGTCGGTCGACCCCGCGTGGGAGCCGTACCTCCCCGCCGCCGCGCTGTCCGCCTGACGCGCTCGAGAGCTAGAGCTCCTCGTCCCAGGCGACGTCGCCGGTGTGCTCCTCGCGGAGCTTGAACCGGCTCGCGAGGTTCTCCTTCACCCAGTCGGCAGCGAGGGCGACCGCCGTGTGGGCCTCGTCGGCGGTCTCCCAGACGCTGAAGGAGAGGATGCCGCCGTCGTCGAGGACGCCCACCTCGCGGTGCCCGAGGTGAGGTCGTAGAGCGCGACCCGGAAGTGGTGCGCCATGGCGTGCCTTTCGGTCGGGGGATCGGCATCGGCCGCGCCGTGGGGGACGAGCGCCTCCGGGCGCGGGCGTCCCGGCGGGACCGTAGCCCGGGGCGCGCCCGCCCACAACGGGCTCCCGGCCCGTGCCCGGACGCCCGCCCGGGTGGCGGTTGCCCGGGCGAGACGGGTGGGGCGGTGGTCGTCCGGTGGGGGGCGAGTGGGGATTGGGGGGTTGACTGTGGCGCGTCTGGACCATAAAGTGGCGCCAAGTGGTGGATAGGGGAGCCGGCGGGGTTCTCCGGGTGCACCCGGACGAGGGGAAGCGGAAGCAGATGTTCCTGGGGGAGTTCCAGCACTCCCTGGACGCGAAGGGCCGGGTGATCCTCCCGGCCGAGTTCCGCCCGTCCCTCGCCGAGGGTGCGGTGATCGGTGCATTCCCGGGCGGGTGCCTGGCCGTGTACACGAAAGAGGAGTTCGAGCGGGTGTCGACGGAGATCCTGGAGAAGCTGCGAGCGGGCGAGCACGAGCTCGACGCCGCGCGCGCCTTCTTCGCCGACGCCCGTGAGGTCACCCCGGACCGCCAGGGCCGGGTCGCGATCCCGCAGGCGCTGCGGGACTACGCGGGCCTCGACAAGGACGTGACGGTCACCGGTGCCCTGACCCGGATCGAGGTCTGGGACACCGGTCGCTGGCAGGACCGCAAGGTCGCCGGCCGGTCCTCGCTCCACGAGGCCGGGTCGAGCGGCTTCGGGATCTAGGCGAGACGAGACCGGACACGAGGAGGCAGCACGAGGAGACGACACGACCACGCTGCGGACCTGACCCCAGCCCCCCGGATGACGCGGTGAAGCCCCCACTCCGCCCGCTTCCACCGAGTCGATTCGGAGAGACAACCGAACGGCACTTGCTTGTCCGGGGGGCTGGAGTCCGGTTCGCAGCGGTCCGCTGCTCAGGGGGAACACAACGAGCAGCGGGCGCACCAGGCAACACGGCACGGCAATTCGGCATCAGGAGCAGGAGATGGCTTTCGAGCACCAACCGGTGATGGCCCGGGAGGTGATCGAGCTCCTGACCCCGGTGCCGACCGGACTGGTCGTGGACGCGACGGTCGGAGGAGGGGGGCACGCCCACCTGCTCCTCACCGCCCGGACCGACCTTCGCCTGCTCGGCATCGACCGGGACGGCGATGCCGTGGCGGCGGCCCGGGAGCGTCTGGAGATCTTTGGGAACCGCGCTCGAGTGGTGCGGGGCGGATTCGACGACATCGCCACGATCGTGGCGAACGAAGGCGAGGGGAACGTCATGGGAGTGCTGTTCGATCTGGGTGTGAGCAGCCCGCAGCTGGACCGCGCGTCGCGCGGGTTCTCGTACATGGCCGATGCGCCGCTCGACATGCGCATGGACACGCGTCAGGAGCTCACCGCCGCGATGGTGGTGAACGACTACGACGTGGACGCGCTCGCCGCCATCATCTTCGAGTACGGCGAGGAGCGCTTCTCGCGCCGGATCGCCGCGAGCATCGTGGCCGCGCGCCCGATCCTCACCACCGGTGAGCTCGTGGACGCGATCACCGAGGCGATCCCCGCGCCGGCTCGGCGCAAGGGCCCGCACCCCGCCAAGCGCACGTTCCAGGCGATCCGCATGGAGGTCAACCGCGAGCTGCCGAGCCTGGCCGACGGTCTCGACGAGTCGGTGCACCTGCTCGCGCCGGAGGGCCGCGTCCTGGTGCTCGCCTACCACTCGCTCGAGGACCGCATCGTCAAGGAGCGTTTCCGCGAGTGGTCGGCCACGACCGAGGCCGTCGTGCCCGGGATGCCGGCGGAGCCGACGCCCCGCTCGCCGATGGTGCGCGTGCTCACCCGGCGCGCCATGCGTCCGACGGACGCCGAGGTCGAGGTGAACCCGCGTGCCCGCAGCGCCCGCCTGCGCGCCGCGGAGAAGCTCGCACGCACGGCGTCATGAGCCCGACGACGGCCGCGCCCACGCGCCGCCGCTCGTCCGGACCCGTCGCCCCGTCCGCACCCGCCCCCCGTCGCCGACCTGCCCTGCCGGTGAGCGACGCGGTCGCGTCGCCGCGGACCCGACCCCGGCCGACCGTGCGCAACGGCACCTCGGCCGCGGCCCCGGCGCGGACGCGGACGCGCACTCCCGCGCCCGCCCGTACCCGGACCGCCGCGCCCGCCCGCGGCCGGACCGCGACCCCCACGCGGCCCCGATCCACACCGGCACCCGCGCCCACCCGGCGCACCCAGCCCGCGCGCCGTGCACCCGCGCCCGCGCGGACCCGCCGGGTCGTCCCGCGCCCCGCCCCGCGGCGCCGGCGCAGTCGCGTCCGCGTCGCCGTCGCGGTGCTCGCTGCCGCGACCATCGTCATGACCATCGCCGGCTTCCACGCGGTGCTCGCCCAGACCCAGGTCCGGCTCGAGCAGCTCCGCACCCGCACCGCGGTCGCGGAATCCCGCTACGAGGCCGCCCGGCTCGAGAACGGTCGGCTGAGCTCCCCTGCCCGCATCACCGGGCGGGCCGCGGAGATGGGCCTCACACCCCCCGCGGTGGCTCCGGTGGCGGTCTCGATGACGGGCGAGGTGCCCCGGCGCGGCGCTGCGTCGGACACGCTCACGGACTGGGCGGAGGTGAAGCGCCATCTCGACTCGTCCCCGTGACCTGAGCGGCTCGTCGGCGAGACGCCCGTCGGGTCTCCCGCCGACTCGCCCGGCTGCGCCGGCCGGGTCTCGGGCGCCCCGTCGGCCGCCGGCTCGTCCGGCGGCCTCGCCGCGCGCACACCGGCCCGTCACCGCGCGGGCCCCGCACGCGGCCACCTGGGCGGCGCCGCGGTGGCGGCCGAGCCCGGGCTCGACCCGCCGTCGCCTGATCGGGATCCTCGCCCTCGTGGCCGTGGTGTTCACCGTGCTCGGGGCGCGGGTCGCCGACGTGCAGACCCGCAGCCGCGGGTACTTCGCCGCGCTCGGGCGCGACCAGCGCCAGAAGAGCGTCGCCCTCGCCGCCGAGCGCGGCGGCATCTTCGACCGCAACGGCTACGACCTCGCGCTCTCCCTCGACCGCCAGACGATCTGGGCCGACCCGCGGGTGGTCGAGCACCCCGCCGAGTACGCCGCGCTGCTCGCGCCGCTCGTCGGGGTCGACGAGGTGGAGCTGCGCGTGCGCCTCTCGCAGCCGAACTCGTCGTTCGCGTACGTCGCCCGCAAGGTGGAGCCCGACGTCGCCGCCGCGGTGAAGAAGCTCGACCTCGTGGGCGTCGGCTTCGCGCCCGAGTCGAAGCGGTACTACCCGGCAGGGGAGCTCGCCGCGCCGGTGCTGGGCTTCGTCGGCCTCGACAACGACGGACTGAGCGGGCTCGAGGACGCGCTCGAGGGCACGCTCGCGGGCCGACCGGGCCGCGTCTCGGTCGAGCGTGACCCGACCGGCACCGACCTCCCCGGCACCGAGCACACGGTGCAGGAGGCCCATCGCGGCGTGGACCTCGTGCTCACCCTCGACCGGTCGATCCAGTACGAGACCGAGCGCGCCCTCGTCGACCAGGTGAACGCGATCGACGCCAAGGGCGGCATGGCGATCGTGATGGACGTCAAGACCGGCGACATCCTCGCGATGGCCACGGTCGACGGCGAGACCGCCGACTCGCCCGCGGTCCCCGCCCCGTCCACGCAGCGCAACCGCCCGGTGACCGACGTGTTCGAGCCCGGCTCGACCAACAAGGTGGTCACGATCGCGTCCGCGATCGAGGCCGGCATCGTCACGCCCGAGACGGAGATCGCGGTGCCGCAGGCGATCAAGGTCGACGGGCAGAAGTTCGAGGACGTCGACGCGCACGGCCCCGTCCTCACCGTCGCCGACATCATCCGCGAGTCGTCGAACGTGGGCACGATCCTCGTCGCCCGCCAGCTCGGGAACGCGCGCCTCGACGCCGCGCTGCGCAACTTCGGCTTCGGCCGCACCACCGGGCTCGACTTCCCGGGGGAGGCGCCCGGCATCCTCCTGCCGCTGAGCCAGTACAACGACACCAGCCTCGCCTCGATGCCGGTCGGCAACGGCCTCGCGGTGACCGCGCTCCAGATGCTCGACGTGTACGTGACGCTGGCGAACAACGGGGTGGCCCGCCAGCCCCGGCTCGTCGCCGCCACGATCGACGCCGCGGGCAAGCGGCTCGACCTGCCCCTCGGCACGACCCGCCAGGTCGTGTCGCCCGCGACCGCCAAGACGATGCGCGAGATGCTGGCCGCCGTGGTCGAGGGCGGCACCGGCACGAAGGCCGCGGTCCCCGGCTACACCGTGGGCGGCAAGACCGGGACCGCCCGCAAGCCCCCGTACGACAAGCCTCCCTACCGGTACGTGGCGTCGTTCGTGGGCTTCGCCCCGGTGGACAACCCCCGCCTCGCCGCGATCGTGGTGCTCGACGAGCCCGGCAAGCAGTTCTTCGGCGGCACGGTGGCGGCCCCGGTGTTCTCCCAGATCATGCAGCACGCCCTCGCGGTGGAGCGGGTCCCGGGGGCGGCCGGTAGCCTGAACCCCCTGCCGTGATGGAAGGCCTGGCGCGCGTGCTGCTCCTCGACCTCCTCGACGGGATCACCCCGCTCCGGCTCGAGGGTGACGCCGCCGTCGACGTCCGTGCTCTCGAATACGACAGCCGCCGGGTGCGGCCCGGCGCCTGCTTCGCCTGCATGCCCGGGGCTCACACCGACGGGCACGCCCACGCTCCGGCCGCCGTCGCGGCGGGCGCGGTCGCGCTCCTCGTCGAGCGGCCGCTCGGCCTCGGGGTGGTGGAGGCCCAGGTCCCCGACGTGCGCCGCGTGCTCGGCCCGGTGGCGGCTCGGATCGAGGGCGATCCGTCCCTCGCGCTGCGCTGCATCGGCGTCACGGGCACCAACGGCAAGACCACCACCACCTATCTCCTCCACGCGATCGCGGCGGCCGCGGGCGAACGGGCCGGCCTGATCGGGACCACGGGCGCGCGGGTGGGCGACCGCGTCGTGCCGATCGGCTTCACGACGCCCGAGGCCACCGACCTCCAGGCGCTGCTCGCGACGATGCGCGACGAGGGGGTGCGGACGGTCGCGATGGAGGTCTCGTCGCACGCGCTCGCGCAGCACCGGGTGGACGGCACGTGGTTCGCCGCCGCGTGCTTCACCAACCTGTCGCAGGACCACCTCGACTACCACGGCACGCTCGCGGCCTACTTCGACGCCAAGGCGAGCCTGTTCACCCCCGATCGCTGCGGCGTGGCGGTCACGAACCTCGACGACGACCACGGCCGCGAGATCGCCCGCCGGGCTCGCGCCACGGGCCTGGACGTCGTCACGTACGCGCGCGACGAGCCGGCCGCCGACCTGGGCGTGGAGGACGTGCGCCACGGCGCCGACGGCACCCGGTTCGTGCTCGTCGACCGGCGGGCGGGGGAGCGCCACGACGCGTCGCTCGCGCTCCTCGGTCCCGTGAACGTTTGGAACGCGCTCGCCGCCACAGCCACGGCGCGCGCGCTCGGCGAGCCGCTCGCAGTGGTGGCCCGCGGTCTGGCCGCCGTTCCTGCCGTGCCGGGCCGGCTCGAGCGGGTCGACGCGGGGCAGCCGTTCACCGTCCTGGTCGACTACGCGCACACGCCCGACGCGCTCGTGCACGCCGTCGCGGCGGCGCGCTCGCTCGCGGGCGACCGGCGCGTCGCGGTCGTGTTCGGCTGCGGCGGCGACCGCGACGCCGACAAGCGCCCGGCGATGGGTGCGGCCGCGGCGGCCGCCGACCTCGTGGTGGTGACGTCCGACAACCCCCGCTCGGAGGACCCCGCGGCGATCGCGGCCGCGGCCGCCGCCGGGGCGCGTTCCGCCGGGGCCGAACCGGTGGTGGAGCTCGACCGGCGTGCCGCGATCGACGCCGCGTTCACTTGGGCGGCGGGCGGGGACGTCGTGCTCGTGGCCGGCAAGGGGCACGAGTCCGGGCAGACCGCCGCGGGCGTCACCGTCGCGTTCGACGACCGGGTCGTGGCCCGCGAGCTGCTGGAGGCGCGGTCGTGAACGCGTCCGAGCTCGCGCTCCTCGTCGGCGGCGTGGTGGTCGGGAACCCAGACGCCGCGGTCACGTCCTTCGCGATCGACAGCCGGGTGCTCGAGCCCGGCGCGTGCTTCGTCGCACTGCGGGATGCACGCGACGGTCACGACTTCGTCGGGGACGCGTTCGCACGCGGCGCGCGGGTCGCGCTCGTCGCCCGCGCGGTCGACCACCCCGCCGACGCCGCGCTCGTCCTCGTCGACGATCCGCTCGACGCGCTCGCGCGGCTCGCCGGGCAGGTCCGCCGCCGGTGGACCGACGTCACGGTCGTGGGGATCACCGGGAGCGCGGGCAAGACGTCCACGAAGGACCTCACCGCAGCCGCCCTCGCCGGTGGCCGGCGCGTGCACGCGAGCTTCGGCTCGTTCAACAACGAGGCCGGCCTGCCGCTGACGCTCCTGGGTGCGCCCTCGCGCACCGAGGTGGTGGTGGCGGAGATGGGGGCGCGGTTCGCCGGCAACATCGCCGACCTCTGCGCGATCGCGGAGCCCACGATCGGCGTGGTCACCCACGTCGGCCTGGCCCACGCCGAGCACCTCGGCGGCCGCGACGGGATCCTCGAGACGAAGGGCGAGCTGGTGGACGCGCTCCCCGCCGGCGGCACTGCGGTGCTCAACGCCGACGACCCGGCCACGCCCGCGCTCGCAGCGCGCACTGCCGCGCGGGTCCTCACGGTCGGGACCGCTGCGGGGGCCGACGTGCGGGTCCACGGGCTCGTGGTCGACACCGACCTCCGGCCGCGCTTCAGGGTCGCGTCGCCGTGGGGCACGCTCGAGGTCGAGCTGGCGATGCGGGGCGCGCACCAGGCCATGAACGCGGCGATGGGCGCGGCGGTCGCGCTCGTCGTGGGCGTCGATCCCGCGACCGTCGCCGAGGGACTGGCCGGCGCCACCACCGCCGCGTGGCGCATGCACCTCAGCACCTCGCCCGGCGGGATCGTGGTGCTGAACGACGCCTACAACGCGAGTCCGTCGTCGATGCGAGCCGCGTTGCGGTCGCTCGGCGACATGCCCGCGGCCGGTCGGCGGGTCGCGGTCCTCGGGGACATGCTCGAGCTCGGCGCGCACGCGGAGGAGGAGCACGCCGCGATCGGCACGCTCGCCGCGACTGCCGGGGTCGACCTCCTCGTCGCGGTCGGACCGAACAGCGCGGTCACGGCCGCCCACGCGGAGCGCGCGGGGATCGTGGCGCTCACCGCGGCCGACCGCGACGAAGCGCACGCGCTGATCGCCGCGCACGTCCGGCCGGGCGACGCCGTGCTCGTGAAGGCGAGCCGCGCGGTCGGGCTGGAGTCGGTCGCCGAGGCCCTCGCACGGGGGGAGCACGACCGGTGATCGCGCTCCTCATCGCCGCGTCCACGGCGTTCGCGTTCAACATCCTCGTCACGCCGTTCCTCATCCGCGCGCTGCGGGCCCGCGGCATCGGCCAGCTCATCCGCGACGACGGGCCGTTCACGCACCCGCACGCGGCCAAGGCGGGAACGCCCACGATGGGCGGCATCGCGATCGTGGCCGGGGTGGTGCTCGGGTACGCGGTCGCGCATGTGCGCAGCGACGAGCTGAAGTTCGCCCGCACCGGGCTGCTGATGATGGCGCTGATCCTGGGGATGGCCTCGGTCGGCTTCGTCGACGACTACCTCGGGGTGCGCAAGGGCCGGAACCTCGGACTGCGCAAGCGCGGGAAGTCGGCGGGCCAGCTCCTGGTGGCCGCAGCGTTCGCGTACCTCGCGCTCGAGTGGGTCGGGGTCTCGACGAACCTCTCGTTCACGCGCCCCACCCTCACCGACCTCACCACGGTCGGCTGGTTCGTGATCGCGGTGCTCATCGTGGTGGGGTCGAGCAACGGCGTGAACCTCACCGACGGCATGGACGGACTCGCCGCGGGCTCGGCGACGCTCGTGTTCATGGCGTTCACGGTCATCGCGTTCTGGCAGTTCCGCCACCCCGAGGTGTACTTCATCGACTCGGCCGCGGCGATCGACCTCGCGGTGGTGTCGGCGGCGCTCGCGGGCGCGTGCGGTGGCTTCCTCTGGTGGAACGCCGCGCCGGCCCAGGTCTTCATGGGCGACACCGGCTCGCTCGCGCTCGGGAGCGCGATGGCCGGGCTCGCCCTGCTCGGCGGCACGGTGCTGCTGCTGCCCATCCTCGGCGGCCTCTACGTGGTCGAGACGCTGAGCGTGATCGCGCAGGTCATCTCGTTTCGCGGGTTCGGCCGGCGCGTGCTGCGCATGGCGCCGATCCACCACCACTTCGAGGTGGGAGGCTGGCCCGAGTTCACGGTGATCGTGCGGCTGTGGCTGTTCGCGGGCGCGTGCGTGGCGCTCGGCCTCGGCCTCTTCTACGCGCACTTCATCAACATCCCCGGGGTCATCGAGTGAGCCCGCCGCTGCGGGTCGTCGCGGTGGGGCTGGGCATGACCGGCGACGCCGTCCTGCGTTGGGCGCACCGCGAGGGCCACTCCATCGTGGTGTTCGACGACCGGCTCGACGCCGTGGCGCCGGCCCGGCTCGAGGTCGCGCGGGCGCTCGCGGTCCCGGTGCGGGCCACGCCCACCGGCGCCGCGGCCGACGCGCTCCTCGCCGAGACCGACCTCGTGGTGCCGAGCCCGGGTGTGCCCGAAGGGCACCCGTTCCTCCAGGCCGCGGTCCGGGCCGGGGTGCCGCGCCGCTCCGAGGTGGACCTCGCGGCCGAGCGACTCGCCGAGCGGGGCCGCCGGCTCGTCGCCATCACCGGCACCAACGGCAAGACCACCGTCACCGAGCTCACCGTCGCGATGTGCACGGCCTCGGGGGTCGAGGCCGTCACCGCCGGCAACATCGGCGCACCGCTCCTCGACGAGGCCGCGCGGGACGCCGACGCGCTGGTGGTCGCCGAGGTGTCGTCGTTCCAGCTCGCGCTCACGACCGCCGCGTTCGGGCCCTGCGCCGCCGCGCTGCTCAACGTCGCCGACGACCACCTCGACTGGCACCGGACCTTCGCCGCGTACGCGCAGGCCAAGGCCCGCGTCTTCCGTGCCCAGGGCCCCGACGACCTGCTCGTCTACAACGCCGACGACCCCGTGGTCGCGGCGCTCGCGGGGGAGGCCCCCGGGCGCACCATCGCGTTCTCCGTCGTTCCCGACGCTGCCGCCGGGTTCCGGGTGGTCACCGGGGCCACCGGCCGCACCCTGGTCACGGCCGACGGCCGCGCCCTCGTGCCTGTCGACGCGCTCGACGCCACCGCGCCCCACGACCTCGCCAACGTGCTGGCCGCGGCCGCGCTCGCCCTCGAGGTCGGCGCGACGCCCGGGGGGATCGCCGCCGCGCTGGGGACCTTCACGCGCGGCGCGCACCGCGTCCAGCTCGTCGGGGAGGTCGACGGGGTCCGCTTCGTCGACGACTCGAAGGCCACGAACGTGCACGCGGCGCTCGCGGCGATCCACGGGTTCGAGCGGTCGGTGCTGATCGCGGGCGGCCGAAACAAGGGCCTCGACCTGTCGCCGTTGCGCACCGGTGCGGACCACCTGGTCGCGGTCGTCGCGATCGGTGACGCGGCTCCCGACGTCGTCGCGGCGTTCACGGGCGTGCGCCCGGTGGTCACCGCCGTGAGCATGGCCGACGCCGTGCAGACCGCGCGGGACTTCGCCGACCCGGGCGACGTGGTGCTGCTCTCACCGGCCTGCGCGTCGTTCGACTGGTACGGCTCGTACGCCGAGCGGGGCGAGGACTTCGCCCGCGAGGTGGCGCGGCTCGCGGAGGTGGTCCGATGAGTCGCCCGAGCACCCCGCGCACGCGCACCGTGCCGCGGCCGCGCAACCGGGCCGCCGACCGCACCGAGGCCGCGGCCCCGGCGTCGCCGGGCCCGGTGGTGCTGCTCATCGGCGTGGTGGTCGCGCTCAACGTCATCGGCGCGGTGATGGTGCTGTCGGCCTCGTCGGTGGTGTCGTTGTCGAGCTACGGCTCGGCGTGGCACGTGTTCGAGCGCCAGCTCATCTGGACCGCGCTCGGCGCGGTGGCGTTCTTCGTCGCCTTCAAGCTCGACTACCGCCGCTGGCAGCAGTGGGCCATCCCGATGGTGGTCGTCGCGGCGGTCCTCTGTGCCGTGGTGCTCGTGCCCAACGTGGGGATCATGGTCGGGGGCTCGCGCCGCTGGCTCGGCGTGGGGTGGATGCGGTTCCAGCCCTCCGAGCTGGCCAAGCTCGCGGTGCTGCTCTTCTCGGCCGACCTGCTCACCCGCCGGCACGACGAGGTGGGGGACTGGCGCGCCGTGCTCCGTCCGGTGCTCATGGTCTTCGCCACCCTCGCCGTGCTCGTCTACGTCGAGCCCGACCTCGACTCCACCATCGTGCTCGGGCTCATCACCGTGTCGGTGCTCATCGCGGGTGGGATCCGCCTCCGCCACCTCGGCGCGATCGCGGCGGCCGGAGTCGGGCTGGTGGCGGTCATGGCGATCGCGGAGCCGTACCGCCGCGCCCGTGTGTTCACGTTCTTGCACCCCACGGCCGACGCGTCGAACGCGGGCTACCAGATCGTGCAGTCGCTGATCGCGCTCGGCTCGGGAGGCGTCACCGGCGTGGGTCTCGGTGCCGGGAGCGCGAAGTGGCACTTCCTCCCGAACGCGCACACGGACTTCGTGTTCTCGATCATCGGGGAGGAGCTCGGGCTCGTGGGCTGCATCCTCGTGCTCGCGCTGTTCGTGGGCTTCGCGGTGTTCGGCATCGCGATCGCGCTGCGGGCCCCCGACCGCTTCGGCATGCTCGTCGCCGCCGGCATCACCGTGTGGGTCACCTCCCAGGCGGCGATCAACATCGGCGGCGTCACCGGCCTGCTGCCGGTCTCGGGGATCCCGCTGCCGTTCGTGTCGTTCGGCGGGTCGTCGCTGGTGATGACCATGCTGGCCTCCGGCGTGCTGGCGAACATCGGCCGCAACGTCCCTGGCCGATGACGGCTCCGGAGTCCGGCTCGACCTTCGTGGTGGTGACGGGGGGCGGTACCGGCGGGCACGTGTACCCGGCACTCGCCGTGGCCGACGAGCTCGTGGCGCGGGGCCACGCCTCCGACACGGTCCGCTTCCTCGGCTCGGCCCGCGGGCTCGAGGCCACGGCCGTGCCCGGCGCGGGCTACGCGATCGACCTGCTGCCCGGCCGCGGGTTCCGGCGGAGCCTGCGGCCCGACGCGGTGGTCCAGAACCTCCGGACCGCGTGGGACACCGTGGTCGCGCTCGGCCGCGCCGTCGTCATCCTGCGCCGCCTGCGGCCCGCGGTCGTGTTCGGGGTGGGCGGCTACGCCGCCGCGCCCGGCGTGCTCGCAGCCCGCGCGTTGCGGATCCCGGTGGTGGTGCACGAGCAGAACGCCGCCCCGGGCGTGGTGAACCGGGTCGCGGTCGCGTTCGGCGCGCAGGCCGCGGTGTCGCTGCCGGGGACGGCCCTGCGCCGGGCCACGCTCACCGGCAACCCGGTCCGGGCCGCCATCGTCGCCCGGGGCGGAGCCGCGCGGGTGGCCGCGCTCCCGGGGACCCGGTGCGTCGGGGTCTTCGGCGGGAGCCTCGGGGCCCGGCGGGTCAACGACGCCACCCTCGACCTCGCGCGGCGCTGGCGCGACCGCGGCGACCGGGTGGTCCGCCACGTGACGGGCTCCCGCGACTACCAACGGTGCGTGGACGAGTGGTCGAAGCGGCCGGCGGGCGACGATGCTCTCCGGTACGAGCTGGTCGAGTACGAAGACGACATGCCGAGCCTCTACGAACGAGTCGATGTCGTCGTCACCCGCGCCGGCGCCGTGACCGTGGCCGAGCTCGCGGTGTCGGGCACGCCCGCGGTGGTGGTGCCACTTCCGGGCGCCCCGAGCGACCACCAGACCGCCAACGGCCGGGCCCTCGTCGAGGCCGGTGCCGCGGTGCTCGTCCCCGACGCCGAGTGCGACGGCCCGCGGCTCGCCCGTGAGCTCGACGCCCTGCTCGCCGACCCCGCCCGCCTCGCAACGATGCGCGCGGGTGCGACCACGCTCGCCCGGCCCGACGCTGCGGCGCGGGTGGCCGACCTGGTGGAGGAGGCGGCCGGTGTCCGCTGAGCCGGCGATCCTCGATCTCTCGGTGCCCCGCCACGTCCACGTGGTCGGCATCGGCGGCGCGGGGATGAGCGCGATCGCGGTGGTGCTCGCCCGCATGGGGCACACGGTGTCGGGCTCCGACCTGAAGGACTCCCGGACCCTGGCCCGCCTCCGCGCGGCGGGCATCGACGCGCGGGTCGGCCATGCCGCCCTGAACATCGGTCCCGCGGTCGAGGCGGTGGTGATGTCCACCGCGATCCCGCTCACCAACCCCGAGGTGGTCGAGGCCACCCGGCGGGGCA
Organism: Acidimicrobiia bacterium; assembly: GCA_041659105.1. GTDB lineage: Bacteria > Actinomycetota > Acidimicrobiia > IMCC26256 > PALSA-555 > CAIUKV01. Next base: position 16,012 of record JBAZYX010000032.1, read on the forward strand.
TCCCGGTGCACCGCCGGGCCGAGGCGCTGCGCGCGCTCGTGGCCACCCGGCGTGGGATCGCGGTCGCGGGCAGCCACGGCAAGACGACCACGTCGTCGATGCTCGCGTTGGTGCTGCGCGGCGCGGGCTGGCGCCCGACGTTCCTCATCGGCGGCGACGTCAACGAGGTGGGCACCAACGCCGCGTACGACGACGGCGAATGGCTGGTGGTGGAGGCCGACGAGAGCGACGGCACGTTCCTCGAGCTGCCCGCCGAGGCCGCGATCGTCACCAACGTCGAGGCCGACCACCTCGACCACTACGGCTCGTTCCCGGCGCTCGTGGACGCGTTCGCCCGCTTCCTCGAGCACGTGCCCGGGCCGCGGGTGGTGTGCGCCGACGAGCCCCACGCCGCCGAGATCGCGGCGCGGGTGGGAGCGCGCACCTACGGCTTCGCGCCGGACGCGGACTACCGCATCGTCTCGTGCACCGGCGGCCGCCACGGCAGTGAGGTCGAGCTCACCCGCGACGGCATGCCGCTCGGGTCCTTCTCGTTGCCCGTGCCGGGCGAGCACAACGCCATGAACGCGGTCGCGGCGGCGGCGCTCGCCACCGAGCTCGGCGTCCCCTGGACCGACACCGCCCGGGCGCTGGCCGGGTTCGGCGGGGTGGCCCGCCGCTTCGAGTTCCGGGGCGAGCTCGACGGCGTCACCCTGATCGACGACTACGCCCACCTCCCGTCGGAGGTCCAGGCGGCGCTGCGCACCGCGCGCGCCGGCGGCTGGGACCGCGTCGTCGCGGTGTTCCAGCCCCACCGGTACTCGCGCACCGCCAGCCTCTGGCGCGACTTCGCCGACGCGTTCACCGACGCCGACCTCCTCGTGCTCACCGACGTCTACGCGGCGGGGGAGTCGCCCCGGCCGGGGGTGTCGGGCCGGCTGCTCGTCCGCGCCGTCCTCGACGCGCATCCCGCCGCGTCGGTGGTGTACCTGCCCCACCGGTCCGACGTGGTCGACGTGGTGCCCCGGCTGACGCGCCCCGGCGACGTGGTGCTGACCCTGGGCGCCGGCGACCTCACCACCGTGCCCGACGCGTGGCTGGGCGCGGACGCGGGAGCCGGTCGCGGGTGAGCCGGGCCCACGCTCGCCCCGACGCGGCGCTCGACGCCGTGGCCGGCGCGCTCGCGACCGTCGTCCCCCACGGGGTGGCGCGCCGGGTCCCGGCGGCCGACCTCGGAACGTATCGCCTCGGCGGCCCGATCGCCGTCCTGGTGCGCGTCCCCACCGACGCCGCCCTGGCCGCGGTCTCGGCGGTGCTGGCCGAGCACCGGCCCGCCGTGCTGGTCGTCGGCCGGGGCTCCAACCTGATCGTGGCCACCCGCGGGTTCGCCGGCGTCGGGCTCGTCCTCGAGGGCGACTTCGAGACGGTGACGGTCTCCCCGGGCGCGACCCGCGTCCGGGCCGGCGGCGCCGTGCCCCTCCCGGTGCTCGCCCGCCGCACGGCCGCCGCCGGCGCGTCCGGGCTCGAGTTCTACGTGGGCATCCCGGGGTCGGTCGGCGGCGCGGTGCGCATGAATGCCGGCGGCCACGGCCGCGAGACCCGCGACGTCCTGGTGGAGGCGCGGGTGCGCGACCTGTTCGACGCCGCGGGCGGTGTCACCACCCGCACCGCCGCGGACCTCGCCCTCGGGTACCGCACGTCGGCGATCGGGCTCACCGACGTCGTGGTCGACGCCGAGCTCGCCGTGGTCCCCGACGATCCCGCGGCCTGCGCCGCGCGGATCGACGACGTCGTGCGCTGGCGGCGCGAGCACCAGCCGGGCGGGGCGAACGGCGGGTCGGTGTTCCGCAACCCGCCGGACGACGCCGCGGGCCGCCTCATCGACGCGAGCGGGTGCAAGGGCCTGCGGGTCGGCGGCGCGGTGGTGTCGGAGAAGCACGCCAACTTCATCCAGGCCGAGTCGGGCGCGAGCGCCGACGACGTGCATCGGCTGGTGGGGCTCGTCCGGGCCCGTGTGGCCGAGGCCACCGGCGTGACGCTCCAGCCGGAGCTGGTCATGGTCGGATTCGAGGACGCGCCGTGAGCGCGGGCACCCGTACCCCGGCACCGCCCCGGCGGCGACCGTCCGGGGGATCCGGTGGATCCGGTGGATCCGGGGGATCCGGTGGATCCGGTGGATCCGGGGGATCCGGGGGATCCGGTGCCGCCCGCGAGCCGCGCCGGCGGGCCGAGCGCGAGGAGGTGGCGGTCGGGCCGTCCCGCCGCCGCCGGGTGGTCCTCTGGACCCTCGGCATCCTCACCCTGCTCGTGGTCCTCGGGGTCGGGGTCGCCGTCTCGCCGCTGCTGGCCGTCGACGAGGTGCAGGTCGCCGGGGTCACCCCCGAGCGCGCGGCCGAGGTCCGCCGGGCCGCCGGGATCGAGGTCGGCGACTCGATCGTCACCTTCCTCCCGGGGCAGGTCGCGGGGCGGGTGCGTGACCTGCCCTGGGTCGGAGAGGTGAAGATCGTCCGCTCGCTGCCCCACTCCGTCCGCATCGAGGTGGTGCCCCGGATCCCCGTCGGCTGGACGAAGGCGGGGGCCGGCGTCCTGGTGGTGGACGGCGAGAGCCGGGTGCTGTGGAAGGCCGACGCGCCGCCGCCGGGGGTGCCCGAGCTCGGGGGCGTGGCCGACGTGGCCCCGCCGGGGGGCGAGATCGACCCGCCGTCGCTGGCCGCGGCGGCCAGGGCCCTCGGGTCCGAGCTGCGGTCCCGCACCGTCGCGCTCACCCTGGACGACGGCGCCCTGACGGCCCAGATCGTCGGGGGGCCGCAGATCCGCTACGGCTCCCCCCGAGCGGTGGGGGCCAAGGCCCGGGTCGCGGCGGCCGTGCTGGCGTCGCTCGGGGCCACCCCGGTGACCTACATCGATGTCAGCGTTCCCTCGGCCCCGGTGAGCGGGTGATGGGGCCGGACCGGGTGGGCACGGGGTGCGATCGCCACGGGTGTGAAATCCGCGAAGGATCCCCCCACGGGCGGGGATTGCGGTGAACAATGGGTGTCAGGGACGTGGGCCCGCGAGGGCCCGGATGGATGCGTTTGCGCAGGAAGCGTCGCAGGAAGCGTTCGGAGTGAGCGCGTTCGCGAGGGACGAAGGGAACGGGTGATGCTGGCTGAGCCGCAGAACTACCTCGCCGTCATCAAGGTGGTCGGCGTCGGCGGCGGCGGTGGCAATGCCATCAACCGCATGATCGAATCCGGCCTCAAGGGCTGCGAGTTCGTGACGGTCAACACCGACGCGCAGGCCCTGCTGATGAGCGACGCCGACGTGAAGCTCGACATCGGCCGTCAGCTCACGCGTGGCCTCGGCGCGGGGTCCGACCCCGAGGTCGGGCGCCAGGCCGCGGAGGACCACCGCGACGAGATCGAAGAGGTGCTGCGCGGCGCCGACATGGTGTTCATCACCGCGGGGGAGGGCGGCGGCACCGGCACCGGTGGCGCGCCGATCGTGGCCGAGATCGCCCGCGGGCTGGGCGCGCTCACCATCGCCATCGTGACCCGTCCGTTCGGGTTCGAGGGCCGCCGCCGGTCGGTGCAGGGCGACGCCGGCATCCAGACGCTGCGCGAGAAGGTCGACACCCTCATCGTCATCCCCAACGACCGGCTCCTCGACGTCGCCGACGACCGCACCTCGATGCTGTCGGCGTTCCGGATGGCCGACGACGTGCTGTTCCACGGCGTCCAGGGCATCACCGACCTCATCACCACGCCCGGCCTCATCAACACCGACTTCGCCGACGTCCGCATGATCATGCAGAACGCCGGCTCGGCGCTCATGGGCATCGGCCACGCCGCCGGCGACAGCCGTGCGGTCAACGCCGCCCGGGCCGCGATCTCGAGCCCGCTGCTCGAGGCCAGCCTCGAGGGCGCGCGGGGCCTGCTCCTCAACGTGTCCGGCCCGTCCGACCTCGGTCTGTTCGAGGTCAACGAGGCGGCCGAGATCGTGCGGGAGACCGCGCACCCCGACGCCAACATCATCTTCGGTGCCGTCATCGACGACGCCATGGGCGACGAGGTCCGGATCACGGTGATCGCGGCCGGGTTCGACCGCTTCGAGGGCGAGCGCGGCGCGACCACGCTCGGTGCCACCGAGAAGCGCGAGCCGGCCACCTTCCTGAAAGACGCCCCGCGGGTCGGCCGCCGGCCCGAGGCGCGCCCGTCCACCGGGCTCGGCCTCGACGTCGACGACGACTTCGACGACAACGGCGGGGACGACGGCGGCGACGACGAGTTCGACGTCCCCGAGTTCCTGCGCTGATCGAACGCGGGCTCGGCCCCGCCCGGGTCATCTGGACCGAGCGGACCGGCGGGGTCTCCCGCGCGCCGTACGAATCCCTCAACCTGGCCACCCACGTCGGCGACGATCCGGGCGCGGTGGGGGCGAACCGGGAGCGCCTGACGCGCGGCGACGGGCTGGGGGTCCCACACCGCTGGGTCTGGCTCAACCAGGTCCACGGGGCCACGGTGCTCACGGTTCGAGGACTCCCGGACCTCGGCTGGGTCCCGCCCGACGCCGACGCCGCGGTCACCGCGGGGAGCGGCGTCGCGCTGGCGGTGCTCACGGCCGACTGCGCGCCGATCGCCATTGCCGACGAGGTCGCGATCGGGGTGATCCACGCGGGGTGGCACGGCCTGCTCGCCGGGGTGGTCCCGGCCGCGGTCGCGGCGCTGCGCGCGATCGGCCGGGGGCCGGTGCGGGCCGCGATCGGCCCGTGCATCCGCCCCCCGCACTACGAGTTCGGCCGGGCCGACCTCGACCGCCTGGTGGCTCGGTTCGGGCCCGCGCTCGAGGGGCGGACGCTCGCGGGCACCCCCGCGCTCGACCTCGCCGCCGGCGTGCGGGCCGCGTTCGCCGAGTGCGACGTCACCGACGTCGACGACACCGGCCTGTGCACGGCCGACGACCCCGACCGCTTCTTCTCGTTCCGGCGCGACGGCGTCACCGGCCGCCAGGCGGTCGTGGTGGTGAAGCCGTGACGGCGTCCGGCTCGTCGCCCACCACCCCGCCCGACGCCGACGCCGCGGCGATCGCGGCCGCCTGGGCCGACGCCACCGCCCGGGTCGCGGCCAGCGCCCTGCGGGCCGGACGGCGGCCCGAGGCCGTGCGGATCGTCGCCGCGACCAAGACGGTCCCGGTCGAGCGCATCCGGGCCCTGCTCGCCGCCGGGTGCACCGACCTCGGCGAGAACCGGGCCCAGGAGCTGGTGGCGAAGGCACCGGAGCTGGCCCACGAGGTGGCCGGGGGGCCGCCCACCTGGCACTTCATCGGCCCGCTCCAGCGCAACAAGATCAGGGCGCTCGCGCCGCTGGTGTCGTGCTGGCACACGGTCGACCGGCCCGCGCTCGTCCCCGGGATCGCCGGCCACGCACCGGGCGCGACGGTGCTCGTCGAGGTGAACCTCGCCCGTGAGCCCCAGAAGGCCGGTTGCGACCCCGACGATGTCGCCGCGCTGGTCGGGCAGGCCGACCGGGCCGGGCTGCGGGTGGTCGGACTCATGACCGTGCCGCCCCGCGGTGGCGACCCCCGACCGTGGTTCGCCGAGCTCGCCGCCCGGGCCGCCGACCTCGGGCTCGCCGAGTGCTCGATGGGGATGAGCGAGGACTTCGAGGTCGCCGTGGAGGAGGGGGCGACGATGGTCCGCCTCGGCCGTGTGCTCCTCGGCGCGCGCCCGGCGAACCCCGCGGATGGGTCGGGGGACGGACCGCGGGACGGGCCGGGGGATGTACCCGGTTTCGGGGGCTCGCCGGGGTAGCCTGACCCTCGTGGCATCGTTCATGAAGCGGGCGATGGTGTACCTGGGGCTCCAAGACGACGACGAGCACCAGTACGACCAGTACGGGTACTCCGAGTATCCCGCCGACGAGCACGACGACACCGCGGAGCAGCCGGGGTACGGGCGCGAGCCGTACCGCACCCCGTACGACCGTGGCCCCGCGCCCGAGGTCCACGAGCGCTCCGGCGACATCCGCGAGCTGCGCCCGGCCCCCGAGCCCTACGGCAAGGAGCCGACGGTCCGCACCATCCCGCGCGACGAGCCGCCCTCGGCGGTGACCGTGTCACCCGGCGTGATGCGCAGCGCGGCCGGGTCGACGCGCGTGCACATCGTCGAGCCCCACGGGTTCAACGACGCGCAGGAGATCGGCGACCGGCTCAAGGTCGGCCAGCCCGTCATCCTCAACCTCCAGAACGTCCCGCGCGACCTCCAGCGCCGGCTGATCGACTTCTCGAGCGGTCTGGCCTACGCCGTGGGCGGTTCGATGTCCCGGGTGGCGGATCAGGTGTTCCTGCTGACGCCCACCAACGTCGAGGTCTCCCAGGAGGAGAAGGAACGGCTCCAGGCACGCGGGCTGTACCACGGTTGACCCTGGGCTGACTCTTGAACGAGATCCTCTGCGCGCTCATCACGGTCTTCATCGTCGTCGTCTTCGCCCGGGTGATCCTCTCGTGGTTCCCGGTCCGGCCGGGTACCGGCCTGGCCCAGCTCAACGGCATCCTCATCGACCTCACCGAGTGGATCCTCGCCCCCATGCGGCGGGTGATCCCGCCGGTGGGCATGATCGACGTCTCCTTCCTGGTGCTCACCTTCGGGCTGTTCATCCTGCGGTCCGCAATCTGCTGATTCGGACGAATCCGGACGGGAAGATGCCGGTTCCGCGGGTCCGTCGGTAGCATGGCCCGCCATGGACGTGACTCCGCAGGAACTTCGCGACATCGAGATCAGGGAATCGTTCCGGGGCTACCACCGGGACGACGTGGACGAGCTGCTCGAGCGGGCCGCGGCCACGATCGAGCACCTCGAGCACCAGATCCGCATCCTCCAGGAGCGGCTCGCCGCCGGCCCGGCATCCGCGCAGGCCCCGCGGCGCGAGCCGGAGCGGGCGCCCGCGCCGGCTCCCGCGCCCGCACCGGTCGCGGCCCCGGCCCCCGTGCCCGTGCCGGTGCCCGTGCCCGTGCCCGACAACGACGTCATCCAGCGCACGCTCATCCTCGCCCAGCGCGCGGCCGATGAAGCCGTGGCCGAGGCGCAGGCGCGCGCGCAGCAGCTCACCGGCGAAGCCGAGGCCAAGGCCCAGGCGATGGTGAGCGAGGCGGAGTCGACCGCCCGGCGGATCGCCGAGACCGAGCGGCGCCGCATCGAGACCGAGATCGCGCAGCTCAGCGCGAGCCGCGACGCCCTCTCGTCCGACGTCGACGCGCTCGAGCGCTTCTCCGCCGAGTACCGCGACCGCATCCGGCGCGCGATCGAGGCCGAGCTGCTCCACCTCACCGCGTCGAGCGCGAGCTCCGAGTCGTTCCCGCCGCGGCCGATCCTCCAGAGCGAGGGCATGGTCCTGCCCGCCGCGGTCGCGCCGGCCGCCGAGCTGCCCGCGCCCGCACCGGTCGCGCCGGCGGCTCCGGTCGCACCGGCCCGTCCGGTCGAGCCCGAGGCCACCGCCGCGGTCCCCGTGGTGGAGGCCGAGCCCGAGCCCGCGCCGGAGCCCGAGCCCGCGTGGAGCCCCGAGCCCGCCGGCGGCTGGAGCGGCGAGGCCGCGCCGGCCGACGACACCTGGGGCGGCGCGCCGACCACGCCCGAGGACTGGGCCGCATCCGAGTCCCTCGACGACGACGCGTTCTTCGCGTCGCTGCGTGAGGCCGTCCGCGACGACGAGCCCCTCGGCCCGCGCGACGACTTCGACGACGAGCTCGAAGCGGACGACGGCAGCCGCAAGCTCTTCCGCCGCCGCCGGTAGCGGCCGGCCGCCGCCAGGAGTGCGGTGCGGCCGGTGACCCCGGCCGCCACCCCGGTGCGGGGTCAGCGCACCACCTCGAGCACGACCCCGACCGCCGTCCCCTCGACGGTGAGCTCGGCGTCGCCCGGCGTGGGTGCGCCGTCGACCGCCGTCCACTCGACCGCGAGCACCTCGCCCGCGATCCACTCGCCGTGGCGGCCGGCCGCGTCGAGCACCAGGCCCGTCGCCCGCAGGGTGACCCGGATCCGGTCGACCAGCTCGAGGCCCTGCTCCTTGCGGAGGTCGTTGATCGCCCGGACCAGCTCGCGCGCGAGGCCCTCGAGTCGCAGGTCGTCGTCGATGGTGGTGTCGAGCGCCACCGCGACGGGTCCGTCCTGGACCACCGCGAGCTCCTCGTGGGCCGCGGCGCGGATCTCGACGTCGTCGGGACCGATCACCACGGCTTCGCCGTCGACCTCGACGCGGTGCTCGCCGTCGCGCTCGAAGGCCCGGCGGATGGCGGCGCCGTCGGCGGCCGCGAGGACCGCGCGCAGCTTCGGCACGAGCGGACCGAGCCGCGGGCCGAGCGCGCGGAAGTTGGGGACGACCGTGTAGTCGAGGAGGCCCTCGAGGTCGTGGACGGGCTCGATGCGCTTGACGTTGAGCTCGTCGGCGATCTCCCGCACCACCTCGGGCGACCAGTCGACGCCCGGGAAGAGCACGAGGGAGCGGGGGAGCGGCTGGCGTACCTTCACCTTCGCCTCGGTGCGGGCCGCGCGCCCGAGCGTCACCACCTGGCGGGCCGCGGCCATCTCGGCCTCGAGCGCGGGGTCGAGCGCGGCGTCGTCGGCGGTGGGCCAGTCGGCGAGGTGCACCGACCCGGCGCCGGGCACGAGGTTGCGCCACATGTCGTCGGCGACGAACGGGCAGAACGGCGCGAGGAGCAGCACCGCGGTGGTGAGCGCCTCGTGGAGCGTGGCGTGCGCGGCGGGGTCGGACGCCTTCCAGAAGCGCGACCGCGAGCGCCGCACGTACCAGTTGGAGAGGTCGTCGATCAGGGAGTCGAGCGCCTGCGCGCCGCGCAGCGCGTCGAACTGCTCGAGCGCGTCGGTGACCTCGGCGACGGTGGAGTGGACCCGCGAGCGGATCCACCGGTCGAGCACGTGGGTGGGCGCCGCCGGCGTGGCGGCCGGCTCCCAGCCGTCGAGGTTCGCGTAGGTGACGAAGAACGAGTAGGTGTTCCAGAGCGTGAGCAGGAACCGGCGGGTCGACTCGTCGATGCCGGAGGCGTTCACCCGGCGGGGCGTCCAGGGCGAGCCGGCCGAGAAGAAGTACCAGCGCAGCGCGTCGGCGCCACGGGAGTCGAGCACGGTCCAGGGGTCGATGACGTTGCCCTTGGACTTCGACATCTTCTGGCCGTCCTGGTCGACCACGTGGGCGAGGCACACCACGTTGCGGTACGGCGAGCGGCCGAACACCAGCGTGTTGACCGCGAGCAGGGAGTAGAACCAGCCCCGGGTCTGGTCGATCGCCTCGCAGATGAAGTCGGCCGGGAAGCGCTCCGCGAACGCGGCGCCACCGTCGAACGGGTGGTGGAACTGGGCCGCGGGCATCGAGCCGGAGTCGAACCAGGCGTCGAGCACCGGCTCGACGCGGTGGGCGTCGCCACCGCAGGCGGGGCAGCGCACCACGACGTCGTCGACGTAGGGCCGGTGGAGGTCCAGGTCGTCGAGGGGGCGGCCGGCCAGCTCGGACAGCTCGGCCACCGAGCCCACGCAGACGTCGTGCGCGCAGTCGTCGCAGCGCCACACCGGGATCGGGGTGCCCCAGAACCGGTCGCGCGACAGCGCCCAGTCGACGTTGTGCTCGAGCCAGTCGCCGAAGCGGCCGTGCTTGATGTGCTCGGGGTGCCAGCCGATCTACTCGTTCTCGCGGAGCATGGCGTCGCGGTGGCGCGCGGTGCGGGCGAACCACGTGGGCTTGGCCCAGTAGATGAGTGCGGTGCCGCAGCGCCAGCAGTGGGGGTACGAGTGGGTGTACGGCTCGATCTCCTCGAGCCGGCCCGACGCCCGCAGCGCCGCGATCAGGTCGTGGTCGGTGTCCTTCACGAAGCGGCCCGCGTAGGGCGCGGGCATGGACGCGTCGAACGCACCGTCGGGGCCGACCGGGTTGAGCACGCCGATGCCCTCGCGGGCGGCGACCTCGCGGTCGACCTCGCCGAACGCGGGTGCGAGGTGCACGAGCCCGGAGCCGTCGGCGGCGGTGACGAACTCGTCGGCCACCACGCGGAAGGAGTCGCCCGTGGCGGGATCCGGCGCGAGGAGATCGAAGGGGCGCTCGTAGCGCAGTCCGACGAGACCGGCGGCGTCGACCGGGCCCAACACCTCGGCGTCGGGGCCGAGGACGGCCTCAACCCGCGACGCGGCCATGACCACGTCCCGTCCGGGGCGCTTCACGCGGACATAGGAGAGTCCGGGTCCCACCGCGACCGCGGTGTTCGAGGGCAGGGTCCAGGGCGTCGTCGTCCACACCAGCAGGTCGAAGTCGGCGTCAACCACCGGGAACCGCACGTACACCGACTCCTCGGTGACGTCGCGGTACGCGCCGGGCTGGCCCAGCTCGTGGCTGGAGAGGGCGGTGCCGCAGCGGGCGCAGTACGGGACGACTTTGAAGCCCTCCTCGATGTCGCCCTTGCCCCACATCTCGGCGAACAGCCACCAGACGCTCTCGACGAACTCGTTGGACATGGTCCAGTAGGCGTCGTCGATGTCGAGCCACATGCCGATGCGCTTGGTGAGGTCCTCGAAGTCGCCCACGTAGCGCTGGACCGACTCCCGGCACTTCCGGTTGAACGCCTCGATGCCGTAGGCCTCGATCTGCTGCTTGCCCGAGAAGCCCAGCTCCTTCTCGACCTCCACCTCCACCGGGAGGCCGTGGCAGTCCCAGCCGGCCTTGCGGGCGACGTACTTGCCCCGCATGGTGTGGAAGCGGGGGTACAGGTCCTTGAACAGGCGGGCCCACACGTGGTGGATGCCGGGGCGGCCGTTGGCGGTCGGCGGCCCTTCGTAGAACACCCAGGCGGGGGCGCCCTCACGGCGGCGCATGCTCTCGGCGAAGGTGTCGTCGGCCGCCCACCGCGCGAGCACGGTCGCCTCGAGGGCGGGGAGGTCCAGCGCGCGGTCGACGGGGGAGAAGGGCATCGGGCGTACAGTACCGGCGGCCATTTCCCGACCCGGAGCCAAACGCGTGGCGGATCCCTATCGGATCGTCGACGACGGACTGCTCGTCGAGGTGCACGTGCAGCCCCGCGCCGGGCGTCGCGGCGTCACCGGTCGTCACGGCGACGCGGTGAAGCTCCGGGTCACCGCGCCGCCCGCCGACGGGCGCGCGACCGCGGAGGCCGCCGCGGTGCTGGCGGCCGCGCTGGAGGTCGCCCCGAGCGCGGTGACGCTGGTGCAGGGGGGCCGATCGCGCTGGAAGCGGTTCGCCGTGCGGGGCGACGGTGCGGCCCTCGCGGCCCGGCTGGACAGGCTGCTCCAGGATTGATCCCGGCTCCGCTGGGGGAATCACCGAGGCCGCGGCGGGAGACCGGTACGATCTGCACCTTTCCGGGTCCGGGGAACCGTCTCGGGGAATCCATCGCGGGGGCGCGCTCGGCGCCGCCCGGCAGAGGAAGGCAGGCGCATGGCCCCGACGGCGACGAAGAAGGCCTCGGGAACGAAGGCCGTGCCGGTGAAGGCCGCAGCGACGAAGTCGGCGGCCCCGGCGAAGCAGGCGACCGCGCCGGCCAAGAAGGCGGCCCCGGCCAAGGCTGCGGCTCCGGCCAAGAAGGCGGCGCCCCCGAAGAAGGCGGCGGCCCCGAAGAAGGCGGCGGCCCCGGCGAAGCAGGCGGCTCCGGCCAAGAAGGCGGCGCCCGCGAAGAAGGCGGCAGCCCCGGCCAAGGCCAAGGCCGCGGCTCCGGCCAAGAAGGCGGCGCCCCCGAAGAAGGCGGCGGCCCCGGCGAAGCAGGCCGCGCCGGCCAAGGCGGCGACCCCGGCCAAGAAGGTGGCGGCTCCGGCGAAGCCGGCCGCACCGGCCAAGGTGGCCGAGGTCAAGAAGGCCCCCCGCAAGAAGACGGTGACCTGCTCGCTGTCGGGGTTCGAGGTGATGCCCGGGGCGCCCGGGCTCTCGCCCAAGACCAAGGACCGCCTCAAGGACAAGCTCCTCGAGGAGAAGACCCGGCTGCTGCACCAGGCCGACGACCTCGTGGCCGAGGCCGAGGAGCTCGCCCGCGACCGCGAGGCCGGCGACACGCAGTTCGACGAGGAGTCGGGCGAGGGCGACACGATCTCGGTCGAGCGCGAGCGCGACCTCCTGCTGTCGGCTCAGGCCCGCCACGTCGTCGACGAGATCGACGCCGCGCTCGACCGCCTGAAGCGGGGGACGTACGGCGTGTGCTCGTACGCCGGCCGCAAGATCCCGCTCGAGCGGTTGGAGGCGATCCCGTGGGCCGACGTCTGCGTCGACTGCAAGGCGCGTGCCGAGCGACGGCGCTGAGCGGTCGTCGTCCCCCGGCCGGGGGGTGCTGGTCGTGGCGATCGTGCTCGGCGTGGTCGCCCTGGACCAGCTCACGAAGCTGTGGGCGGTCGACCGTCTCGCCGACGGGCCCGTCGACGTGCTCGGCTCCGACATCGGGTTCCGGTTGAGTCGCAACTCGGGGGGAGCGTTCAGCATCTTCCAGGGGTTCACGCCGTTCCTGGCGCTCCTGGCCGTGCTGCTGACCGTGATCCTCGTGCGCGCGGTGGCCCGCACCGACGACCGGTTGATGCTCGTCGCACTCGCGCTCGTGCTCGGCGGCGCGCTCGGCAACCTCGTCGACCGGCTGTTCCGCAGCCCGGGCTTCCTGCGGGGCGAGGTCGTCGACTTCATCGGAGTGAAGTCGTTCCCCACGTTCAACGTGGCCGACTCCGCGATCACGATCGGAGCCGTGCTGCTGCTGGTCGCGGTGCTGCGGGTGCCCGACGACGCCGACGCGGGGGCGGCGACGTGAGCGGTGTGGGCGGTGTGGGCGGCGAAGGTCCCGACGTCGTGCCCCCCGGCGGCGAGCCGGTGGAGTGGACGGTCCCCGAGGCGCTCGCGGGGGAGCGGGTCGACCGCGCGGTGGCCATGGCCACCGGGTGGAGCCGGGCCGAGGTGCAGGCGGTGGCGGCCGAGGGTGGGATCCTCGTCGACGGCCGCCCGGCGGCGAAGAGCCTCAAGCTCGCGGCCGGGCAGCGGGTGGTGGTGGCCCGCCGCCCCGAGGCCGCCGCGCCGCTCGGCCCCGAGGCGGTGCCGCTCGCGGTGCGCTACGAGGACGACGACCTCTACGTGATCGCGAAGCCGGCCGGTCTCGTGGTGCACCCGGGTGCGGGGCACGAGCACGGAACCCTCGTGCACGGCCTCCTCGCCCGGGACCCCGGGATCGCCACGGTGGGCGACTCCGAGCGCCCCGGCATCGTCCACCGCCTCGACCGCGACACCAGCGGGCTGATGCTCGTGGCCCGCACCCAGGCCGCGTACGACGGCCTCGTCGACATGCTCTCTCGGCGCGACATCGGCCGCGAGTACGTCGCCCTCGTCTGGGGCCACCCGGAGAACGCCCGCGGCGTGATCGACGCGCCGATCGGCCGCTCCACGACCCGGCGCACCCGCATGGCCGTGCGCCGCGAGGGCAAGGACGCCCGCACCGTCTACGAGGTGAAGGAGTGGTTCGTGCACCCCGAGGTGGCGTTGCTCGACTGCCGGCTCGAGACGGGTCGCACCCACCAGATCCGGGTGCACCTCGCCGCGATCGGCCATCCGGTGGTGGGCGACGGCGCCTACGGCGGCAACCGCAGCGGGATCCGGCTCGACCGGCCGTTCCTCCACGCCGCCCGCCTCCGGTTCGTCCACCCGGTCTCGGGGGAGACGCTCGCGTTCGAGGAGCCCCTGCCCGAGGAGCTGGCCACCGTGCTCGCCGAGCTGCGGGAAACCTCGGCCACCTAGGCAACTTCCGGTTCAGGCCGGCCCCCGCGGTGCCGACGCTTGTCGGTATGCGGGTGCTCCTGGTCGAAGACGACGTCGACATCGCCGCCCCCCTGGTCCGGGGGCTCGAGCGTGAGGGGTTCCTGGTCACCCACTCGGAGACGGGAGTGGGGGCGCTGGCGGCGAGCAACGGGCCCGACGCGCCCGACGTGGTCCTGCTCGACCTCGGCCTGCCGGATCTCGACGGCTTCGAGGTGTGCCGGCGCATGCGCTCGGGGAGCGAGGTCCCGATCATCGTGGTGACGGCACGCGGCGACGAGGTCGACCGCGTCGTCGGGCTCGAGCTCGGCGCCGACGACTACGTGGTGAAGCCGTTCGGCTTCCGTGAGCTCGTGGCCCGCATCCGCGCGGTGACGCGACGCGCGCCGGCGCGCGTCGTCGACGCGACCGCGACGCAGTTCGGCGCGCTCGTGGTCGACCGGCGCACGCGCCGCGTCACGCTGGACGACGACGAGCTGATGCTCACGCCGAAGGAGTTCGACCTCCTCGCCGCGCTCGCGGAGGACCCCGGCGCCGCGTGCAGCCGCCAGCACCTCCTCGACGTGGTGTGGGACCCGCACTGGTACGGCCCCACGAAGACGGTCGACGTCCACGTGGCGAACCTGCGGCGCAAGCTCGGTGATGCCGGGTGGATCGAGACCGTCCGCGGGGTGGGCTACCGGTTGGCCGACCCCGAGCCGTCTCCGTGAGGCGTCGACTCCTCGCCAGCTATCTCTCCATCACCCTGTTCGTCCTCATCGCGCTCGGGCTGCCCCTCGGCGTCTCCTACGCGAACACCGAGCAGCGCCGGCTCGAGACCGACGTGCAGCAGGACGCGTTCGGATTCTCGCAGCGCGCGGGAGCGCTCTTCGACGAAGTGAGCGTGGAGAACGCCAAGGGCCTGCGGATGATCGCCGAGAAGTACGCGCGCGATCACGACGCGCGCGTCGTGATCGTCGACGGGTCCGGCGCGATCGTCGCCGCGTCGCCGGGTGCCGCGTCGCGCACGTCGACCCCGGCGATGGTGGTCGCACAGCGGGGCGTCGAGGTGCGCGACACCTACTCGTCGCCGGGGCTGGGGGAGACCGTGGGCGTCGCGGTGCCGGTGCTCTCCGGTGGCGTCGTGCAGGGTGCGGTGCAGGTCGAGGTGTCGCGCGGGCCCACCGCGGTCCAGATCCGCAACAACTGGCTCCTCCTCGCCGCGCTCGGCGGGGCGATCCTCCTCGTGGTCGGGCTCGTGAGCACGTTGCTCGCGCGATCGTTCACCAGCCCGCTCGCCGCACTCGACCGCGGCGCCGCCCGGCTCGGCGAGGGCGACCTCGCCGTCCGGGTCGACGTGCCCGACGACCCGCCCGAGCTCGCCGGGCTCGCACGCTCGTTCAACGCGACCGCCGAACGGCTCGAGGCGCTCGTCCGCTCGCAGCAGGCGTTCGTGGCCGACGCGTCGCACCAGCTGCGCACACCGCTCGCCGCCCTGCGCCTGCGGCTCGAGAACCTCGAGGCCGAGCGGGAGGAGGGCGTGGAGTCGCGTCCGGAGGACATCGAGCGCTCACTCGCCGAGGTGCAGCGCCTCTCGCAGCTCGTCGACAGCCTGCTCGTGCTCACCCGCGCGGAGGCCGACCGCCGTTCGCCCGAAGCGGTGGACGTCGGCGCGGTCGTGGCCGATCGGCGCGACGCGTGGTCGGCGTTCGCGGCCGAGCACGGGGTGGAGGTCGTTGCCGACACGCCGGTGCTGCACGTGCGCACCGTGCCCGGGCGCATGGAGCAGGTGCTCGACAACCTCATCTCCAACGCGCTCGACGTCGCGCCCGAGGGCAGCACGATCCGCGTGCACGTCGAGCGGATGGGGGAGAGCGCCCAGCTCCAGGTCTGCGATGCCGGCCCCGGCATCCCGCTCGAGCAGCGCGCCCGCGCGTTCGACCGGTTCTGGCGCGGCGGTGCCGCGCGACGCGACGGCGGCGGCTTCGGTCTCGGCCTCGCGATCGTGCGCGAGCTCGTGCGCGCCGACGGCGGCGACGTCGAGCTCGGCGACGCGCCCGAGGGCGGCCTCGCCGTCCCCTTCCATCTCCCGCTCGCGACCGCGCCCGTCCCCGCGGACGCACCCCCGCCCACCGAAGCCGACCGCATCCCTTCCGTCACCGCCGGCGTCTGACTGCCGCTCTCACGCGGCTTCGGGTCCGGCTCTCGCCTGGGTGGTGGCGAGGTGGGCGAGGTGGGGGAGGTCGTCTCGGTGGATGAGGGACAGGCCGGCGGGGTTGTTGGGGTTGCCCAGCAGCAGGAGTAGCCCTTGGGGGGCGAGCTGGGGGTGGTGGATGGTGCAGACGGTG
>JBAZYX010000033.1:0-30928 GCA_041659105.1 Acidimicrobiia bacterium
CGTCGGCGCGTACGACGGCGCCGCGGTAGGTGGCGGGGAGGGGCAGTGCGGCAACGGCGTCGGCCGGCGCGCCGTCGACGATCGCCTGGCGGATCGCGGGGATCTCGGGACCGGTGCTCATGGGGGGAAAGGTACCCGTGGCCGGTCCGCACGGTCCCGCCCGACCGAGAGCCCGGGCGGCCGGGAGGGCTAGCATCACTGTTCCGATTTCGCACTTTTCGCCGCCGTTTCCGCGGCGCCCGACTGGGAGGCCCGATGCCCGGCTCCGTCATCGTCTCGACTGCCCGTACCCCGATCGGAAAGCTGTCCGGCGCGCTCGCCGGGTTCAGCGCGATGGACCTGGGGGGCATCGCGATCAAGGCCGCGCTCGAACGCGGCGGCGTGGGCGCCGAGCAGGTCGACTACGTGGTGATGGGCCAGGTGCTCCAGGCGGGTCAGGGCCAGATCACCGCGCGCCAGGCCGCGCTGAAGGCCGGCATCCCGATGACGGTTCCCGCGCTCACGATCAACAAGGTCTGCCTTTCGGGCATCAACGCGATCTACCTCGCCGACCAGATGGTGCAGGCGGGCGACGCCGAGGTCGTGGTCGCCGGCGGCATGGAGTCGATGACGAACGCGCCGTACCTGCTCCCGAAGGCGCGCGCCGGCTACCGCATGGGCCACGGCGAGCTGCTCGACGTGCTGATCCAGGACGGCCTGTGGTGCGCGTTCGACGCCGTCCACATGGGGTCGGGCACCGAGCGCTACTGCGGTGGCGCCGCCAGCAAGATCGTCTCGCGTGACGCCCAGGACGAACTCGCGGCGAAGAGCCACGAGCGCGCCGCGGCCGCGATCAAGGACGGCAAGTTCACCGAGGAGATCGCCCCGGTGGAGATCCCGCAGCGCAAGGGCGACCCGGTCGTCTTCGACACCGACGAGGGCGTGCGTCCCGAGACGACCCTCGAGAGCCTGGGTGCGCTGAGGCCCGCGTTCGAGAAGGACGGCTCGATCACCGCCGGCAACGCGTCGCAGATCTCCGACGGTGCCGCCGCGCTGATCGTCACCAGCCGCGAGAAGGCCGAGGAGCTCGGCCTCACCCCCATCGCCGAGCTCGTCAGCTTCGGCATGGTGGCCGGCCCCGACACCTCGCTGCTCACGCAGCCGTCGCGCGCGATCAAGCGCGCGCTCGAGCCGATCGACGGCAAGGTCTCCGACATCGACCTCTTCGAGCTCAACGAGGCGTTCGCCGCCGTCGGGGTCGCCGCGATGCACGACCTCGGCATCACCGACGAGATCGTCAACGTCAACGGCGGCGCCATCGCCCTCGGCCACCCGATCGGCATGTCGGGCACGCGCATCGTGGCCACGCTGATCAACGAGCTGCGCCGCAACGGTGGCGGGCTCGGCGCGGCCGCCCTCTGCGGCGGCGGCGGCCAGGGCGACGCCGCCATCGTGCGCGCGCTCTGATCGCACCGCCCGCACCACCGCACTTCCGCACGCACTTCCACCCGGCCCGCCCCACCCGGCGGGCCGGGTGGTTTACGCTGCGCACGTGGCGCTGACCGACACCACGGAGATCCAGCTCGAGCCCCTGCGCGTCGCGGGGCTCATGCTGGTGCCCGCGGCGATCTTCCTCTCGGTCTCGCCGATCGACCCCGTCCCCCCGTGCCCCCTGCGCACGCTCACGGGGATCCCCTGCCCGCTGTGCGGATCCACGCGTGGCGTGATCGCCGCGGTCCACGGGCACATCGGCCACGCGCTCGCGCTCAACCCTGCGTCGATCGGCGTGCTCGTGCTCGCGCTCCTCGTGCTGGTGGGCTGGCGCGTCGAGCGGGTCCGCATCCCCGTGTGGGGGATCGTCGCGGTCTTCGCCGTGCTCTGGAGCTACCAGATGTTCAAGTACGCCACCGGCCGACCCCTCTGAATCAACCCCGAGAAAGGGAACCACCGTGAGCCAAGCACCGCCTCCGCCTCCGCCTCCGCCTCCGCCGCCCGCATCGGGCGGCGTTCCGGCCACCCCGAACGGGGCCACGCCTCCGCCCGGAAACCCGTTGGTCGGGTACTGGAAGCTGGTCGTCCTCGAGCGCTACGCGAAGTTCGACGGGCGGGCGGGTCGTCCCGAGTTCTGGTGGTACGCGCTCGCGGGATTCATCATCAGCATCGTCTTGAACCTTTTCGCCCAGATCTCGGACGTGCTGATCATCCTGCCGCTCCTGTATGGACTCGCCGTCCTCATCCCGGGCATCGCGGTCGGGATCCGGCGACTGCACGACACCGGGAAGAGCGGGTGGTTCCTGCTGATCGGGCTCATCCCGTGTGTCGGGCCGATCATCCTGATCGTGTTCTTCGCCACCGCGGGGACGCGTGGCTCCAACCAGTACGGCGCGACCGCGACCTGATCCGCCACCGCGCCAAAGGAGCGAAGCCATGA
Source organism: Acidimicrobiia bacterium (assembly GCA_041659105.1). GTDB lineage: Bacteria > Actinomycetota > Acidimicrobiia > IMCC26256 > PALSA-555 > CAIUKV01. Next base: position 2,411 of record JBAZYX010000033.1, read on the forward strand.
CGCATCCACCTCATCCACCTCAGCCGCTACGGCGGTGCGGGCCACAGGGGCACCATCGCCGACCGCAGCTCGGGCTGACCGGCTGATCCGATGAGCACCGACAACATGCCGACCGATCGTCCTTCGCCAATGCCGCCCGCGGGTTGGCACCCCGACCCGAGCGGGCGTCACCGCCTCCGCTACTGGGACGGAGCGCAGTGGACCGCGTACGTGAGCGACCAGGGCGAGACGGCCGTCGACCCGATCCCCGGCGCAGCCGACGCGACGACCACCGAGCCGGTGGCCACCACCGCCCCGGTCGCGGCCGCGGCGGCACCGGCCGCGGGGTTGGGCGCCCCGCCGCCGTCGGTGCAGGGGCCGAACCCCGGCCTCCTCGGACCCCAGGCCGACTGGGGCACGGTCACGCCGGCCGGCGCGGCCCCGGCAATGATGCGCAACATCGGCGGCCTCGCCGCCGCGCTCACGGTGGTCCTCTGGATCACCGTCGCGGTCTCGGCGTTCGGTGCGTTCGCGTTCGTCAACCGCGTGATGGTGGCCAACGACATCCTCGACTTCGACTTCAACGTGGGAAGCGGCGGGTTCGGCGAGCTGGTCGACCTGCAGAACCGCGCCGACGACGCCGACACGTTCGTCGGGACCGCCGCGTTGATGCTGCTCGTGTGCTCGGTCGTGATCTTCGTGCTGCTGCTCATCTGGATGTGGCGGGTCGCGAAGAACGCCGAGCTCACCGGACGCAGCCACCCGCGCTTCGGACCCGGCTGGACGATCGGAGCATGGTTCATCCCGTTCGCCAGCCTCGTCATCCCGCTGCTGGTGATGCAGGACCTGTGGCGCGCCAGCGACCCCACCGTCGGGCGCGGCGACCCCGCCTGGCGGCAGCGCCCCGGATCGCGGCTCATCGGCTGGTGGTGGGCGGCCTACCTCGTGGCGACGCTGCGCTTCGTGTCCAGCGGGGACGCGAACTCCCGCTCCGAGCTCGAGAACCTGCGCACGACCGACTCGCTCGCGGCCGTCGGATCACTGGTCGCGATTGCGGCCGCGATCCTGCTGATCCGCGTGGTGCGGGGGATCACCCGGCGACAGGTTGCCCTGATCGCCGGGGATCCGACCCCGCTCGTCTGACCGCTACGCGGCCGTCACGCCCATCTGCTCCCAACGGGTGTTGATGGCCGTCTGCACCTTGTACAGCCAGATGAACCAGCCCACCAGCGGGATCAGGCACCAGAAGCCGGTGGGGCCCTTCACGGGCTTCTCCTGGCCGGCCTTGGCGTAGATGTTCCCCACCTCGGCGGGGAGCAGGAAGATGTTCACGACCGAGATGAAGATCGCGAAGATCACGGCGATCCCGCCGCCGACGCCCTCGCCCGAGTACTCCTTGTTCTCCTTGAACACCCAGTACTGCCAGAAGATCCCGTAGATCCCGCAGGTGATGATCGTGAGGACCGCGACCAGGCCCCAGCTGCGGATCTGGCCCGGCGGACCCCAGCCGCCGGACGCGGCCGGCGCCGGCGGTGCCGGGGTGGAGTCGGGAGCCGCCGCGGGCTCGCCTCCCTCGGTGGGAGTCATGTCGGTCATGGGTGCCCCTTCCGGTTGATGTGGCGCGGGCCTTCCTAGGCCCCGGCGCGCCCCGCTGTCAACGACCACGGGGCGCCGGACCCAAAATCCGACTTGCAAGGTCGGCTTTTACGGCCGTACCGTGACGCGCCGCGGCCGCGTGGCGCCGAATCGACGGCAACGCCACGGCCCACCCGACGACGAGGAGCGCGCCATGTCCGAGAGCTGGGGATTCGAGACCAAGCAGGTGCACGCCGGGGCGGTTCCCGACCCCACCACCGGGGCCCGGGCCGTGCCCATCTACCAGACGACCAGCTACGTGTTCCGGGACACCGACCACGCGGCGGCCCTGTTCGGCCTCTCCGAGCTCGGGAACATCTACACCCGGATCATGAACCCGACCCAGGCGGTGTTCGAGGAGCGGGTGGCGGCGCTCGAGGGCGGCGTGGGCGCGCTGGCCACCGCGAGCGGACAGGCCGCCGAGACGATCGGACTGCTGAACCTCGGCGAGGCCGGCGACCACATCGTGGCGTCGGCGTCGCTCTACGGCGGCACGTACAACCTGCTGCACTACACGCTGCCGAAGCTGGGCTGGCAGGTCGACTTCATCGACAACCCCGACGACCTCGACGCGTGGGCCGCGGCGGTCAAGCCCAACACCCGGGCGTTCTACGCGGAGAGCGTGGGCAACCCGAAGAACGACGTCATCGACTTCGAGGGCATCGCCGACGTCGCCCACTCGAACAACGTGCCCTTCGTCGTCGACAACACGGTGATGAGCCCGTATCTGTGCAACCCGCTCCAGTGGGGCGCCGACATCGTGGTGCACTCCGCGACGAAGTTCATCGGTGGGCACGGCACGTCGATCGGCGGGATCATCGTCGACGGCGGCAAGTTCGACTACGTGGCCAGCGGCCGGCACCCGGTGTTCACCGAGCCCGACCCGAGCTACCACGGCCTCGTGTACTCCCAGCTGCCCGAGCCCCTGCGTCCTGCGCAGTACATCCTCAAGGCCCGGCTCCAGCTCCTGCGCGACATCGGGGCCGCGGTGTCGCCGTTCAACGCGTTCCTGTTCATCCAGGGGCTCGAGACGCTGAGCCTGCGGATGGAGCGGCACTGCCAGAACGCACTCGCCGTGGCCCAGTGGCTCGAGCAGCGCGACGAGGTGGAGTGGGTCGCGTACCCCGGCCTCGCGTCGAGCCCGTGGAACGAGCGCGCGAAGAAGTACCTGCCCCGCGGCGAAGGCGCCATCCTCGCGTTCGGCATCAAGGGGGGGCTCGAGGCAGGCAAGAAGTTCGTCAACGGTCTCGAGCTGTTCAGTCACCTGGCCAACGTCGGCGACGTGCGCAGCCTCGCGATCCACCCGGCGTCCACGACGCACTCGCAGCTCAGTCCGGAGGAGCAGGCCACCGCGGGCGTCACGCCCGACCTCGTGCGGCTCTGCATCGGCATCGAGTCGATCGACGACATCCTCGGCGACCTCGACGCCGGGTTCCGCGCCGCCAAGGGGGCCTGATCCCGTCCGGCCCACCGGTCCCGCCGGTCACCGGGGCATGGCGCCCCGGCGACCATCCCGGGCGCCGGCAGCTCGTCCGCGTGTTCGAGGACCGGCCCCACGTGCTCGAAGCCGGTGGCCGCCTCGAGCAGGTGACCGTCGCGTACGAGATGTGGGGTGCGCTCGCGCCCGACGCGTCGAACGCGGTGCTCGTGCTGCACGCGCTCACCGGCGACTCGCACGCCGCGGGACTCGCGGGTCCCGGCCACCGCCAGCCCGGCTGGTGGGACGGGATGATCGGGCCCGGCGCGCCGATCGACACCGACCGCTTCTTCGTCGTGTGCCCCAACGTGCTCGGCGGTTGCCAGGGCACCACCGGACCCGCGTCCGACGCCGCCGACGGCTCCCCGTACGGGTCGCGGTTCCCGCGCATCACGATCCGCGACCAGGTGGTGGTGGAGGCCGCGCTCGCCGATCGGCTCGGGATCACGCGGTGGCACGCGGTGATCGGCGGGTCGATGGGCGGCATGCGCGCGCTCGAGTGGGCGGTCGGGTTCCCCGAGCGGGTGGAGCGCGCGGTGGTGGTCGCGGTGGGCGCACGCGCGACCGCGGAGCAGATCGCGCTGTGCAGCGTCCAGATCCGCGCGATCCAGGCCGACCCCGAGTGGCGCGGCGGCGACTACTACGACGCACCCCCGGGTGGCGGACCCCACCGGGGCATGGCCCTCGCGCGCGGCATCGGGCAGATCAGCTACCGGACCGAGCTCGAGTTCGACGACCGCTTCGGACGCGACCACCAGGCCGACGAGCGCCCGCTCGACGGTGGGCGCTACGCGGTGGAGTCGTACCTCGAGTACCAGGGCACGAAGCTCGCCGACCGGTTCGACGCCAACACCTACATCGCGCTGAGCGAGGCGATGAACCACCACGACGTCGGCCGAGGCCGTGGGGGCGTCCCCGCGGCACTGGGGCGCGTCACCGCCGCGGCGACGCTCGCGGGGATCACGTCCGACCGGCTCTACCCGCTGCGGCTCCAGTACGAGCTCGCCGAGCTGATCCCGACCGCGACCGGGGTGACGGTGATCGAGTCCGTCACCGGCCACGACGGCTTCCTCGTCGAGTCCGACGCCGTCGGCCACGTCATCAGCCGCGCCCTCACCTGACTGTTTGGACGTTTCGTAGGCCCAGGGCACGACGAAACGTCCAAACAGTCGGCGTGTCACGAAGGTTGTGGAACCTCGCATCGCGGACGTCTTCGCACAGCAGCTCGGCCTCATCACGTCGGCGCAGGCGCATCAGCTGGGACTCACCCGAGACGCGGTGCTCCACCGCGTCGAGCGCGGCGACTGGGAACGTGTGCGCACAGGCCTCTTCCGTCTGCGTGGCAGTCGGCACACCTGGGAGCAGGACACACTCACCGCGACCCTGGCCGCTGGTCCGCTCGCATGGGCATCGCACTTCACCGCGCTCCGCCTCTGGGGCTACCGGGGATTCGATGACGCGCCGATCGAGATCACCGTGCCGCTCGACCGCAGGCCACGCATCGCCGGCGTCCGGGTCCACCGGAGCGGAACGGTCGCGGAAGCCGATCTGCGGATGCTCGACGCCATCCCGCTCCTGTCCGCGGCCCGAACGCTCGCGGACGTCTCGTCCCGGTTCGACGACGCCGCGCTCGGCGCCTTGATCGACGACGGACTGCGCCGGCGGGTCCTGTCGTTGCACGCGCTGCACGCGGTCGCACGGCGCCTCCCGACCATCGCGCCCGGTCGCAGCCCGGAACGGATGGCGAGGCTCCTCGCGGTCCGCACGGCTGGGTTCCATCCCGGTGACAGTGAGCTCGAGTCGACGGTGCACCGCACCCTCGTGAACGCGGGACTCCCCGCGCCCGTTCGCCAGCACCGGCTCACGGTGAACGGTCGGACCTACTTCCTCGACCTCGCGTACCCGGAGCGGAAGATCGCGATCGAGGTGGACGGGTTCGAGTTCCACCGTGAACGCAATGCATTCGACCACGACCGCGCCCGGCAGAACGACCTGGTCGGCGCCGGGTGGACCGTCGTCCGCTTCACCTCGAGGTCGACCGACGCCCACATCATCGACACCGTACGCACCGTCCTGTTTGGACGCTGAGTAGGCCCATGGGCCGACAAAGCGTCCAAACACGGGGCTAGAGCTCGCGGCGGCCTTCGAGAGCACGGCCGAGGGTGACCTCGTCGGCGTACTCGAGGTCGCCGCCGACCGGGAGGCCGCTCGCCAGTCGGGTCACCTTGACGTCGAGCGGCTTGAGCAGCCGGGCCAGGTACATCGCGGTGGCCTCGCCCTCGATGTTCGGGTTCGTCGCGAGGATCACCTCGGTGACGCCCTCCTCGCCCACCCGCGTGAGCAGCTCCTTGATCCGCAGCTGCTCGGGCCCCACGCCCTCGATCGGCGCGATCGCGCCCTGGAGCACGTGGTAGCGACCGGTGAACTCGTGTGTGCGCTCCACCGCGACGATGTCGCGCGGCTCCTCCACCACGCAGATCTGGGTGGGGTCGCGGCGCTCGTCGAGGCAGTACGAGCACAGCTCGGCGGTCGCGAAGTTGAAGCAGCGCCGGCACCACGTGACCCGCAGCTTCGCCTCGGTGATCGCCTTCGCCAGCCGGTTGGCGTCCTCGGGCGCGGCCTTCAGCAGGTAGAACGCGATGCGCTGCGCCGACTTCGGGCCGACACCGGGCAGACGACCCAGCTCGTCGATGAGGGCCTGGACCGGACCTTCGTAGACGGAGCTCACTACCCGAGCAGGCCGCCGAGCCCGCCGAGATCGAGCCCCGCGGTGAGACCGCCCATGCGCTCGGCCGCGCGCTCCTGCGCCATCCGCATCGCCTCGACCACCGCGGCGACCACGAGGTCCTCGAGCATCTCGACGTCGTCGGGATCGACGACGTCGGGCGAGATCGACATCGACTGCAGCTCGCCGGTGCCGGTGACGACCGCCTTCACCATGCCGCCGCCAACCGACGCCTCGACCGACTCCGAGGCGAGCGCCTCCTGCGCCGCGGCCATGTCGGCCTGCATCTTCTGCACCTGGCGCATCATCTGGTTGATCTGCTTCGGGTTGGTCACGACGGCTCCAACGCTTGACGGGGACGTTCCTCGACCACGGTGGCCCCGAACTCGGCCTCGAGGATCCCGACGGACGATACCGCCGGTCCGGCGGGCTCGGCGTCCACGAGCTCGTCGATCGAGATGTCCTCGTCGGGGGGCGGCTCGCCGACCGGGGGCTCGCCAGCCGACGACGCGCCGGACGCGGCCGACGCCGGGGCCCGCGCAGGATCACCGTCACCGGCAAGCGCGACATCGTCGGAGGCGACGAGCCGAAATCGAGGCGTGCGCCCGAGTCGCTGGGTCAACGCGTCGCGGATCGCATCGGCCGCGCTCTTGAAACGGGGAGCCGCGGCCGCGTGCATCTGTGGCGCGATCCCGAACACGACGACGTCACCATCGACCTCGATCGGTTGCGCGTGCTGAACCGCCGAGCGGGTCGCCATCGGGAACTCGGGCAGGATCGCCGCCCACGCGACCACGACGTCATCGAGGTCGAACGGGGCCCCGGCCGCGGCGGGCTCCGCCGCGGCAGCGGGAGCCGGCTCGCCCGCCGCGGGCGGACTCGGGTCAGGCGGGGTGGAGTCGGCCGGGGGCTCGGCCGCGGCGGCTGCGGCCCGCTCGGTGCGTACGGCTCCCAGGGCCCGCTTCGGACCGGCCTTTGCCGGCGTGGTGGCAGCAGCCGGCGTGGTGGCAGCCGGCGGTTCGGGCGGCGGTTCGGGCGACGGTTCGGGCGCAGCCGCGGCGGGCTCCGCCGCACGGTTGGCCGGCGGCGACGGCACGGGGTGCGGGACGACAGCTGGCGGCGCGGGGGCCGCCGAACCCGCCGAACCCGCCGAACCCGCGGGGATGCCTCCGGCTTCGAGCGCGCGCTCCAGCCGCTCGACCCGCTCGGCCAGGAGCACCATCGGCGGGCCGGCGTCGCGGCGCGCGAGCCGCACGAGCGCGACCTCGAGCACGAGCCGCGGGTCCGCGGCGTCGATCCCGCGCATGTCGACGACGGCCTGGCCGAGGGTCTCGATGACGCGCACGAGGGCAGCGTTGCCGAGCGCGTTCCCGAGCTCGCGCAGCGCGGCCTGCTCCTCCTCGGGCCCGGTGACCTGGACTCGACCTGCACCCGCGTGGAGCAGGAACGCGTCGCGCGCCGCGCGCAGCAGGTCGTCGGCAACGCGGCGCGGCTCGTGACCGGCGTCGAGCAGCGCGCCGAGCTCGACCAGGACGGTCGCGGCGTCGCCGTCGGCGATGCCCTGGAGGATCCGGCCCCGCAGCTCGAACGGCGCGCCGCCGAACAGGTCGGCGACCTCGGACGCGTCGAGCCGGCCGGTGGAGTGGGCGAGGGCCTGGTCGAGCAGCGACAGCGCGTCGCGCGCGGAGCCGGCGCCCGCACGCGCCACGATGGCCAGCGCCTCGGGGTCGACCTCGACGCCCTCGCGCGCGCAGATGTCGGCGAGGTGCGCGGTGAGCTGCTCGGTGGAGAGCAGCGTGAACTCGTAGTGCTGCGTACGCGAACGGATCGTCGGCAGCACGTTCTCGGGGTTGGTGGTCGCGAGCACGAAGACCACGTGGTCGGGCGGCTCCTCGAGGCTCTTCAGCAGCGCGTTCGACGCCGCGTCGGTGAGCATGTGGACCTCGTCGAGGATGTACACCTTCTTGCCGCCGGTGGCGCTGCGGAACGCGATGCGCTCGAGCAGCTCACGCGTGTCGCCCACGCCGCGGTTGGACGCGGCGTCGAGCTCGAAGAGGTCGATGAACGTGCCCGCCGCGACCGCCTCGCAGTGGTCGCACACGCCGCACGGCTCGCCGTCGTCGCCCAGGTTCTGGCAGTTGAGCGCCTTGGCGAGGATCCGCGCGCTGGTGGTCTTGCCGGTTCCCCGCGGTCCGCTGAACAGGTACGCGTGACCGACCCGTCCGTCGCGGACGGCGTTGCGCAGCGCGGTGGTCACGTGCTCCTGGCCGACGAGCTCTCCGAACCGCTGGGGCCGGTACTTGCGGTACAGCGACTGGTAGGCCACGGGCCGATCGTAGGTGGCAACCTGGCCCCATGCCCCGGTTGCTGCTGCTCCGTCACGCCAAGTCGTCGTGGACCGATCCCGGCACCCGTGACCACGACCGCCCCCTCAACGAGCGCGGCCGCCGGGCGGCGCCCCGGATCGGCGCGTACCTGCGGGACGCCGGGCTCGTGCCCGACCTCGTGCTGTGCTCGTCGGCCGCCCGGACCTGTGAGACCGTGGCCCGCCTCGACCTGCCCGACTCCGTGGCGGTCGAGGTCACCCACGACCTCTACCTCGCCCACCCCGACACCGTGGTCGACCTCGTGCGCGCGGTCGACGACGCCGTGGGCACGCTGATGGTGGTCGGCCACAACCCCACCACCCACGAGGTGGCGCTCGACCTCGCCGGCGACGGCGACCCCGACGCGCTGGCCCGGCTCGGCCAGAAGTACCCCACCGGCGCCCTCGCCGTCCTCGCGGTCGACGGGCCCTGGCGCAGCGTGGCACCCGGCGGCGCCACCCTCGAGCAGCTCGTGAGCCCCCGAGACCTGGAGCCCTGAGCCTCGCTCCCCGGACCGGGGGCGAAGGGTGCGGACCGTGCACCCGCCGTCGACTCGGCCGCGACCACGTCGGTTCCCGCGCTCGGGCTCAGACCAAGCTTCCCTGCGGCACACAGGGCGATCCGCGGAGAGCTGCTTCCTTCCGGACCTGACTCGGTTTGCGGGTACCCCATTGCGCAGGACCCGATCCTCGACACCTTCGCACGGGTCGTGCGTGACGCGGTCCGGGCCTCGGGCGGGAGTTCAGCCCCCCATACGTGGATTTGGGGTACAGGGCACCACGAGCTCCCCACCTAGCACGGTCCGCGGCGCGAGCCTACCCGTCACCCCGCCCGGCTCCACCGGCCGCAGGTCGGCGCCGACCGGTACGATGCTCCGCTCCAGGAGGGGTGCGAGAGCGGCCGAATCGGCACGCTTGGAAAGCGTGTGTGGGGCAACTCACCGTGGGTTCGAATCCCACTCCCTCCGCTCGGCCGTTGCCACAATCACAACGTTTGCGTTGGTCAGCGCACCGCGCACGCGTTCAGTCGCTCTATGACCGAGCGGACTGCATTCGAACCCACCTGCCGGTCTCCCCAGTTCTCTCGCCACGGACCCCGTCTCCAGGACATGCCCATCCAGCGCCAACTGCCGCTGGATCTCCGCCGCGCTGAACTCAGTGCGATCGGTGGTCTCCTCTAGATGCAGCATCGCCTTGAGGACCCGGAGCGCAGCGCGCAGCGAACGGTGTCGGGAACCGTGGGGTCGAGGAGATATTCGGATCGGCTGCGGACGGACCGCAGCGTGGTTCGCACGCCGATACGCTCCCTCCGCTCGGCCCGCTGGGCCAAGGGTTACGGCGACTTCCTGGCTAGTTCGCGGTGGCGTGGACACAGCCCGGCGTGAGTGTGCGGTCGAATGCTCCCGTCATGAAGTGCTCGAGCCGAGAGCCCTCGAACTTCAGGTCGCTCGCCGACTTCGATGTGCCCCGCGCGGCGATCTGGCCGGGGATGCTGAAGTGGGACGCAGGGCTCTGGAACTCGATCTTGCGGAACACGTCGAGCTCGAGGTGTCCCTGGCTCGCTCCGGTCGGGCAGTAGACGTCGCTTGCCAGCGAGTCGAAGAGGGCACGTGACATGCAGTCAGCGGATCCGGGAACCGCACTCGCCGAGCCTCGGTCGGCCGCGACACAGTGGATGACCGTGTCGTCACCGCCCTGCGCGATCAGCATCGGGACGGGCTGCCCGTCGGTCAGCGGGGCTTTCGGGAACGGGTTCACACCGAGCGGTCCCGGCTGGTTCCACCGGATCCAGTCGCACCACTGACTGAGCCCGGGTTGTGTCGTCGTCGCGCACGTCTGATCGAGACCACCGTGGAAGTACTGCCCGGCCCGGTACTGGGCGGGCAGGTTCCAGATGTCGGGTACGAGCATCCGGTGCTGCGCTGCGTTGCGATACCGAGCCGTCGCCTTCTTGATCACCTTGGCGCCGGCGCCGGCGAGACACTGGGGTTGGACCGTCTTGATCGTGGCTGCGCCCTGGGGAGTCGTGATCGCGGCGAGGTCGAGAGGAGTCGCCGCGCTCGGGTACGCGGGGAAGCGGGCGCCGGGCGCCGGCGCGCCCGTGCGGGACAGCTCGCTCCACGACCCGAAGATGTAGCCGAACAGCGCCGGGCCGATCTGGATCTCGAACGGCGCGAGCGAGATGTCGAGTGGACTGATCGTCTGGTGCATCTCCCAGTCGGCGAGTCCGTCGCCGCGTGCGACGCCCGGTTGGCGAGCCGGATCCACGGTGAAGTTGCTCGCCGGCGCCTCGAGTGCGACGCCCACGAGCTCGAAGGCGGCGGTCGGGTGGGAAGGATGCGTCTCGGTGAGGTAGCTCTGCGCGAGCTGACCGGCCCACAGCGCGGCGTGGCCACCTTGCGAGTGCCCCCACGTGAGCAGGTCGTACGCCGACACCGGAGCGGATGCGAATCTGGCGGTCATGAGCTGGGACGCGGCTCGCGCCGAATCGAGGACGTCTCCAGCCGCGATCTTGCCGACGACGTAGGTGTCGTTCGGCTGGTAGTCGGTCGCGGCGACGACCCAGCCTTGGTTCATGGCGTACTGGAGGATTCCGTCTCGGGCGCGTCCCTCGTGCTTCCCGAGCAGGGAACCCCAGGCCACGGCACCGATGCCGCCGGCCGTCTTGCCCCAGAAGAACGTCGCCGGGTCACTCGACGGGAGGCAATCCTGCGCGAGGCCGATCGTCCCGTGGGACCACGCCAGCATCCGGCCCGAGCCCGCGAACGTTCTCGGCCCCGATGACGGAGCCGCGACCAGGCCGCACACCAGCTGCAGGTCGTTCTCGTCGACGCCAGTCGAAACGTAGAGGATCCGCCAGACGCGCGCGCCGACGGGGAACCCGGAGCTCTTCGCGTTCGCGCTGGTCAGGTCGACGGCACCAACGAGGTCGCCGGGACCCAAGCCCGCGGGAACGACGCCGCCGACGCCGCGAGCACCATCGCAGGGTGCAGTGCCCCCGGGCGGCGGGGACGTCGAACTCGCCCCGGCACCGGGCGTCACCAACACCATCGTCGCGACGAGGAGGACCAGCGAGCAGGCCACCGCAGTCCCGCGTCTCATGGCGTCGACCTCTCACTCGGCCTGGTGCGAACGCATTGTCGCAGAGGAAGCCCGCAGCGAAGCGCACCGGTTCCGGCACGGCTCTCGGCGATCGAGACCGACGGCACCCGCCGCCGCGTCGAACAGGTGGCCGAGATCTGGCATCCGGCTCGCGAACGCCGGACGACGGGCCCCGCGGGATCCCACGATCTGCGCGAGCATCCCCGTCGTGTTCGAAGACCTGCGCGTCGTGAGCCTCGGCCGTGGGATCGCGGGCGCCTACTGCGCCAAGCTCCTCGGCGACGCCGGCGCGGACGTGGTGCTCGTCGAGCCCGAGGCCGGCATGGCGATGCGCCGCCGCATCGCGTGCGGCGCCGACCCGGGCGAGCAGGACTCCGCGCTGTTCCGCTTCCTCCACGGCGGCGTGCGCGCGGTGACGGGCGACGCCGCACCGTGGGTCGCCACCGCCGACGTGGTGGTGTGCGACGCGATCGACGGGGTGGACGTCGAGACCGTGCTCGCCGCGAACCCCGCGGCCGTGGTGGTGACGATCACGCCGTTCGGCTGGGACGGTCCGTGGCGCGACCGCCCGGCGACGGAGTTCACGCTCCAGGCCTGGGGCGGCTCCTCGGGCCAGCGGGGCACGCCCGACCGGCCGCCGCTCGCCGTGGGCGCGGCACTCCCCGAGTGGATCGCCGGCGCGTACGCAGCCGGTGGGGCCGCCGCCGCGGCCCGGGCCGCGCGCGCCGGCGGCGTCGGCGACCACGTCGACGTCGCGGTGATCGACGTGATCGCGGTGACGATGACGAACTTCGGGCCGGTGTTCTCGAGCTTCGAGGGCTGGCCCGCCGACCCCGGACCGCCCCGCACGACCTACCTGCCGGGGATCGAGCCGTCGGCCGATGGCTGGGTGGGCTTCACCGCGATGACCTGGGCCCAGATCCAGGACTTCCTGCGCCTGATCGAGCGGTTCGACTGGGTGGAGGACCGAACGCTCGCGACGCGGCCGGGCCGTGAGGCACGGCGCACGGAGTGGGAGCTGGCCACCCATGCGTGGACCCGCGCGCACACCACCGCGGAGATCGTGGAACGGGCCAACCTCTGGCGCGTCCCGACCGTCCCCATCGAGCGCCCCGACACGGTGATCGAGCTCGAGCACCTGCGCGTGCGCGAGGTGTTCGTGCCGAGCGCGGACGGCGACTTCGTCCAGCCCCGGCGTCCGTACGCGGTCGCGGGGTGCGCGCCTCCCCCGCCGGGCCGCGCGCCCACGCGCGGTGAGCATGCCGACGCCGCACCCTGGCCCGCGCGCGCTCCCGCGCGCGGTGGGCATCGGCTGCCCCTCGACGGCATCCGCGTCGCCGACTTCACGATCTTCTGGGCCGGGCCGTCGTGCACCCAGACGCTCGCCGCGTGGGGCGCCGACGTGGTGAAGGTCGAGTCGTTCCTCCGGCCCGACGGCGCGCGCGTCACCACCCGCAAGCCCGACGACCCGCGCTGGTGGGAGCACAGCGCACTGTTCCACCCCAACAACCAGGGCAAGCGCTCCATCGGCATCGACCTGACGACCGAGGCCGGACGCGAGATCGCCCGCCGCCTGATCGCGGACGCCGACCTCGTGGTCGAGAACTTCACCCCCCGGGTCATGGAGCAGTTCGGCCTCGACTGGGACGCCGTGCACGCGATCAACCCGCGCGCAGTGATGATGCGCATGCCCGCGTTCGGTCTCGACGGACCGTGGCGCGACCGGCCCGGCTTCGCCACGACCATGGAGCAGCTCAGCGGGATGTGTTGGACCACCGGCTACCCCGACGGCCCGCCCGTGAACCCGGGCGGGGTGGGCGACCCCATCGCGGGGGCCCACGCCGCGCTCGCCGCGCTCGCCGGCCTCGACGCACGCGACCGCACGGGGACCGGTGTGCTGGTCGAGGCGCCGTTGCTGGAGCCCGCGTTGAACGTGGCGGCCCAGGCCGTGGTGGAGGCGTCGGCGTACGGCGTGGTGCTCGGACGCGAGGGGAACCGGGCCTGGACCGCCGCGCCCCAGAACACCTACCCCGCCGCGGGCGACGACCGGTGGGTGGCGGTCGCGGTGGAGACCGACGACCAGTGGCAGGCACTCGTGCAGGCACTTGGCGATCCCGACTGGGCCCGGGACGCGCGCTACACGCACGCAGCGGGTCGACGGGCCGCGCACGACGAGATCGACGCGCACCTCGCGGCGTGGACACAGGGCCGCGCCGCGGAGGACGCCGCCGAGCTGCTCTGCACGGCGGGAGTCCCCGCCGGAGTGGTGATCCACGCGCGCGACGTCGTGACCAACCCCCAGATGCAGGCGCGCGGGCTCTACCGGCGGCTCGTGCACCGGGAGGCCGGGGAGCACTGGATGCCGAGCGTGCCCATCCGCTTCGCGTCGCAGCCGTTCCCGTGGCCGATCGGGGCCGCCCCGTCGCTGGGTGAGCACACCGACGCAGTCCTCGCCGAGCTCGGCTACGACGCCGACCAGGTCGCCGCGCTCTGGCGCGACCGGGTCGTGAGCGACACGCTGGTCTCGTGATCGACCCCCGCACCCCGGTGATCGTCGGCGTCGGCCAGCTGAACCGCCGCCCGGGCGAGGCCGAGCTCCCCGACGCGACCGAGCCCGTCGCGATGATGGCCGAGGTGGTGCGCGCGGCCGCGGCCGACGCGGGCGTCGGAGACACTCTCCTGTCGCGGATGACCGGGGTGCGCGTGATGCGGGTCACCGAGTGGCACTACGCCGACGCGGCCGGGCTGCTCGCGTCCACCCTCGGGATCGCACCGCCCGACCGCGAGGTGTCCGGCCTCGGCGGCAACTCGGTGCAACGACTGCTGACGGAAGCGGCCGACGCGATCCAGCGCGGTGAGCACGACGCCGTGGTGCTGTGCGGCGCGGAGGCCGCGCACTCCGTGGCGCTCGCCCGCAAGGTCGGGTTCGCACTGCCGTGGATGCCCGACACCCCGACCGCCGACGACGCGCCGCCGTCCCCGCGCCACCCGGCCGAGGACGCGGCCGGCCTGAGGAGCGTGCGCGAGTTCTTCCCGCTGCTCGACAACGCGATCCGCGGGCGCACGGGCGCGACCATCCCCGAGCACACCGCGCGCATCGGCCGGATGTGGAGCAACTACTCGCTCGTGGCCGCCGCGAACCCCTACGCGTGGTCGCCGCGGGTCCGTACGCCCGACGAGATCACCACGGTCACGGCCGACAACCGCATGATCTGCTTCCCGTACACCAAGGTCATGAACGCGTACGCGCGCGTCGACCAGGCGGCGGCGGTGATCGTGTGCTCCGTCGAGGTCGCACGCGCGCTCGGGATCGGCGAGGACCGCTGGGTGTTCCCGCTCGCGGGGGCGACATGTCACGAGCACTGGTTCGTCTCGGAGCGCGACGACCTCGGCGTTTCCGTCGGCATGCGCGCGAACGCCGACGCGGTGCTCGGCGCGGCGCAGGTCGACATCGACGACGTTCGCCATCTCGACCTCTACGCCTGCTTCCCCGCACCGCCCCAGCTCGCGGCTGACGCGCTCGGCGTCCCCGTCGACGATCCCGAGCGGCCGCTCACGTGCACCGGCGGGCTCGCGTTCGCGGGCGGCCCCGGCAACAGCTACATGACCCACGCGATCGCCAACGTGGTCGGCCGGCTGCGCGAGGAGCCGGGCAGCCTCGGGCTCGCGTCGGGCGTGGGCTGGTACGCCACCACGCACTCCGCCGGGCTCTACGGCACCCGGCCGCCCGCGGACGGGTTCCGCCGGGTCGACCCGCAGGCCGTGGTGGACGCCGGCGCCCGGCGCGCGGTCGCCGAAGGCTACGAGGGCACCGGCACGCTCGAGACCTACACCGTGAGCCACGACCGCGACGGCGCGCCGGAGCGGGCGTTCCTGGCCGTGCTCACCCCCGACGGCGCGCGGGCCTGGGCGTCGTCCACCGATCTCGACCTGATGGTCGCCCTCGAGACCGAGGAGCTCCTCGGCACCGAGATCGTGTTTGGACGTTCTGTCGGGCCATAGGCCGACAGAACGTCCAAACAGGGTGGGCTGGCTCGGGTCAGGCCTTGGCGAAGGTGACGGCGATGCCGCCGTCCTCACGGAAGAGGTTGAGGTTGCCGCCGGCGACGCTGAACGTGCGGGCGAGCTCGAGCGCGGCGAGGTACTCGGTCTCCTGCTGACCCACCGCCGGATCGGCGCACGCCCGCAGCGTCGACGCGAGCGGACCGATCGTGATCGACGTGCCCGAGGCCTCGTACGGGCCGGTGTACTGGTTGCACCCCGAGTTGCCCGAGATCGTGCCGTCGGCGAACTCGGCCGTCAGGGTGCTGCCCGGAACCGGGGACGTCACCGCGCCGGGCCGGAAGGAGTTGAGGACCTCCCACTTCCCGGCGAGCGCGTCGTCCGCGTTCACCGCCCGGTACACGAGCGGGCCGGCCTTCGCCGACGTCTCGATCGTCAGCACGTCGCCGGCGATGCCGTAGGACCTCGCCTTCGCCAACCGGGCCAAGTACGCGCTCTCCACCCCGCCGATGAGGCCGGCGCAGAGCCGCTGGGTCGTTGCGATCTGCGCCGACAACGTGAGCGAGGACCCATCAACCTCGTAGGGCGCCGAGTAGTTGTTGCAGCCGGCACTGCCGCTGACGACGTTCTCGCCGAACCGGGCGGTGACGGTGCCCGTCGGCCCGATGGTCCCGAGGTTGCTCGCCTCCTGGTCGAGCACCCATTCGTTGCCGCGGAGCTTCGAGACGTCGGCGCGGCCTCCTCCGCCGCCATCGCCGCCGCCGCCGCCGCCGCACGCGGCGAGGACGGAGCCCGCCACGAGGACCACGGCGAGGAGGGCGAGGGAACGGCGGAGCACGGCGCAATGTAAGCATGGGGTCGATGTCCCTCTCCGTCACCCTCGATCTCGTGGAGGACGCGGCCCGCCGGATCGCGGGTCACGTCGTGCACACCCCGTGCCCGGAGTCCCGAACGCTGTCGGAGATCACCGGCGCGCGGGTCTTCGTCAAG
This sequence comes from Acidimicrobiia bacterium, assembly GCA_041659105.1. Lineage (GTDB taxonomy): Bacteria > Actinomycetota > Acidimicrobiia > IMCC26256 > PALSA-555 > CAIUKV01. The sequence continues at coordinate 18,686 of JBAZYX010000033.1, forward strand.
CTCGAGAACCTCCAGTTCACCGGGTCGTTCAAGGACCGGGGCGCGTGCAACCGACTCCTCGTCCTCGACGCCGCCGCCCGGCGCGCGGGCGTCGTCGCTATGTCGGCCGGCAACCACGCCCAGGGCGTGGCGCACTTCGCCGCGGAGCTCGGGATCCCCGCCACCATCGTCATGCCCGAGTCCACGCCGTTCGTGAAGGTCGCCCGGACCCGAGCCCTCGGCGCGGACGTCGTCACCGCCGGCGACACGGTCGCCGACGCCGCGCTCGTGGCCCGCCGCATCGCCGACGAGCAGGGCCTCACCCTCGTGCACCCCTACGACGATGCCCTCGTCGTCGCCGGGCAGGGGACGATCGGGCTCGAGATCCTCGACGCCGTCCCCGAACTCGACGCGATCGTCGCGCCGGTCGGCGGGGGCGGTCTCCTCGGCGGGATCGCGGTGGCGGTACGGGCCCAGCGGCCCGACGCGGAGCTGGTCGGCGTCCAGACCGAGGCCTACCCCGCGATGGCCCGGCTGTTCCACGAGCTGCCCGCGCCCGCCGACGCGCGGCCCGGCCCGACCGTGGCCGACGGCATCGCGGTCCCGGTGCCGGGCTCGATCACCACCGAGCTCGTGCGCGCGCTCGTCGACGACGTCACCACCGTGAGCGAGCACGGCATCGAGGACGCCATCACGCGCTTGCTCGAGATCGAGAAGACCCTCGCCGAGGGCGCGGGCGCCGCGCCCCTCGCGCTGCTGCTCGAGCAACCGGCGCGGTTCTCCGGGCGAACCGTGGTGCTGGTGCTGTCGGGCGGCAACATCGACCCGCGGCTCCTCTCCACCGTCGTCCTCCGCGGCCTCGCCCGCCAGGACCGCCTCGCCCGCTTCCTGGTGGAGATCGACGACGCACCCGGTCGCCTCGCCCGCGTCGCCGACCTGCTGGGTCGGGCCGGGGCCAACATCGTCGACGTCGACCACCGCCGGCTCGCACCCGGCGTGTCGGCCCGGCGCACCCAGATCGCGCTGCTCGTCGAGACGCTCGACGCGACCCACACCGACCAGGTCGAAGCCGCGCTCGCCGCGGGCGGTTACCCCGTCCGCCGCGAGCCGTTGTAGAACGACGCCGTGCAGTTCTCGATGATCTTCGAGGCCCAGATGGCCGACCCGACGCGCGAGCGCGAGCAACAGGTCATCCGAGATTGCGTGGAGCAGGCCGTCCTCGCCGAGCAGGTGGGCTTCGACCGCATCTGGGCCGTCGAGCACCACGCGCTCAAGTGGTACGCGCACATGAGCGCGCCCGAGATCTTCCTCACCTGGGTCGCGGCGAAGACGGAGCGGATCCGAGTCGGACACGGCGTGGTGTGCATGCCGTTCCAGTACAACCACCCGATCCGGGTCGCCGAGCGGGCCGCGATGCTCGACGTCCTGTCGAACGGCCGCCTCGACCTCGGCGCCGGCCGCGGCGCCACGCTCATGGAGATGTCGACCATGGGCGTCGACCCGACGCGCACCTACGCCGAGGTCGAAGAGGCGCTGCGGATGATCGGGTCGATGTGGCGCGGCCCCGACGGCGACGACTTCGACTGGCACGGCGAGCTGCTCCAGATCAGCCCCGCGCGCACGATCCTGCCCCGTCCCGTCCAGACCCCCCACCCGCCGCTGTTCCTCGCGTGCACGAAGAACGAGACCGTGAAGCTCGCGGCGGACTACGGCATCGGCGCACTGGTCCTCGGCTTCGCCGGACCCGACGAGGTGCGCGCGCTGCGGTCCATCTACGACGACACGATCGCGACCCGCAGCGGAAAGCGGTTCGTCTCGTCGCAGGTGAACAACCACTTCGCCGCGCTCTGCCCCACGATCGTTCTCGACGACCGCGACCGCGCGATTCAGGTGGGGGCGCGCGGGCAGCGCTTCTTCGCCGAGGCGATCGCGCACTGGTACGGCGGTGGCCCGCCGCCCACCGAGGACACCGACCCCGCGACCGACGAGGTCACCGAGATCGGGGCCGCGGCCGACCGGATGGTCGCGTACCTCCACGAGGCGAAGGTGCCGGTCCGCCCGAACAGCACGGCCACCTTCCACGTCGACCACGGCTACGGCGACTGGCGCGACGCCGTCGCGTACGCGGAGCGCCTCGCCGACGCCGGGGCCGACGAGATCATGTGCCTCATCCAGATGGGCACCGTCCCCCAGGACGTGTGCCTGGAGACCATCCGCCAGTGGGGCGAGCACGTCATCCCCCACTTCCGATCCCGAACCTGAACCCGGAACCTGAACCCGGAACCTGAACCCGGAACCGAACCCCGAACCGCGGCGTCCGCCGCGGAAGGAGTCCCCATGAGCGCTCCCCTGTCCAGCCCGTCCACCCCGGTCGTCGTCACCGGCGGCGGCTCCGGCATCGGCCGCGAGGTGTGCCGCGCCCTGGCCGAGGTCGGGCGCCCGATCGCGGCGTGGGACCGCAACGCCGAGGGCGCGGCCGAGACCGCGCAGCAGTGCGCGGCCCTGGGCGTGGCCAGCTGCTCGGCCGCGGTCGACGTCCGCGACACCGACGCCATCCAGGCCGCGCTCGCGGCGACGCTCGACGCGCTCGGTGCCGTCGGCGGCCTCGTGCACGCGGCCGGGGTCCCGATGGGCAACACGGCCGACCCGCTGAGCCCCGAGGAGTTCGACCTCGTGCTCGACGTGAACCTCCGAGCCGAGGCGGTACTCGTGCGCGAGCTGCTCCCCGCGCTGCGCGCCGCCGGGCCAGGCTCCGGGGTGGTCGGCATCTCGTCGATCGAGGGCCTCATCGGCCACGGCAACATCCCCGCCTACACGGCGTCGAAGCACGGCCTCATCGGGCTCACCCGCTCGCTCGCGGCGCGCCTCGGACCCGAGGGCATCCGGGTCAACGCCGTGTGCCCCGGCTACATCGAGACCCCGATGTTCATGCCCGTCGTGGAGAGCGGCCCCGATGTGCGGGCGTCGTTCGAGCGCAAGATCCCCATGGGCCGCCTCGGCAAGCCCGACGAGATCGCGCGCCTCGTGCGCTTCCTCCTCTCCGACGACGCCAGCTACATGCACGGCGCCGCGGTGGTGGCCGACGGCGGTGTCACCGCGGTCGGCGGCCAGGAGTACACGCCGCTCTAGGCGGCCACTCCATGGCCGCGGCCCCCCTCGGACTCGACCGCGCGACCCTCGACGCGCTCATGATCGTCGCGCTCGACGAAGCGCGCGCCGCGATCGAGCACGGGGACGTCCCGATCGGCGCGGTGATCGCGCGCGTGTCCGACGGGGCGATCGTCGCCCGCCGCCACAACGAGCGGGAGCGCCTCGCCGACCCCACCGCCCACGCCGAACTGCTCGCGATCCGTGACGCCGCGGCCGCGGTCGGCGCGTCGCGCCTCGACGGCCACGTGCTCGTGACCACGCTCGAGCCGTGCCCGATGTGCGCGGGCGCCACCGTGCTCGCCCGCCTCGACGCCGTGGCCTTCGGGGCGGCCGACCCCAAGGGCGGCGCCCTGGGCAGCCTCTACCACCTCGGGTCCGACCCGCGACTCAACCACGAGGTCGCCGTCGTCGACGGGGTGCAGGGCGCGGCGTGCGCCGAGCTGCTGCGGGGGTTCTTCGCCGACCGCCGCTGAGCGCGTCCCGACCGACGCCACCCGTGGTCGAAGCCGTACAATGCCCCGTTCCAGGAGGGGTGCGAGAGCGGCCGAATCGGATGGTCTCGAAAACCATTGTGGCGCAAGCCACCGTGGGTTCAAATCCCACCCCCTCCGCCACTCGCCAGGGGGAACCGTGCCGAAGCGGCCGAGAGGTCGGAACGTCGGATCGAGGGTCGCCGCCGTCGTGCTGGGCGCGACGGCGGCGCTCGCCCTCGTGGGCTCCCCGGCGGGCGCCGCGTCGAGCGACAACACGATCGAGAAGCGGGCGGTCCTCAAGCGGACCGACTTCCCCGCCGGGTGGGACAGCTCCAAGCGCAGCGCGCCGGAGAGCAGCGGCATCGACGTGTGCGCCGGCATCGACGACGCCAACGACGTCCTCGCCCCGCAGTCGACCCGGTCGCCCAACTTCACCAAGACCGACACCGACAACGTGCTGGCCAACAACAGCGTGGTGGTGCTGAAGAGCGTCAAGGAGGCGAAGAGCTACCTCGACCCCTACCGCGACGACGCCGCGGTCCGCTGCCTCGAGACGCTCACGGAGACCGCCCTGACCCAGGCGAACTTCGCCGCGGTCCGCGTCTACGTCACCCCCACCGACGACGTTCCGTCCGGGGCCGACGACGCCGCCGGCTTCGACATCCAGATCACGGTCACGTCGGCGGCGACTCCCGGCCAACCCGCGCAGACCGAGGTGATCTACCAGGACTACGTGTTCGTACGGGTGGGACGGGCGCTCGCGAACTTCGGCTTCCTCAACCCGGGCAAGTCGCTCCCCGAGCAGGGCGAGCTGGTCGACGTCGTGATCGGCCGGCTGGAGGACGCGCTCGCCCGCTGACGGCGGCTAGCCCAGACCGAGGTTCGCGTGGATCTCGCGGGTCGCGGGAGAGCGGTTGAGCGTGTAGAAGTGCAGTCCGGGCGCGCCGCCGTCGAGCAGCGCCTGGCAGAGGTTGGTGGCCTCCTGCACACCCACCTTGCGCACGGCCTCGGGGTCGTCCTCCACCTCGCGCAGCCGGGCCTCCAGCCACGCGGGGAACTCCGAACCCTGCATCTGGGTCATGCGCCGGATCGCGCCGATGCTGGTGACCGGCATGATCCCGGGGATCACGGGCTTGTCGACCCCGAGGGCGCGCAGCGACTCCACGAGCTCGAAGTAGTGGTGCGCCTCGAAGAAGAACTGGGTGATGGCGAAGTCGGCCTCGGCCAGCTTCTCGGCGGTGCGGGCGCGGTCGGTGACCAGATCAGGCGAGCGCGGGTGGGGCTCCGGGTGCGCCGCGACCCCGACCGCGAAGTCGCCGACGCCGCGGATGAGCCGTACGAGCTCGACCGCGTACGTGAGCTCACCCGGGGGGAGGTCGGCGTCGGCGGGCGGATCGCCGCCGAGCGCCAGCACGTTCTCGATCCCGGCGTCGCGGTAGCGGGCGACGATGCCGTCGAGCTCGGCGCACGAGTGACCGACGCACGTGAGGTGCGCCATGGCGGTCATCCCGGGCATGCCGTTGATCTTCACCACGAGGTCGTGGGTGCGCTCGCGGGTGGACCCCCCGGCGCCGTAGGTGACGGACACGAAGGCCGGATGCAGGGGCGCGAGCTCCTCGAGCGTCCGCTCGAGGGTGGCTTCGGCCTCGGGCGTGCGCGGCGGGAAGAACTCGAACGAGTAGGAGCGGCCGCGTCGGAGGAGGTCGGGGATGCGGGTCATGGGCGCCTTTCCGTGGCCGGTTAGCGTACTTCGCGACATGGACTTCTCCATCGCCGTTCCCATCGTCCACCCGCCCACGGCGGTGCAGGACGCGTTGCTCGACCCCGACTTCCTCGCGGTCACCGCCACGTTGCCCAAGGTCGGGGGCGCCGAGGTGCTCGAGCTGAGCCGCGCCGCCGACACCGCCCGCTTGCGGGTGCGCTACCGGTTCACGGCGCCCCTGTCCAGGGCCGTGACCCGGGTGATCGATCCGGCCAAGCTCACCTGGGTCGACGACGCCCGGTTCGACCTCAACGCGATGCGGGCCGAGCACGTGATGCTCCCCGACAACTACGCCGACCGGCTCGAGTCCTCGTACACCAGCACCCTCGCGCCCGACGGGACGGGGACCACCTGGACCGTGAGCGGATCCCTCACCGTCCACGCACCCCTCGTGGGCGGGAAGGTGGCGGGCGTGATCGTCGACGGGCTCCGTGAGCACGCCGTCGCCCAGGGCGCGCTGCTGGACGAGTGGCTGACCCGCCGCACCTGAGGCAAGACTGCGCCGATGCCGCCCGAGAAGTTCCAGTGGAAGCACCTCTACGAGGAGGTCGTCACCAGCGGCCTCTGCACCGGCTGTGCCGGGTGTGTCATCGCGTGCCCGCACGACGTGCTCGGCTACCGCGACGACCAGGGGATCTACAAGCCCTTCCACCTCGAGGAGGGCTACGCGCCCGACAACTGCAGCCACGGCGAGAAGGGCTGCACCAGCTGCACCAGGGCGTGTCCGCGCTTTCGCACCTGGGAGCCCGAGATCGACCAGTACCTCTTCGGCCGCGCCCGCCGGCCCGACGAGCTCTCGGGCATCTACAAGGACATCGTCCTCGCCCGCGCCGCCGACCCCGTGATCCACGAGGTCGGCCAGGACGGCGGCCTCGTGTCGGCGATCCTCCTCTACTGCCTCGACAACGACATCATCGACGCCGCGCTCGTCTCGTACCTGGAGGGCGACGGCTCGACCTGGAAGGCCGTGCCCGGCGTCGCCCGCACACGCGAGGACGTCATCGCCTCGGCCGGCAGCCGCTACACGTACTCGGCCAACACCCTCGCGTACAACGACGCGATCGAGAGCGGCGCCGAGCGCATCGCGCTCGTCGGCATGAGCTGCCAGAGCTCCGTCCCGCCGGTGATGAAGCAGCGCAAGGCCGGCAAGGTCGCCCGGCGGCTCGCGCTCAACATCGGGCTGCTGTGCTCCAAGACCTTCGACGACGCGATCTTCGAAGAGCTGTTCGACGCCAAGTACGGGCTCGCGCGCGCCGACATCAAGAAGATGAACATCAAGGGCGTGTTCCAGATCTGGATGCACAACGGCGACTACCACGAGATCCCGTTGAAGGAGTGCCACGCCTGGACGCGCGAGGGCTGCAACATGTGCCCCGACTTCGCGGCCGAGCACGCCGACATCTCCACCGGCGGCATCGGCGCGTTCAACGACTGGACGCTCACCATCGTCCGCACCGACCTCGGCCGGGAGATCATGGAAGGCCTCCAGGCCACGGGCATGATCGAGGTGCGCCCCGGCGACGACGACCCCGGTGCGATCGCGCTGATGCACAAGCTCGCCAAGAAGTCGCGCTCGCGCTGGCCCGAGTTCGCGGTGGCGGAGCCCCGGCTCATCGGGACCTGACCGCCGCGTGGCCGACCGTGGCGGCTTCCGCATCCGACGGGTCGGCAAGGCGCTCCCACCCTTCGGTGACGACTTCGTCAACGTCGAGGCCCTGGGCGGCATCGTGCTGCTCGCCGCGGCGATCGGCGCGCTGGTGTGGGCCAACGTCGCCACCGGGTCGTACCTCGCTGTCTGGCACCACCACCTCGACCTGAGCTTCGGGCCCTTCGACCTCGACCTGTCGCGCGCGCACTGGATCACCGACGGCCTGATGACCGTGTTCTTCTTCGTCGTCGGGCTGGAGATCAAGCGCGAGGTGGTGCGCGGCGAGCTGCGCGACCCGCGCACCGCCGCACTCCCCGTGGTCGCGGCGATCGGCGGCATGGTCGTGCCCGCGCTGCTCTTCCTCGCGGTGAACGCCGGCGAGCCCACCGCGAAGGGCTGGGCCATCCCGATGGCCACTGACATCGCGTTCGCGGTCGGCGTCCTCGCCATCCTCGGCGCACGGGTCGCGCGGCCGCTCAAGCTCTTCCTGCTCACGCTCGCGATCGTCGATGACATCGGCGCGATCCTCGTGATCGCGGTCTTCTACTCCCGCGGCATCGCGTTCGGTTGGCTGGGCGCGGCGGTCGGCGCGGTCGCCGTGGTGCTCCTGATGCAGCGGCTCGGAATCGCGAGTCTGCTCGCGTACGTGATCCCCGCGGTCGCGCTGTGGCTGTTCGTCGACCAGTCGGGCGTGCACGCGACGATCGCCGGCGTGATCCTCGGGTTGCTCACGCCCGCGCGGCCGTTCGGCGGCAAGCAGGTGATCGAGCAGCTCGAGCACTCCCTGCACCCGTGGTCGAGCTTCGTCGTCGTCCCGCTGTTCGCGCTGGCCAACGCCGGCGTGGTGATCGACTCCGACACCGTGCGCCGGGCGGTCGAGAGCCCCGTCGCGATCGGTGTGGTGCTCGGCCTCGTCGTGGGCAAGCCCCTCGGCATCACCCTCGCCACCACGATCGGCACCCGCCTGGGGGTCGGGCGCCTCCCCGACGGGATGGGCCCGCGCCAGGTCGTGGGCGTGGGGGCGGTGGCCGGCATCGGCTTCACCGTCGCCCTGTTCGTCGACGACCTGTCGTTCGCGGGGCCGCACTTCGACGACGCCGTGCTCGGCATCCTCGTGGGCTCGCTCGTGAGCGGGATCGTCGGCGCGGTGATCCTGGGAACCGGACGGGCCGCCCGCGAGGCGGCCCGGGTCGCGGCCCGCCCGGCACGCGCATGAGCCCCGACGCCCCGCCGGCGATCCTGCCCATCGTGGCCCTCGTGCCCGACCTCATGGACCAGAGCCGCATCCGGGCCGCGCTGCCCGACGTGGTGTTCGTCCGCGACCCAACGAAGGCGGCCGGGGCCGCCGTGGTGGTGGTCGACCTCGCCCGGTTCGCCGACCGTGTCGGCGACGTGCGCGCGGTGACCGACGGCCGCATCGTCGCCTTCGGTCCCCATGTCGACGACGTCGCGCTCGCCGCGGCCCGGGCCGCGGGAGCCGACGCCGTGCTCGCCCGCTCGCAGTTCTTCCGGGACCCGGCAGCTGCGGTTACCGGTGCGTAACCTCCGCGGCCCGGAACGGGTCGAAGGCTCGATGGCCTCGCTGTCTGCTTCCCCGACCCCCGTCCGCGCGTCGCTGCTCCCCCGGCTCGAGCGGGCAGCCGCCGGGGGTGGTGCGGTGACCTTCCTCGGGTCGGCCGGCGCCGACGGACGCGAGCGGGTCGAGTGGGCTCGGCTCCACGAGGACGCGCAGGCAATGGCTGCCGCGCTCCAAGCCCGGGGCGTCGCTCCCGGCGACCACGTGGCCATCCTCGGCCCCACCTCGCGGGCGCTGGTCACCGCCATCCAGGCCACCTGGTGCGCGGGGGCGGCCGTCGTGTGCCTGCCGCTGCCGATGCGCCTCGGCTCGATCGAGGAGTTCATCGCGCAGACGCGCGCTCGCGTCGCGATCTCCGACGCCCGGATCGTGCTCGTGGACCCGCAGCTCGCGCCGTTCGTCACCGAGGAGCCCGGCGATCCTCCGATCGTGCCGCTCGACGAGCTGCGCGGCCGCGCGGGCGCCTGGGCCCGACCGGCTGACGACCCCGACGCGCTCGGGATCCTCCAGTTCACGAGCGGTTCGACGTCGGACCCGAAGGGCGTGATGCTCCCGCAGCACTGCCTCGTCGCCAACATCGACGCGATCGTCGAGGGCGCCGCGATCACGCCCGAGGACACCGGCGTCTCGTGGCTCCCGCTCTACCACGACATGGGCCTCATCGGGCTGCTGATGACGCCGATGACGACCGGGTTCGACCTCGCGATCGCGTCCCCACAGGACTTCCTCGCCGCGCCGGGCGACTGGATGCGCTGGATCTCGGAGTTCCGCGGCACGATCACCTGCGGGCCCAACTTCGCGTACGTGCTCGCGGCCCGGTCGCTGCGCCGGCTCGAAGGGGTCGACCTGTCGTCGTGGCGCCTCGCGCTCAACGGTGCCGAGCCGATCGACCCCGCCGCGGTCGAGGCGTTCTGCGAGGCGGGCTCCGCGTACGGCCTCGACGCGAAGTCGCCGTTCTGCGTGTACGGCATGGCCGAGGCCACGCTCGCGATCTCGTTCCCCGTCCCCGGCACCGGCATGGGGGTCGACTCCGTCGACCGCGACGCGCTCGAGCACGAACGCGTCGCTCGGCCCGCCGTCGGCGACGGCGCGCGCCGCCTCGCGCTGCTCGGACGCACGCTGCGCGGCCTCGAGCTGCGCGTGTGCGACCCCGAGACCGGCCGCGAGCTCACCAGCCGCGCGGTGGGCGAGCTCGAGCTGCGGGGCACCTCGGTCACGCCCGGCTACTACCGCCGCCCCGACGTCACCGCCGCGAGCTTGCGCGACGGCTGGCTGCGCACCGGCGACCTCGGGTACCTGGTCGACGACGAGGTGGTGGTCTGCGGCCGCATCAAGGACGTGATCATCGTCGGGGGACGCAACGTCTACCCCGAGGAGATCGAGCGGGCGGCGGCCACCGTCGAGGGCGTGCGGGCCGGCAACGTCATCGCGTTCGGGATCGACGGCCGGCGGGGCAAGGAAGGCATCGTCGTGGTGGCCGAGACCCGCACCGACGACCCCGGACTGCTCCACGACGCCGTGATCGACCGCGTCTGCGACGCGGTGGGGATCCCGCCGCTCGAGGTGGTGTTCGTCACCCCCGGGACCCTGCCGAAGACCTCCTCGGGCAAGCTCCAGCGGTCGGCGTGCAAGGGCCAGTACCGGGACGAGCAGCTCCAGCGGGCCTGACGGTTCCCTGACCGGTACCCGGAGTGGGCCTGCGGCCATAATGGACCCCCGCGACCTCGCAGGGGCGGTGCTCGACGTGCAGACCAAGGAAGCGAACGGCTGGGATGCTGCCGTCGCGGCCGCTCCCGTCCGGTCCCGCCGGGGCGACGTCCTGCGAATGGTGGCCGTCGTGCTCGCGCTCACGGCGCTGCTGCGGCTCCCCGCGTTCTTCGTCGACGTGTTCAACTCCGACGAGACGTTCCTGGCCACCCAGGCCCAGGTGATCCGCGAGGGCGGCGACCTCTACCGCGAGGCCGCCGACCGCAAGCCGCCGCTCGTGCCCTACGTGTACGCCGCGACCCAGGCGATCACCGGCACCACCGACCTCTGGAGCGTGCGGGTCGCCGCGATGCTCGCGTCGGTCGGCACCGCCGTGCTGCTCGCACTCGAGGCCCGGCGCCGGTACGGCCGCCGCGCGATGTGGGCCGCCGCGCTGCTCACCACGGTTGCCCTCGTTGCCTTCGCGCCCCAGGACGGCCAGGCCGCGAACTTCGAGATCTTCATGCTCCCGCTCACCGTCGCGGGCGTGATGCTCGCGCGCCGCGGGCGCGCCGCGTCGTCCGGCGTGGCCATCGGGTTCGCGACGCTCGCGAAGCAGACGGGGGCCGCGACGCTGCTGCCGATCTTCTTCCTGCTGATCAGGCGCCGCGACAAGCGCGGGCTGGTCGAGGCGACGGTCGGGTTCGCGGCGCCACTCCTCGTCGCGGCCGCGCTGCTCGGCCCGCGCCAGCTCTTCTACTGGACCGTCCTCGGCAACGGATCGTACGTCGGGCTGAAGACCGCGTCGGCGCTCGTCGTCACGATGTTCGTCCTGATGACGATCGGCTGGGCTGCGTGCAACGTGCCGATCCTGTGGACGCTGCCGCGCTCGTGGCGCGCCCGCCGCGTCGCCGCGGCCGACGGCGAGACCGACACCGACCTCTGGCTGTGGGCACTCTCGGGCGCGGTCTCCTGCGCGGTCGGGTTGCGGTTCTTCGGGCACTACTACCTCCAGCTCGTCCCGCCGCTGGTGCTCCTCACCGCCGGGGCGCTGCAGCACGCGTCGCGACGCGCGGTCCGGTTCACCATCGGGTTCGCGCTCGCGACCGGGCTGCTGTTCTCCGGGGCCGGCTACTTCCTCACGCCGTTCGGCAAGGAGCCCGAGTACCAGAGCGTCAGCCGCTACCTCGACCGGGAGACGCGGCCGAGCGACCGGATCCTCGTCTGGGGCAACGTGCCCGAGATCTACTGGGCGTCGGGGCTGCGCCCGGCCACCCGCTACATCGCGACCCAGTCGCTCCTCGCCGAGAACCACGCGGGGCGCGCGGCGGCGCCGAAGCCGAACGAGCTCGATCTGCAGGTGTGGACCTGGTTCTTCCGTGACCTGCGCAACCACCCGCCGCGCTTCATCGTCGACACCTCGAAGACCCACATCCGCGGCGCGAACCTCTCGCCGATGTCGCACTACCCGCGGCTCGAGCGCTACGTGCAGCGCAACTACACCCTCGACCGCACCATCGACGGCCTCCGCGTCTACGTCCGCAAGTAGCCGAGCGAGCGTACGGAGCGCACCCCCCCATCTGGTTTTGGCGTCGCCGAACAACCGCTCCGGTGGGTCGAGCGACGCCAAAACGTGAAGGGGGCGGTCGGTTACACCAGCGGCCAGGGGACGGAGTGGTAGCCGGGGTCGGGAGCGGGGAAGAAGCCGTCGCGCAGGAGATCGGTGGCGCGCATCCCCAACGCGGCGAGCTCGGCGGGCGACAGGAGCGCGGCGAGCTCGTCGCCCAGCGCGCCGTGCTCGGCATCGTGGGCGACGCGGCGCACGTCCTCGAGCAGCGGCGCGGGGACCGGCTCGTCGGCGAAGTCCCAGATGACGGTGCGCAGCTTCCACACCGGGTGGAAGGTCAGCCCGTGATCGATGCCGAGCACGACCTCGTTGGCGAGGTCGTGCAGGCAGTGCCCACCCTTG
>JBAZYX010000034.1:0-2106 GCA_041659105.1 Acidimicrobiia bacterium
GCTGTTGATGACATCTCGGATCGGCCCGGAACGTCTCGAGGAGGAGCCCGAGGCTGAGGAGGTCGCCGAGCTCCCCGACGCGACGCCGACCCTCCCCGACGCGAGCATGTGACACGAAGCGGCGGTATTTTCCGGGCGGGTTCAATCGGTGTCGCATGCTCGGGCGAGGGCCGGGCGAGGGTCAGCCTTCGTCGGAGTCGCCGTCGGACCGTCCGCCACCCCGGTCGATCTTGACCTGGGTCGGGTGCCAGACCGCCTTCGAGCCCGAGTGGCCGATCCGGAAGATCGTGACGGTGGCGACGGCGGACAGGACGAGGCTCAGCACCACGAGGGTGGTGCCGGCGTATCGGAGCCGCTGCTCCGTGCGGGCGTCGGCGCCTGTGGTCCCGGACCCGGCGGTGGACACACGGCGGCGGGCCAGGTGGTCGACGACCATCAGGCCGAGCAGGGCCAGGAACATGAGCAGCACCCAGGGCCGGATGCTCTCGCCCATCTCGACGTGGTCCCGCATCAGCTGCGTCTCGCGGACGGAGTCCTCGAGGCCCTGCCCGGAGCTGATCGCGAGCTGGGTGCAGATCCCGGCGACGAACACGATGCCGACCACCGCCCAGCCGATCTTGTCGCGCAGGCGCGGCCACGGCATCAGGACGGCCCCGATCGCGGCCAGGGGGATGAGCACCACCGGGATGTGCGCGAAGAGGGGATGCGCGGGCAATCCCAAGATCGACGTCATGGATCGAACCTCCGTCAGGGCTGGACCGGCCGTTGCCCCGGAGCCGGAGGTTGGGACCACGCGAGCACGCGGCGGGCGCAACCTAGGGACGCAATGTCAGACGCGCGTAAGAAGCCTCGCCTGGGTCACCGTCGGTGAATGGCGCTACTTGTAGCCCTGCGCGATGTGCTCGAGCCACCACTGGGGTGCGCCGTCGAGCAGGGTGGCGAGGTTGAAGTAGTCCCACCAGCGGGTGATCTTGCCGTCGGCCAGCTCCATCACGGAGACGAAGGGCAGGGCGACGTGCTCGCCGGTGCTCCAGTACCACTCCTCGACGTGCTCGGTCATCACCACGTCGCCGTCGGCCGCGATGTTGCGCAGCTCGTGCACGTACCGGTCGATCGGGGCGAGTCCGAGCCGCAGGCGGGCCGCGACCTCCGCCGGACCGGTGGCGCCAACCTCGCCGACCGGGACGTCGGTGTAGACGCCGTCGTCGGCGAAGAACGCGCCGCACGCGTCGAAGTCGCGTTCGTACAGCGTCTCCCAGAAGCGGCGGACGATCTCGCGGTTGGCTTCGGCGCTCATGGGCCGCACCGTACCGGAACGGTTCGAGGCTCCCGGAACGGCGCGTAGGGTCGGGTCCGATGCAGACCACGAACGGGAGCGAGCCGGCCATCGTGGCCGAGGGCCTGGTCAAGTGCTTCGGCTCCGTCGAGGCCGTGCGGGGCGTGTCGTTCCAGGTCCCCGAGGGCAAGGTCCTCGGGCTCCTCGGGCCGAACGGCGCGGGCAAGACGACAGTGGTGCGGATGCTCACCACGCTGGCGCGTCCCGACGGCGGCACCGCCCGCGTGATGGGGCTCGACGTCGGGCAGCACGCGCAACGGGTGCGGGACATCATCGGCCTGGCCGGCCAGTACGCCGCGATCGACGAGAACCTCACCGGCCGCGAGAACATGCGTCTCGTGGGGAAGCTCACGCACATCCCGGCGCGTGAGATCGGCGCCCGCGCCGACGAGCTGCTGGACCGCTTCGCGCTCTCGCACGCCGCCAACCGGGTGGCGCGCACCTACTCGGGGGGCATGCGCCGCCGTCTCGACCTCGCGGCCGCGCTCGTCCACCGACCTCCGGTGCTGTTCCTCGACGAGCCCACCACGGGCCTCGACCCCCAGGGCCGCAACGAGCTGTGGGAGGTCATCGAGGACCTGGTCGAGGGCGGGACCACCGTCCTCCTCACCACGCAGTACCTGGAAGAGGCCGACTACCTCGCGGACAACATCGTGGTGATCGACCACGGCACCGTGATCGCCGAGGGCAGCTCCGACGAACTCAAGGACCGTGTCGGCGGCGAGCGGATCGAGGTTCTGCTCGAGGACAGCGGTCAGGCGGAGGATGCG
>JBAZYX010000034.1:2116-5472 GCA_041659105.1 Acidimicrobiia bacterium
TCCGACCTGAAGGCGCGCCTGGGCGCCACCGTGATCGAGGTGGGCTTCCGCGACGACGCGGCGGCGACCGCGGCGGTGGACCTCCTCACGTCGGTGGGCGGGGTGGGACGCGACGGCAAGCTCGTGCACGTGAGCGTCCCCGGTGGCGACGGCGCGGGCTCGATGCTCGACACCGTGCGCGCGCTCGACGAGGCCCACCTCGAGCCCACGACCCTCGTGCTGCACGAGCCGACGCTCGACGACGTGTTCCTGTCGCTCACGGGGCACGCGGCCGCGGAAGCCGACACCGACGGCGAGGGTGACGGCGCCGTGAAGACCCGCCGATCCCGGAGGCGGTCGAAGTGAGCACCGTCGACGTGTCGACAGACGCGCCCGTGACGCAACGCGTGCGCTCCGGCCGCGGGCACGTCGTGAGCGACTCGATCGCGATCGTGTGGCGCAATCTGATCAACATCCGCCGCAACCCCGAGCTGCTCGTCTTCGCGACGGTCCAGCCGGTGATCTTCGTGGTGATGTTCCGCTACGTGTTCGGCGGGGCGATCCAGGGGAGCCTCCCGGCCGGCCAGACCTACATCAACTACCTGATGCCCGGCGTGTTCGTGCAGACGATCGTGTTCGGCGCGCTCACCACGGGCGTGGGCCTCGCCGACGACCTGCACAAGGGCCTCATCGACCGGTTCCGGTCGCTGCCCATGGCGCGCTCCGCCGTGCTCGTCGGCCGCACCGGCGCCGACCTCGTGCGCAACTTCTTCGTCGTCATCCTGATGTGCGTCGTCGGGTTCATCGTCGGGTGGACGGTCGAGACCGACTTCGCCCGCTTCGTGGGTGCGTTCCTGGTCATCCTCTCGTTCGCGTACGCGATGTCGTGGGTGTTCGCGATCGTGGGCCTGAGCGTGAAGGACGCCGAGACCGCGCAAGCCGTCTCCTTCCCGATCCTGGCGGTGCTGGTGTTCGCGTCGTCGGCGTTCGTGCCGGTGGCGACGATGCCGAGCTGGATGCAGGGCTGGGCGCGGAACCAACCCGTGTCGGTGGTGATCAACGCGGTGCGCTACCTCACCATCGGGACCAGCCCGGGGACGGACGCGTCGTCCGTCCCGAAGGCCATCGCCTGGATCGTCGGCATCATCGTCGTGTGCGCACCGATCGCCGTGGCGCGCTACCGCAAGGCCACTTGACGCCCTCGCTCGGCCCGGCGCACGCTTTCGTCCGACGACGCACGTCCACCCGGTGCGTCCACCCAGGGGGAACCGATGGACATCATCCCGATCTCGGCTGACGACCACATCTGGGAGCACCCCACCACCTGGACGTCGCGGGTCGAGGCCCGCTTCCGCGATCGCTGCCCGCAGCTGCGCGACATCGACGGCGTCGACTGGTGGGTCTACAACGGTGAGCCCGTGCGCAAGGTCGGCACCGGGGCGGCCGCGCTGATCGAGGGCCGCGGCGAGGTGACGCGCTACTTCGACGCGCCGGAGGCGGCGTACGTCCCGGCCGCGCGGCTCGCGGCCATGGACGAGGACGGCGTTGGCGCGCAGGTCCTGTTCCCCCAGGCGGCCGGCTTCGGCGGCGGGCCGTTCGTCTCCACGGAGGGCGACCCCGACCTGCGGCTCGCGTGCATCCGCGCGTACAACGACTGGCTGGCCGAGGAGTGGTCCGACGTGAGCCCGCGCTTCGTGGCGCAGTGCCTCGCGCCGATGTGGGACGTCGACCTGGCCATCGCCGAGGTGCGCCGCGCGTACGAGCTCGGTCACCGCGCGCTCGTGTGGACGGCCGCACCCCAGATGTACGGCTTCCCGCACTTCAACGAGACGTACTGGGACGGGTTGTGGAGCACGCTGCAGGAGCTCGACCTGCCGTGCTGCCTGCACATCGGGTCGGCGAAGGCGACCCACGTCGTGTGGGACGGGTTCTCGCCCATGCGCCGCCTCTCGACGTCGTCGACGATGATCATCACGAGCAACGTCAACGTCGTGGCCAACCTGCTGTTCTCGGGGGTGCTCGACCGCTTCCCGGAGCTGAAGTTCGTGTCGGTGGAGAGCGGCCTGGGGTGGGTGCCGTACCTGCTCGAGACGGCCGACCACCAGTACGAGGCGCAGCACCTCTGGGACGACGGCATGACGATGCGACCGAGCGAGTACTTCCGGCGCAACTGCTACGTGAACTTCTGGTTCGAGGCGAGCGGCATCGCGCTCCGGCACATGATCGGCATCGACAACATCATGTGGGAGGCCGACTTCCCCCACCCGACGTCCACCTATCCGCACTCGCGCAAGGCCATCGAGAGCTCGTTGGCCGAGGTCCCGGTCGCCGAGCAGCAGAAGATGCTGGAGACGAACGCGGCGCGCCTGTTCCGCATCGACGTCGCGTCCCTCGACCTCCCCGAGTCCTGCACCTACGTCGCGTAGGCGCGCCTCGGCGTCGCGCTCCCCGGGCGACTTGGGACCAAGGTCCCTAGGAACGGCCCGGGGCGCTCTCTACCGTTCCTGACATCAACGTCAGGTTCCGGCCGGGGGCCGGAGCGCGTCCCGTCAGGGGGAGCCGATGGACATCATCCCGATCTCGACCGATGACCACGCGTGGGAGGCGCCCGACACCTGGACGTCCCGGGTGGAGGAGCGGTTCCGGGACCGGTGCCCGCAGCTGGTGGACATCGACGGCGAGGACTGGTGGGTCTACAACGGCGCCCGGGTCCGCAAGGTCGGCACCGGCGCCGCCGCGATGCTCGAGAACCGCGGTGAGGTCAAGCGCTACGTCGACGCCCCGTCCGCCGTGTACGACCCCGCGAAGCGCCTCGAGGTGATGGACGAGGACGGCGTCGCGGTGGAGGTGCTGTTCCCCCAGGCGGCCGGCTTCGGCGGCGGCCCGTTCGTGTCCACCGAGGGCGACCCCGACCTGCGGGTCGCGTGCATCCGCGCGTACAACGACTGGCTGGCCGAGGAGTGGTCCGACTTCAGCCCGCGCTTCGTGTCGCAGTGCCTCGCGCCGATGTGGGACGCGCAGCTCGCGGCCGACGAGGTGCGGCGTGCGCACGCGCTCGGGCACCGGGCCATCGTGTGGACGGCGGCGCCCCAGGCCTTCGGCTTCCCGCACTTCAACGACCGGTACTGGGACGTGCTGTGGGGCACGCTCCAGGAGCTCGACATGCCGGTCGCGCTGCACATCGGCTCGGCCAAGGGCGGCACGCCGCTGTGGGACGAGTTCTCCTTCTTCAAGCGGCTCGCGATGGTCTCGACCACGGCGATCACGAGCAACGTCAACGTGATGGCCAACCTGCTGTTCTCGGGGGTGCTCGACCGCTTCCCGGAGCTGAAGTTCGTGTCGGTGGAGAGCGGCCTGGGGTGGGTGCCGTACCTGCT
>JBAZYX010000034.1:5482-30598 GCA_041659105.1 Acidimicrobiia bacterium
GAGGCGAGCGGCATCGCGCTCCGGCACATGATCGGCATCGACAACATCATGTGGGAGGCCGACTTCCCCCACCCGACGTCCACCTATCCGCACTCACGCAAGGCGCTCGAGACGTCGCTCGCGGAGGTCCCGGCCGACGAGCAGAAGAAGATGGTCGAGACGAACGCGGCGCGCCTGTTCCACATCGACGTCGCACAGCTCGACCTCCCGGAGTCGGTCACCTACGTCGTCTGAACCCACTCACTTCTCACGTTTTGGCGTCACTCGTGCCGCTGCCAGCGGCACGACTGACGCCAAAACGATTCGGGGGTGGAGCGGAGGGTGGCTCAGGGCATCACGACTCCGCCGTTGGGGCGGAGCACCTGGCCGGTCATGAAGCGGGACGCGTCGGCGGCCAGGTAGAGCATCGCCCACGTGATGTCCTCCGTCTCGCCGGTGCGGCGCAGCGGCGCCTGCGCGGCGCGCTGGGCGAAGATCTCGCGCTTGGCGTCCTCGTCGATGCTGCCGTCGGCCTTGGTGTAGTACCCGGCGACCATCGGCGTGTCGATGAAGCCGGGCGCGACGGCGTTGACCCGGATGCCGAACTCGCCGCCCTCCATCGCTGCGGAACGGGTCAGCATCATCACCGCGGCCTTGGTCAGCGCGTAGACCGAGATCATCGGCGCGGGCATGTCGCCGCCCGCCGACGCGATGTTGATGATCGAGCCGCCGTGCTCCTGCATCGCGCGCAGCGCCGCCGCGACCCCCCAGTAGACGCCCTCGAGGTTGACGCTCGTGATCGCGTGGAAGTCCTCCTCGGTGGTCTCGGCGATGGGGGAGTACCGCAGCACCGCGGCGACGTTCGCCCACACGTCGACCCGGCCGTGCCCGGTGAGCGCCCGGGCCGCGAGTGCATCGACGGCGTGCTTGCGGGACATGTCGGTGGGCACCACCGTCGCGGCCCGGCCCAGGGCCCGCACCTTCTCCGCGGTCACCTCGAGCCCGTCCTCGCGGACGTCGGCGATCACGACGTCGGCGCCGGCCTGCGCGAACGTCAGCGCCGCCTGGGCACCGATGCCGCGCGCCGCGCCGGTGACCACCGCGACCTTGCCCGCGAGCGAGAACGCCGCGATCAGGTTGTCGGCCAGCCCCGGTGCCGGTGCCGCCGCCGCCTCGCCTCCGTGCTGCTCCGCGAGCTTCTTCGCCTGGTACCGCAACCCGCTGATCATGTCCATACTGTTGCCTCCCTCGCTGCGAAGCGCCGATCCGGTCGGCTCACGCGGTTGGTTCGAGTCTTGCGGGGTTCGAGCGAAGGCGCTTCGCGGGCGCTCGGTCGGCTGCTCCCGTCGCTTCGCTCCGTACGCGCGGGCCGATCCGGTCGGCTCACGCGGTTGGTTCGAGTCTTGCGGGGTTCGAGCGAAGGCGCTTCGCGGGCGCTCGGTCGGCTGCTCCCGTCGCTTCGCTCCGTACGCGCGGGCAATGCGGTCAGTACTGGGCGCGGTGACCGCGGGCTTCGAGCTTCGGGACGACCTCGGTGCCGAGGAGCTCGAGGCTCCGCATCACCTTCTCGTGGGGAATCATCCCGAACTGCACGTAGCAGAGCAGCTGGTCGACGCCGGCCTGCTCGTAGCGGAGGATCTTCTCGAGGCACATCTCGGGCGTCCCGATGATGATCATGTCCTCGTTCTGGTAGTAGTCGACCGGCACCTGCCCGGCGATCACCGGCTCGAGCAGGGGGAACACCGCGTCGCGCTCCTCCTGGGAGAGGTTCGACAGCTCCCACTCGAGCGTGAACTGCGCGAGGTGGCGGTACCACCAGTTCACCGACTCCCACAGCTCGTACTGCTCGGCCGCCTCTTCCATGCTGTCGACGCAGTGCACGAGGGTGTACGCACCGACCCGGTCGTTCTTCACCCGGGTGAGTGGCGTGACGCACTCGGCCTGGCCCTCGCGGTAGAGCTTGATGTGGTTGGCCATCGACTCGACGGGCTGGAGCAGCGCGAACGACAGCAGGCCGAGGCCGTTGCGCCCGGCCGCGGCCGCGCTCTGCTCGCCGGCGGCGGCGAGCCAGCACGGCGGGTGCGGATCCTGGTACGGCTTCGGCGTCTGGATGCGCTCCGGGAAGTGCAGCATCGGGCTGTCGTAGGAGAAGCGCTCCGACTCCCACATCTTCACCACGATCTCGACCGCCTCGCGCCAGTGGTCGCGCGACTCGTCGGTGGGCGGCACGCCGAACGCGATCTGCTCCATCGGGGTGGAGCGACCGGTGCCCCACTCGACGCGTCCGTGGCTGAGCACGTCGACCGTCGCCACCTTCTCGGCGACGCGGGCCGGGTGCGTGAAGCCGAACGGCATGAGGGTGACGCCGAAGCCGAGGCGCAGGTTCTCGGTCGTGAGCGCGAGGCCGCCGAGCACCGCCTCGGGTGTGGGGCACGCCGAGCGTCCGTCGCGGAAGTGGTGCTCCACGCACCACACGGTGTGGAAGCCGAGCGTGTCGGCGAACTGGATCTCGGCGATCGCCTCGTCGTACGCGGCCTGCTCGGCCTTGCGCTGCCCGTAGGGGTGCGGGTCGGCCCAGGGCTTCACCTTGGGCTGGAACTCGTAGAGCAGGTCGAGCTTCATGGATCCCCCTCTGGACGCTCGCGCGTCCTTTTGCAATAACGAAAGCGACTTCGTAATGTCAGAGGCACCCTATGACCAGAGCCGCGCTCGCCGCCACCCGCGCCGTCGAGGTCCTCGACTTCCTCGCCGCGCACCCGACGGAGGCGTTCTCGCTCTCGGAGATCGCCCGGCGCCTCGACGTGAACCTGGCATCCACCCACGCGGTGCTCAACGCGCTCGCCGCGGCCGGCTACCTGACGCGCCATCCCCGGCACCGGACCTTCACGCTCGGCCCCGGGGTCATCGCCGCGGGGTCGGCCGCGCTCGTCGCCCATCCCGCGATCGACGCCGCCCGCGACGAGGCGCGCGTGCTCGCCGAGGCCACCGGTCTCCAGGCCACCGTCACCGCGGTGGCGGGTGACGCGGTGGTGTTCGTGGCGAGCGCGGGGCGTCAGCAGCCCCACGGCGTCGACGTGCGGGTCGGGCAGCGGGTGCCGTTGGTGCCGCCCCTCGGGTCGGTGTACTACGCGTGGGCGCCACCGGACGAGGTCGACGCGTGGCTCGGGCGGGCCGTGCTCACCCGGGCCGAGCGGGACGCGCTCGGTGCTGTCCTCGTGGCGGTGCGGTCCCGGGGGTGCTCGATCGGCCTGGACGCTCCCGCCCGCCACGACCTCGAGGCCGCGATCGTCCACCGGTCCGACGAGCCGACGGCACCGGGGGTTCGTGACGAGATCGCCACGTCGATCGCCCGGCTCGCGGCGACCGAGTACCACGTTCGCGACCTCGACGCGCGCCGCCGGTACGACCTGAGCCTGCTCGCCGCTCCGGTGTTCGATCTCGAGGGCCGCGTGCCGCTCGCCATCACGCTGGTGGGGTTCGCCCCGGGGCTGCGGGCGAGCGAGGTCGATGCGCTGGTGGAGCAGGTCCGAGGTGCGGGGATCGTCGCCACGAAGCTCTCCCGCGGTCGCGTGCCCGACCGGGCCTGAGCTGGCCGCGGGCGTCGACCGGCTGCGTTAACGTCCGCGGTCGATGGGGGCGTTGTCACACATCCGGATCTGCGACTTCACGGGCCAGCTCGCGGGTGCCGGGGCCACCCGGACGCTCGCCGCGTTCGGGGCGCAGATCATCAAGATCGAGGACCCGGTCACCGAGGGCCGCTGGGACATCCTGCGGGGGATGGAGCCGTTCGTCGACGACCGCCGCGGCGGCGAGTTCGGCGGCGGGTTCCAGAACCACAACGTCGAGAAGCTCGGCATCACGCTGAACCTGCGCACCGAGCGCGGCCGCGAGCTGCTCGCCGATCTCGTGCGCATCTCCGACGTGGTGGCGGAGAACTTCGCGGGCGGGGTGCTGGCGAAGCTCGGGTTCCCCTACGAGACCCTGCGCGACCTCCGTGAGGACGTCATCTACGTGTCGAACTGCGGGTTCGGCCACCGGGGCCCGTACTCGTCGTTCAAGACGTGGGGTCCGATCGTGCAGTCGAGCTGCGGGCTCACGTTCACCTCGGGCCTCCCCGACATGCCGCCGGCGGGGTGGGGCTACTCCTACATGGACCACCACGGCGCCAACTTCATGTGCTTCGCGATCCTCGCCGCACTCGTGCACCGCAACCGCACGGGCGAGGGCCAGTGGGTCGACATGTCGTGCACCGACGCCGGCGCGACCCTGCTCGGACCGGTGGTGCTCGACTACACGGTGAACGGGCGCAAGA
This sequence comes from Acidimicrobiia bacterium, assembly GCA_041659105.1. Taxonomy (GTDB): domain Bacteria; phylum Actinomycetota; class Acidimicrobiia; order IMCC26256; family PALSA-555; genus CAIUKV01. The sequence continues at coordinate 9,774 of JBAZYX010000034.1, forward strand.
CCCGCCGCCCCGGGTTCCCGTACAGCAGCCGCAGTGACTCGCCGGCCATGGCGCCGCACAACGTGTACCCGGCGCTCGGCGACGACCAGTGGTGCGCGATCGCGTGTCGCAACGACGCCGACTGGGCGGTCATCGCCGGGATCGTCGGTACCACCGCGGACGGCGGGTGGGCGAGCGACCCGCGCTTCGTCACCCTTGCCGGCCGTCTCGCCCACCAGGACGAGCTCGACGAGCGCCTCGGTGCGTGGTGCGGCGCGCGCGACAAGTTCGCGGTCCAGGAGCTGATGATCGGCGCGGGGGTGCCCGGCGTCGCGGTGCAGCTCCCGGAGGAGCGGATCGAGCACGACCCCGGCACCACCGAGCAGGGCCTGTGGCCGTGGGTCGAGCACCCGCTCATGGGCCGGGTGCGCGTCGACGGCCTGCCGTACCACATGTCGGAGAGCGACTGGCACATCGCCGAGGCCGCGCCGCTGCTCGGCGAGGACAACGACCTCGTGTACGGCGAGGTCCTGGGTCTGTCCGAGGACGAGATCGACGAGCTGCGGAAGGCGGGGGTGATATGAGCGAGCGCCGCGAGCAGATCGGCCAGCGCCTGAGCACCGATCCGATCCCGCCGCCCGCGCCCGGGCTCACCGGCCCGCTCACGGGGCTGCGCGTGGTCGAGCTCGCGAGCGAGTACGCCGCGCACTGCGGGCGGCTCCTCGCGGACTACGGGGCCGAGGTGATCCTGGTGGAGCCTCCCGGTGGCGCGCCCCAGCGGATGTACGAGCCGTTCGTCGACGACGTGCCCGACCCCGAGCGCAGCCTCTGGTTCTGGCACTACAACACCAACAAGCTCGGGGTGACGCTGGACCTCGACGACGAGGAGGGTCGCGCGCGGCTCCGCGACCTCGTGGCGTCGGCCGACATCGTGGTGGAGGCCGAGCCGCCGGGCCGGCTCGCCGCGCTCGGCCTCGACGACCCCGACCTGCGGCCCGCGAACCCCGGCCTCGTGTGGGCCGCCGTCACGCCGTTCGGCCGCACCAACTCGCGCGCCCACGAGCCCGCGACCGACCTGTCGATCCTCGCCAACGCGGGTCCCGTGTGGAGCTGCGGCTACGACGACCACACGATCCCGCCCGTGCGCGGCGGCGGCAACCAGGCGTACCACACCGCGTCGTTGCACGCCGCGATCGCGATCCTCGTCGCCGTGCTGCACCGCGACCTCACCGGCACGGGTCAGCTCATCGACGTCAGCATGCACTCGGCGTCGAACATCACGACCGAGTTCGCGTACTACGGCTGGCTCGTCGCCCAGGAGACGGTGCAGCGCCAGACCTGCCGTCACGCGAGCGCCCGTCCCACGCAGCTGACGGTGGCGGAGGACCTCGAGGGTCGCTTCGTCCCCACCGGGGTGCCGCCGCGCTCCGCGCGCGAGTTCCGCATCATGATCGACTGGATCGACGACAACGCCTGGCGCGACGAGTTCCCCGACACCGTGCTCCTCGAGCTGGGGGAGGAGCGGGGCGGGGTGACGCTGATGGAGTCGCTCGACGACCCGGTGGCGGCGGAGATCTTCTCGGCCGGACGAAGCGCCCTGAAGTTCATCGCGGGCCGGCTCACGTCGTACGAGTTCTTCTTCCAGGGCCAGTCGCGCGGGATGGCGCTCCCGGTGGTGTACGCCCCGGAAGAGGTGATGGAAGATGTGCACTACATCGCGCGCGGGTTTCCCGTCGCGTTGGAGCACGAGGGGATCGGCCGCAGCGTCACGTACACCGGCGCGCCCTTCCTGATGGAAGCATCGCCCTGGCGCCTGCAACGGCACGCGCCTCGGCTCGGCGAGCACCAGGACCTATTGGGGGGATCATGACCACCACTGCGCACGCACCGACGGAGAACGCGACGAACGCGAGCTTCGAGGTCGACTGGCCGTTGCACTCGTGCGACGACCACATGGACCTGCCGTCGATCCCGACCGACCTGTGGACCGCGCGCATGCGCGAGTCCGACCCCGCGCGGGTTCCGCACGTGGAGGTCGTCGACGGGCGCACGATGTGGGTCTGCGACGGCAGCGTGCTCGGGCTCTCCGGGCTCACGCCGTCCGCACACACGTGCTACGAGCGCGGGGGGATCGAGCAGGACGGCTTCCGTCCGTCGAACCCGACGCTGCGGCTCCAGGACATGGACCGCGACGGCGTGGCGTCGTCGGTCATCTACGGCCCGTCGGTGATGGGGCTGAAGATCCCCGACGACGCGCTCCAGGCCGAGGCCTACCGCGGCTGGAACGACTGGGCGGCGGAGTTCAACCGGGTCGACGCGAACCGGCTGTGCGTGCTCGCCCGGCTGCCCTCGCGGCGCCCGGAGGACGCCACCGCCGAGATCGAGCGCGTGGCCGCGCTCGGCCACCGCGGTGCGGTGCTCGACCCGGTCGAGGCCCTCGTCGGCGAGCCCGAGTGGGAGCCGTTCTGGGCCGCGGCCGAGGCCACCGGGCTCCCGATCAGCTACCACCTCGGGGGCGGGTCGAACCGCGCCGTCTACCAGATGGGCAACTGGCGCGAGCCGGTGTTCGCCACGGTGTCGCCCATGCAGCTCGACGAAGCCGTCGCGGAGACCGTGTTCTCGGGTGTGCTCGAACGGCACCCCGGTGTGCGCCTCGTGCTCGCGGAGGCCGGGCTCGGCTGGCTGCCGTACATCATCGCCCGCATGGACCACGAGTGGGTGAAGCACGGCAACATCGTCGGCAAGCTGCAGATCCCACCGAGCGAGCTGATGCGCCGGCAGGTGTGGATCACGTTCGAGGAGGAGCACAACGCCGACGTGTTCATCTCGATGATCGGCGCCGATCGCGTGATGTGGGCGTGCGACTACCCGCACCCCGACAGCACCTGGCCCGACTCCAAGGGCACGATCGCGCGCGACATGGGGACCATGGCGCGCGACGACGTCCGCAGGATCACGTCCGACAACTGCCGCGCGTTGTACGGGTTCGAGTAGCCGCGCCTCAGACCTGGCGGCCGGAGAAGGCGGCGACGCGGTCCCAGGCCGGGGCGGTCTCGACGATGATCACTTCCTCGGCGAACATCATCGGGCGGTACTGGTCGAGGCCCATCGCCTGACCGAGCGCGAGGATCTCGATCGCGAGGTCCTCCGAGAGCTGCAGGTCCTGGCCGGTGGCCTGGGCGAGGTCCCACGCGTGCACGGCCACGTCGAAGACCGCGATGCCCAAGGCAGCCTCGCGCGGCATCTCGCCGAACGGCAGCGTCACCATGCCCTCGAGCGCGCCGGGCGCGTGATAGGCGGCCTGCACCCGCTCGCTCGCGGCGTCGTACGCGGCGGCCGGGTCGTCGCCGAGGATGTCGCCGCCCATGATGCGGCCGAGCTCGTCGTCGGGCACGGCGCCGTTCTCGAATGCCGACCCGAACATCGTGGCACCCGCGGTGACGTGGTTGATGACGTCACGCACGTTGAACTCGGTGCACGGGGTGGTGGCGCCCAGCTGCCCGGGCGTTGTGCCTGCGACCAAGCGGCCGAACTCGGTGCCGACTTCGTCGAGCGCAGCGATGAGATCCATGGTGGTGCTCCTCGTGAGGCGTCTGCCCGGGTGGGGCGGTCATCCTCGCACAAGGGTCCGCGGCCCCGCATCGGCGAACTCGTCGGTGGTGTAGCGCCGGACCCGGGTGCCCGGGAGCCAGTCGCGGGGCCGCAGCCCAGCCTTGTGCCACAGCACGTCGAGGAACTCGGCGGGGTCGGGCAGCTTCTCCCACACGGAAGGGAGCAGGGTGGCCCGGTGCGGCCCGGCTTCCACCAGCACGCCGTCCATCCCGGGCCGCAACGCCCGATGGACGTCGCGCCAGGAGCGAGCCCGCATGGGGCTCAACGGCGACAGCACCGAGACCGTGATCGACATCACCGTGAAGTCGTCGGGACGCACCGACGGGACGCGGGGATCGGCGAAGGCGGCGCTCCAGGCGTTGCGGGCCACGTTGGTGACGACGGGCTCCTGGGCCTCGAGCGTGCCGATGCATCCGAGCAGGGCCGCACCCCGCTCGAGGGTCACGAAGGTGGCCGCCGCCTGTGCGAGCGCGGGGTCGTCGCCGGGTTCGTGCAGCAGCCGCGTGCCGCCGGCGAGCGCGGTGCCGATGGCCCCGGCGGCGGTGTCGAGGAGCGCGCGGCGGCGGTCATCGTCGAGCGCGTATGCCGTGACACCGAACCGCCTCACTCGGCAGACTCCCGGTACACGGGGTCGGTGCGGTCGCGCCGGCCCTGGAGCATGCCGTCGGGGATCGGCCACCAGTCGTCCTCGCGGTCGACGCGCGACCACTCGGTGACTGCGACGCGCCGGGCGATTCGCCACTCGCCGTCGCGGCACTCGAAGCGGTCGACGAAGCGGAAGCCGGTCACGAGGTTGCGCTCGGGCGGACCGCCCGCGGCGCGATGGAACGCCATGCCGTACGTCTCGACGTCCGCGGCGGAGGGCGGCGCGGCGGGATCACCGTCGCCGTCGTCGAGCTCCACCAGGGGGTTGCCGAGGAGGTGCATCGTCGCGTCGTAGCGGCGGAGCACCCGCTCGACCCAGGTGACGTACTCGTCGACGGTCCCGTCGAAGCTCCCGTGGGAGTCGGTCGCGTCGGGGTGATAGCAGGACCGCACGAGCTCGAGGTCGAGCCGGTCGATCCCCCGTGCGTACCGCAGCAGCACCCGCCGGATCTCCGACTCGGCCCACAGCCTCACGGTCCGGACCTCCAGTGGGGTCATGGGCCGTCCCAACGTCCGAACAAGGGGTGAGCCGGGGTGAACGCGAAGGCGCCGTAGCCGACGACGCGGGCGGGATCGCCGGCGGTGTCGGCCGAGGTGCGGAGGTCGAGCACCTCGGCGTGGAGCCCGTGGCGCTGCGCCGCGACGACGAGCCCCTGCACCGCGTGGACGCCGCACGCGTCCTGCGGGGTGAGGTCGGCGATCCGACCGGCGACGATCGCCGCCGCCGTGGCGTGGTCGCGCGTGGTGGCGCTGCGCTGGTCGAGGGAGTGGCTGAGGTCGCTGCTCACGACGACCAGCGTGTCGGGTCCGCCCCACGCGGCGTCGAGCACGTCGGCCACGGTGTCGGGGTCGGCCCGGCCCACCACCAGCGGGAGGACCGTGAAGCGGGCGAGCGCGCGCTGGAGGAACGGCAGGTGCACCTCGAGGCTGTGCTCGGGGCCGTGCGCCGCGTCGTCGACCGACACGCCGGGGAGCGCGCGCACCACGGCACGCAGCTCCTCGTCGACCGGTACGGCGCCGAGGGGGGTGACGAACGCGTCGGCGCTGCTCACCGCGATCCCGTGGACGCCGACATAGTGCGCCGGGCCGATCAGCACGACGCGCCGCACGGTGTCGCGCGCCGCGGCGAGCGTGCGGTATCCGGACGCGGCGACCGGACCGGAGTAGACGTAGCCCGCGTGCGGGACCACGAGCGCCTTGGGTGCAGGACCCGCCCACGGTGTCGCGTGGGCGAGGGCATCGTCGACGGTTGCCGCGAGCGCGCCGGCGTCGCCGGGGTAGAAGCGCCCGGCCACCGCGGCAGGTCGCACGCGGGTTGCGGCGCCCCTCACCGGGCCCGTCCGCTCATGCGCACCGGCCGCCGGCGCGCGCCCCATGTGCCGGCCGGGCCCGCGAACCGCCCGGGCACGACCGCCCCGCACGCGCCGCAGTGCCCGTCGTCGGTCACCGTGTACTCCCCGATCGTGTACCAGTCGCGCTCGATGAGCCGGGTGCCGCAGGCCGCGCAGAACGTGGAGCCGCCGTCGGCGTCGTGCACGTTGCCCGTGTAGGCGTGGTGCACGCCGTTGCGCTTGGCGATCGCGCGGGCCCGGCTGAGCGTCGCCGGCGGCGTGGGCGGCACGTCGGTCATCTTGAAGTCGGGGTGGAACGCGGTGAAGTGCATCGGCACGTCGGGGCCGAGGCGGTCGACGACCCACCCGGTCATCGCGTCGAGCTCGGCGTCGGAGTCGTTCTTGCCCGGGATGAGCAGCGTGGTGATCTCCACCCACACGTCGGTCTCGTGCACGAGGTACTCGAGAGTGTCGAGCACGGCGTCGCGGTGCGCGCCGCAGAGGTGGAAGTAGAAGTCCTCGTCGAACGCCTTGAGATCGACGTTGGCCGCGTCGACGTGCGAGAAGAAGTCGGCCCGGGGCTCAGGGCACACGTAGCCCGCGGTGACCGCGACCGTCCGCACGCCGCGCGCCCGGCACGCGTCGGCGACGTCGGACGCGTACTCCATGAAGATCACGGGGTCGTTGTACGTGAACGCCACGCTCGCACAGCCAAGGTCGGCCGCGGCCTCGGCGATCGCCACCGGATCGGCGGCGTCCGCGAGGGTGTCGGTCTGCTTGGACTTCGAGATGTCCCAGTTCTGGCAGAACCGGCAGGCGAGGTTGCAGCCGGCGGTCCCAAACGAGAAGACCGACGAGCCGGGCAGGAAGTGGTTGAGCGGCTTCTTCTCGATCGGGTCGACGCAGAACCCGCTCGACCGGCCGTAGGTGGTGAGCACGACCTGGTCTCCTTCGCGGGCCCGGACGAAGCACAGGCCCCGCTGGCCCTCGCGCAGCTTGCAGGCGCGCGGGCAGACGTCGCACTGCACGCGCCCGTCGTCGAGGATGTGCCAGTAGCTCGTGGGGACCGTGCTGGGAACCGTGATCGACATGCTTCGCCTCCGTACAGAGGAGATGCGCTCTGCGGGTCGGGCTATTCCGGCTCTCCCGGGATCGGGACCTTGGTCCCGAACCCGCACGGCGCGGTTCAGTCGCCCGCGCCAGCCTGGGCGTCCACCGCGAGGCCGGCTCGCTCGTCCTCTCCGCTCTCGGCGCCTTCGGCGCCGGGCCGCTCGGGCCCCCGCTCGCTGCTCGTCGCAACGTCGATCGCGCGACTGGCTCGCTCGTCGGCCAGCTCCCACGCGAGCTTCATGCCGACCACGGCCGCGCCGGCCGCGAACAGCCCGGTGAGCCGGGCCCGCTTGGGCAGACCCGGGGTGACGAGGAGCGCGAGCGCGTCGACCCCGTCGGCCACCGCGCCCCACCCCATCCACTCCGGGGCCTGCGTGCCCTCGCGCACGCCGGCGACCGCGCCGAGCCCGAGGCCGAGGTCGCGCACGCCCACCATCCGGACGGCGGCGTTGCTCACGGGCGTGGTCCGTCCGATGAAGAGCTTCGTGATCAGCCCCGGGAAGAGCACGAGCTTGAGCCCGAGCAGGGCCCGGATGCGGGCGAACCAGAGGGCGATCAGCTTGCGTTGCGGATCCATGGGGTCATCCTCCCGCGCGGGTCATCATCGTCTCGATGACCGGCGGCTCGTGTTCGAACGGTCCGTACTTCGGTTGGGCGGTTGCCCGCATGTGGTCGGTGCGGTGGACGGGATCCTTGTCGAACTCGGGGATCACGTGCTTGCCGAACGTCTCGATGCACTCGAGCGCCTCGTCGCGGGTCATGTCGGTGGGCATGCCGAACACGACCTGGTCGACGCCGGTGGCCTCGTAGAGCCTCAGCTGCTCGCAGACCTCGTCGGGGTTGCCGCACAGCACCGCGCCGACCTCGATCGCGGGGTCGAGGAACTCGGCCGGGAGGGGCTGGGGGATCTCGGGCCAGGTCGGCGAGCCGGGGCGCTTCGGGAAGGTGTCGTGGTACAGGCACACCAGCGAGTAGAGGTAGTTGCCGCTGCGGGTGGCGATCGCGCGCGCCTTGTCGCGGTCCTCGAAGCAACGCACGGCGTTGGTCAGCATCACGTTGTCGTTGACGAACTGGCCCACCGGGTTGGTGCAGCTCGCGATGCCGTCCTTGTACTCCGCGATCAGCCCGGCCATCTCGGTGATGGGCGAGAAGTTGAAGCCGATCGCGCCGATGCCGTGCTCGCCGGCCTTGCGGAACGTGCGCGGGTTGCCGCACGCCACCCAGATGGGCGGATGGCCCGGGGCGTACGGCTTCGGCAGCACGTTGTGCGGGGTGTCGAGTGCGAAGTGGTCACCGGAGAACGTGTAGTCCTTGCGTTCCCACATCTTCACGAGCTCCCAGATCACCTCGTCCCACTCGGCCTTCGTGGAGTCGGTGTCGTGGATGTTGAAGGTCGCGACCTCGTGTGATCCCGCGCCGCGGCCGGTGCCGAACTCGAAGCGCCGGTTGGTGAGGTGGTCGAGCATGGCCACCCGCTCGGCGTTTCGCACCGGGTGGTTCGCCCGCGGGCTGAGGTTGAAGATGCCGGAGCTGATGTGGATGCGCTCGGTCTGCCCGGCGAGGTAGCCCGCCACCACCTCGCTTGCCGAGATGTGGCTGTACTCCGTGAGCGCGTGGTGCTCGGAGATCCACACGTACTTCCAGTTGTTGGCGTCCGCGCACTTCACGTAGTCGATCTCGTCGAAGAGCATCGCGTGCTCGGCCGCGGAGTCGTGGGCGGCGGGGCCGGGCAGGAAGCCCTGGATGAAGATGCCGAACTCCATGAGTCCTCCGGAAGCGGCGAAGGGGTGGGAAGGGGTGAGGGACGAGGCGGCGGCGGCCGCATCGTACGCGGCCCGCCGGGTCCGAGGTCCGGTGCGCTGCGTTGCTCGTGGACTAAGAAGTTGTCGGAAGAGGTCGGAAACCCGACGAAAGGCCCTGAGTGCCTGACGCGATCCGGCGGTAGAAGGGCAGCCATGGCCTACGACGTCCTGCTCCTGAGCCTGGCCCTGGACCTGTTCGCGATCAGCGTCCTCACCTACGGCATCTACTTCCGACGCCACCACCGCCGCGACCTGACGCTCGGCTTCATGGGCGTGAACATCGGCCTGTTCGCGGTCGCGTCCTTCGTCTCGACGCGCCCCGTGGGCCTGGCCTTCGGGATCGGGCTGTTCGCGCTCCTGTCGGTGATCCGGCTGCGGTCGACCCAGGTCACCCAGGAGGAGATCGGGTACTACTTCGTCGCGATCGTCATCGGCCTCACGACCGGACTCTCGCCCGACGAGCACTGGGGCACCACGATCACCCTCACCGCCGTGCTGGTGGGCGTGATGTACGTGGCCGACCACCCGCGGGTGCTGCGCCGCCACGAGCGCCGCATCGTTGTGCTCGACAAGGTCTACCGCGACGACTTCGCGCTGAAGGCCGCGCTGGCGAAGCGCCTGCACGGCGAGGTCACGAACGTGGTTGTGATGAGCGTCGACTTCGCCCGCAAGCAGTCCCAGGTCGACGTGCGCTTCCGGCCGCACCCGTTCCCGAAGCCGCACCACGCGAAGCCCGAACCGGAGCCCCAACCGGTCCCGGTCCCGGAGCCCGGGCCGGCGCCCGAGCCCGAGCATGCGGCCGAGATCGCTCCCGAACCCGAGCTCGCGTCGGCGCCTCCGGACGTCGCGACCGAGAGCGGTGGCGCGGCCGCCGAGATCCCCGAGGAGCCCGAGGCGCCGTCGATCGACCCCCGGCCCGAGCCCGAGGCGCCGGAAGCGTGGTGACCAGGGCCTGAGTACGCTCCGCCACTCCGGGTCGCTCCGCTCGCTGGTCGGTGCTCTCGCTCGTCCCCGCACCCGACGCTCGCTCCGCTCCGCCACTCCGGGTCGCTCCGCTCGCTGGTCGGTGCTCTCGCTCGTCCCCGCACCCGACGCTCGCTCCGGTCCGCCACTCCGGGTCGCTCCGCTCGCTGGTCGGTGCTCTCGCTCGTCCCCGCACCCGACGCTCGCTACGCTCCGCCCGTGCGTGCGCTCCTCTACGGCGTCCGGCCCGACGACGACGGCGATCCCGACGCGGGCTCCGAGAACCCGCTCCTGCGCGGCCTGGCCCAGGTGCCGATGCGCCTCGTCGACGTCGACGACGCGCGCCCGTTGCGCCCCGACTGGGTGGTGACCCGCCCGCGGCTCACCGGCATCTGCGGTTCGGACGCCAAGCAGGTCTTCGGCGACTTCGGCGACGTCCGCACCGACGACAACCCGATGAAGGGGTTCTTCTCGCTGCCCCAGGTGCTCGGGCACGAGGTGGTGGCCGACGTCGTGGAGCTCGGCCCCGAGGCGGAGGGTCTCGCGGTCGGCGACCGTGTGGTCCTGAACCCCTGGCTGTCGTGCGGGCCGCGCGGCGTGACGCCCGTGTGTGCCGCGTGCGAACGCGGCGACTACAGCCTGTGCGCGAGCTTCGGGGTCGGCCCGATCGCGCCGGGCATCCACACCGGCACGTCGCGCGACGCGAGCGGCGGCTGGGCCGAGCTGATGCCGGCCCACGACTCCATGCTGTTCGAGGTTCCCGACGGCGTGCCCGACGAGCTGGCCGTGCTCGCCGACCCGTTCGCGGTGATGCTCCACGCGATCACCCGCCATCCGCCGAACTCCGGCGGGCGGGCGATGGTGTACGGCGCCGGGGCGCTCGGCACGTGCGCGACCGCGATCCTGCGTGCGCTCCATCCCGACGTCGAGGTGCTCGTGGTCGCGCGCTTCGGCGCCCAGGCCGACTTCGCCCGGCGCCTCGGCGCGACCGTGATCGGTCACGAGCCCGCGCTCGCGGTGATCGAGGCGGCCGCGGCCTGGTCGGGAGGCGTGCTCCAGCCGAGCGACGGGCTGCCGATGGCCTACCCCGGCGGTATCGACGTGGTGTACGACACCGTGGGGAAGCGGGAGACCTTCGAGGTGGGCGCACGCGTGCTCGCGGCGCGCGGCACCCTGGTCAAGGCGGGCGTGCACGGTCCCACCTACTGGGAGGACACGCCGCTGTACTTCAAGGAGATCAGCTTCGTCGGGTCGAACGCGTTCGGGCTCGAGACGATCGACGGCGTGGCCCGCCACGGCATCGAGCACTACCTCGACCTCGTCGCCGGCGGCCGAGTCGATCTCACCGGCATGGTGACCCACACCTTCCCGCTCGACGAGCACTGGCGCGCTGCGTTCCGCGCCCTCGCCACCCAGGACACCAGCGGCGCGATCAAGGTCGCGTTCGACCAGCGCACGTGAGCGAAGCCGACGAGCCGGCGTGACGACGCGCCCCGAACCCCCAGGAGAACATCACATGGTCACTCGCGACCTCGTGCTCGACACCGCCGACGGCCCCATGCCCGTCTTCGAGGCGACGCCCGACGGCGACGCCCGCGGCGCGGTGCTCGTGATCCAAGAGGCGTTCGGCGTGAACGCGCACATCCGCGACGTCGCCACCCGGTTCGCCGCCGCCGGCTACCACGCGATCGCGCCGGCCTACTTCCACCGCGCGGGTGGCGGCGCGGTGGAGGACTACACCGACTTCTCGGCGATCTTCCCGCTGTTCGAGGGGGTGAGCGACGAGACGATCCTGAGGGACACCGCCGCCGCGCTCGACCACCTGCGCTCCGCCGGGTTCACCGACGAGCGCATCGGCGTCGTCGGGTTCTGCTTCGGCGGGCGGGCGTCGTTCCTCGCATCGCTGCGCCACGCGCTGGGCGCGGGCGTGGGCTTCTACGGCGGTGGCATCGCGACCAAGGGCGTGCTGCCGTTCCCGGCGCTGGTCGACGAGGCGGGCGCCCTCCAGACGCCGTGGCTGGGGCTCTTCGGCGACGAGGACGCGTCGATCCCCGTCGCCGACGTCGAGCGTTTGCGCGAGGCACTCCGGGCCGCGCCGGTGGACACCGAGGTGGTCCGCTACCCGGGGGCGGCCCACGGGTTCCACTGCGACGCCCGGGCCGACTACCACGAGGCTTCCGCGAAGGACGCCTGGGCCCGCACCCTCACCTGGTTCGACACCCACCTCGCTTGAGTGGCCGCTTCCCCGCGCTTTCCCGCCGCTTGGCCGTTCCGTGGCCGGCTTGCACCTAGCGTGGTCGAACCACCACACTGAGTGGTGGGGCGCCGCGGGTCACACTGCGGTCAAGGGTTCGGGAGAACGCGACGATGCAGAACATCGCGCCGGTGCCGCCGGCCGTGTCCGAGGGGACACCTGACGTGGGCCTGGCCGAGTTCGCCGAGCGTGCATCCGAGCGCTGGAGCTGGCGCTGGCGGAGCTGGACCCGCTGGCCGCTCAACCTCCCGATCGTGCTCCTCGCGCTCGTGACCGTGGTGATCGACGTCGCCACCGCCTGGATGGACATCTCGCTCGGCTCACTCGGGCGCGTGCCCATGTCGCCCGCGCTCCCGCTCGGCGTCGCCCTCGCCTACTTCGTCGGGTTCCGGCGCCTCGGGCTCGACCCCGCGAACCGGCGGGCCTGGGCCGAGTTCCTGATCGTCAGCTCGGTCGCGCTCGTGTGGGCGGCCTACCGCTACTCCGTGCGCATCGGCGGCACCCGCGAGGCCATCGGCCTCGTGATCGCCGCGCTCGGCGAGGAGCTCGTGTACCGGCTCGCCGTCCTGATCGTGGTGGGAGCCGTCGTGGCCAAGCTCACGGGCCACAACTGGCGCAACGCCGAGGCCTGGGGTCCGGTCGCCGGGATCAGCGCGCTCATCGCCGGCGGGCTCATCTTCTCGCTGCTGCCCGGCCACGTGGAGCAGATGAACAGCGCGCTGACGGCGCTGCCGTTCGCGAGCCTCGGGGTGGTGCTCGGCTACGCCGTGCTGCGCACCGGTGCGCTGCTCCCCGCGGTGGTGGTGCACGCGTTCCTCAACATCGCGACGATCGCGGTGCTCGCGGGCGAGGTGTCGGTGGAGATGCGCACCGCGCTCGCGCTGGCCTCGCTGGTCGCGCTCGTGTCCGGCACGATCGTGGCCGGGCTGCGGCTGGGGATGCTGCGCCGCGCGCCCGTGGAGGTCGACCTCCGCAAGCCGTCCCCCGCCAGGTAACGGGGTCGTAGCATCGGCCGTCGATGGCCTCGCTGGACCGGCGACCCGCCCGGCTGCGGAACCGGCCCGCGCTGGCGGCCCTGACCGCCGGGCTCGCGCTCGTCGAGACCGCGATCCTCAGCCTGCTCGGCCCGGTCACCGGGCTCGCGCTCGCACCGCAGGTGAGCGCGCCCACGCCGTTCGACCAGTTCCACGACCTGCGCTGGATCGCCGTGTACACGCCGTCGTGGTGGGTCGTGGTGCTCGCGGTGGCGGGATGGGTGGCCGCGCGATCCGCGGTCACCGCGACGATCGTGGGCCTCGCGTGGCCGGCCGACGTCCCCCTGCCGGACGCGCGCGAGCGGATGCGACGCGCGTGGTGGGCGACGGTGATCGTCGGCCTGCTCCTCGTGCCCTGGGTGGTGCTGGCGTTCGCGACCGCGGTGTTCTCGCTGTCGTGGACGTGGATCGTCGCGGTGCCGGTCGTAGTGATGGTGTCGGCGATCGTGCACTGCGCCGCGGTGTCACCCCGACGGTGGCGGACCCGCCCGCCGGCGCGCGGCGTGGTCGCGGTGCTCGTCGCGTTCGCGTCGACCACGGTCCTCGGCGCGATCGTCGCCGCGGGTCCCGCCTGGGCGCGCTGGCCTGCGGTGCTCGCGGCCGGGGTCGTCAACGCGTGGTGCTGGCTCCGGGTGACCGACGCCGCCGCGCGCACTCACGTCGAAGCGCGCGGCCGCCCGTTCGCGGTCGTCGCGCTCGCCGGGGTGCTCGCGCTCGTGGTCGCCGGCGCCGCGGTCGGGTTCGCCGTCGCGGTGGCGCTCGAGCGCGACCGCGCCCCGGCGCCCCGGGCCGCGCCGATCGGGGCGGGCGGGGGGCCGCCGGTCCTGGTGGTGAAGGGGTTCGACTCGCGCTGGGACGGGGTCACCCGCCGGTGGGTGGACGGCGACGTCCGCATCCGCCGCTACTCCTACGCGGGCCTGGGCCGGGACGGCGAGCCCCGCCCGTACGGCCGCGCCGCGACCCACGCGTCGGTGCGCACCCTCGCCCGGCGGCTCGGGACGCAGGTCGACGCGCTCGCGGCCGCCACGGGTGAGCCCGTCGGGATCGTGGCCGAGAGCGAGGGCGCGCTGGTCGCGCTCACCTACGCGCTCGGCACGCCGGGCGCGCCGGTCCGGTCGGTCGTCGCCCTCAGCCCGTTGGTGGAGCCGGGGCGGGTGTCGTACCCCGCGCCGGGCCGGGTGGGCTGGGGGGTCGCGGCCGGCGCCGCGCTCGACGGCGTGGCCGCGATCGTCGACCGCCTCGGTCCGGTCGACGTGCGCTCCGACACGCCGCTGTTCCGCTCGATCGTCGAGCAGGCGCCGCTGTTCCAGGGGCTGCTGCGCTGTGGCGCGCCGGGCGTGCGCGAGCTGGCCGTGCTCCCGTTCGACACCGGGCTCGCCGCGCCCCGCCCCGCGTCGGTGACGATCCCGTACGTGGTGCGGCCCGCGTTCCACGGCGGCCTCCTCGGCGACGACCGCACCGCGGAGCTCGTGGCCCGGGTGCTGCACGGGCGCGCGGTCGACACGCAGACGCGCTGGCGCGCGACCGAGCGGGTGGTGCAGGCGCTCGCGTCGCCGTGGCAGGTGCCGAGCCTGGCGAAGTCGCTCGAGCCGGCGTGGCGCGACCTGCCCGACCCGGACGACTGCCCGGCGGTGCGGCGGGGGCTGCGGGCCTACCTGACGGGCTGAGGCGGGCGCAGGTCGGCCCAGACGGCCGACGCGGTGCGCCGCCCCGAGAACAGGGCCCCCTGGCTCGACGCGGTGTCGCGGTGGTCGCCGCACACGTACACGCCGTCGCCGAGGCGGACACGTCGGCGCGGATTGAAGCCCGGACGCTGGTCGGGGTGCGCGTGCGGGATGCGGTAGGTGCGCAGGTGCTCCCAGCCGTCGACCACACTGCCGAACCAGCCGCGCAGCTGGCGGCGGACGGCGGCCTCGAGCTCCTCGTCGGCACCCGCGATCGGTCCCGGGGTCACCGCGGCGACGAGCGCGTGGCCCGCGGGCGCGTAGCTCGGCGCAACGTTCGACACGATCGCGAGGTTGTTGACCGGACCGACGCGGTCGCCGTTGAGCACGACCATCTTCTCGGGGAGCGGCGCGCCCTCGGCGGCGTAGTAGACGCACGATTCGGAGCGGGAGCCGGGGTCGGGCAGGCCGAGGAGGCGCGCCGCGGCCGGGCCCTCGGTCGCGACGACGAGGGCACGGCCCTCGACCCGCCGGCCGTCGGCGAGGTGCGCGGTGGTGCCCTCGATCCGGTCGACTCGCGCGCCGAGCTCGATCACCCCGGGCGGGATGCACTCAGCGAGCTGGCGGGGGATCGCCTGCACCCCGGTGGCGGGATGCGCGCTCGCGCCCTCGGCGAGCATCGCCAGGATCACCTCGAACCGCCGGCTCGACACCTCGAGGTCGGGGTCGAGCTGGATGCCGGCGAACAGGGGCCGCCAGAACCGCTCGATCATCGTCTCCGAGAACCCGCGCTCGCGGAGCGCCTCGGCGGTGGTGGTGTCGGGCCGGCGCAGCAGCGCGCGCGGGTCGGTCCGCATGAGGTCGACCAGGAGGGCGACCATCCGGACGTCGTCGGCGAAGGTGCCGACCGGCGCGGTGAGGGTGGACAGCGCCCGGCCCGGGTGGCGGCGCGGGTCGTCGACCCGGTGGAACCGTCCGTGGACCCGGACCACCGCGCCCGGGTCGTAGCGCGCCAAGCCGAGCGCGGGCACGTCGAGCTGGTGGTGGAGCTCGGGGAACTGGGTCAGCACCACCTGGTAGCCGCGGTCGAGCAAGAAGCCGTCGACGGCGTCGGTGCGGACCCGGCCGCCGACGTCGTCGCCCGCTTCGAGGACCCGGCACTCGACGCCCTGGCGAACGAGCAATCGCGCGCAGGCGAGCCCGGCCAGGCCGGCACCCACGATGCACACGTCGGTTCGGGTCGTCACCTCTGATGCCTCGATGGCGAGTCGGGTGGTCGGGGCCTCGATGGTAGGTTGCGCCGCGCTGCCGGACAGGATCGTCTCGATGGACCTTCGTTTCAGCGCCGAGGACGAGGCATTCCGGGCCGAGGCCCGCGACTGGCTCACCGCCAAGCTCGAGGGCGAGTTCGCCATGGTGCGCGGCAGGGGAGGCCCCGGTGACGAGCACCGCCTCTTCGAGGAGCGGCTGGCCTGGGAGCAGGCGCTGGGCGAGGCGGGCTGGAACGGCATCGCCTGGCCGGCCGAGTACGGCGGGCGCGGTCTCTCGCTGACCCAGCAGGTGATCTTCTACGAGGAGTACGCCCGCGCCGGTGGCCCGGGCAAGGTCGGGATCGTGGGCGAGGGCCTCCTCGGGCCCACGATCGTCCACTACGGCAACGAGGCCCAGAAGCAGCGGTTCCTCCCGCCCATCCTCAAGGGCGAGGAGATCTGGTGCCAGGGCTACTCCGAGCCCAACGCCGGCTCCGACCTCGCCAACGTGCAGACCCGGGCCGAGCTCGACGGCGACGAGTGGGTGATCGAGGGCCAGAAGGTGTGGACGTCGCTCGCACACTGGGCGCAGTGGTGCTTCGTCCTCTGCCGCACCGACCGCGATGCCCCCAAGCACAAGGGGATCTCGTACCTGCTCGTGCCGATGGACCAGCCCGGCATCGAGATCCGCCCGATCGTGCAGATCACGGGCACGTCCGAGTTCAACGAGGTGTTCTTCAGCGGGGCCCGCACGGCACGCGAGAACGTGGTCGGCGAGGTGAACGGCGGATGGAAGGTCGCGATGGGCACGCTCGCCTTCGAGCGAGGCGCGTCCACGCTCGGCCAGCAGCTCACGTTCGAGTACGAGCTGCGCGCCGTGATCGAGGACGCGCAGCGCCGGGGGGTCGCGACGGACGCCGCGGTCCGTCAGCGCGTCGCCGAGATCTGGATCGCGCTGCGCGTGATGCGGTACAACGCGCTGCGGTCGATGAGCTCGCTCGAAGGCGGCGAGATGACGCCGCTCACGAGCGTGCACAAGCTCTACTGGGCGTCGCTGCACCGCGCCCTCGGCGAGCTCGCCGTCGACGTGCTCGGTGCCGAGGCACTCGTGGTGCCCGAGGCGCCGTACGAGCTCAGCCCCGCGCAGCGCGTGTTCCTGTGGAGCCGGGCCGACACGATCTACGGCGGGTCGAACCAGGTGCAGCGCAACATCATCGGGGAGCGCGCCCTCGGGCTGCCGCCCGAGCCCAAGGTCTGACCCCGAGCCTCTCGCGAGCCCGCAAGCCGCCCCGAAGGAGTCCCCGTGCCCACCGCACCCGAGTACCCGCCCGCCCATGCGCTCCTCGAGGGCAAGGTCGTCGTCGTCACCGCGTCGGCCGGCACCGGGATCGGATTCGCGACCGCGCAGCGGTGCGCGGAGGAGGGCGCCACGGTCGTCCTGAGCGACCACCACGAGCGCCGGCTCGGCGAGTCGGCCGTGCGCCTCGCGGAGCTCACGGGCGCCGAGCCGCTCGCGGTGGTGTGCGACGTCACGAACGAAGACGCGGTGCAGGCGCTCTTCGCACAGACGGTGGACGCGTTCGGCCGCATCGACGTCCTCGTCAACAACGCGGGCCTCGGCGGCACCGCCAACGTCGTCGACATGACCGACGAGCAGTGGTCGAGCGTGCTCGACGTGACGCTCACCGGCACGTTTCGCTGCACGCGTGCCGCGCTCACCCGCATGATCCCGCGGGGCGCGGGCGCGATCGTCAACAACGCGTCGGTGGTCGGCTGGCGCGCGCAGGAGGGTCAGGCGCACTACGCCGCGGCGAAGGCCGGGGTGATGGCCCTCACGCGCTGCTCCGCGATCGAGGCGGCGCCGCACGGCATCCGCATCAATGCGGTGTCACCATCGCTCGCGATGCACCCGTTCCTCGCCAAGGTCACCACCGACGAGCTGCTCGAGCAGCTGGCGGCCCGCGAGGCGTTCGGCCGTGCCGCGGAGCCGTGGGAGGTGGCCAACGTGATCGTGTTCCTCGCGAGCGACTACGCCACCTACATGACCGGCGAAGTCGTCAGCGTCTCCTCGCAGCATCCCTGACCGCACCGCGGAGACGTCGTGGGGCTGCCGGAGGTTGTGGTCGCGCGTCGGTCTACGGTGTCGCGGTGGCGGATCGGTGGGAGCGAGGCAACCTGATCGTGCGCCGCGAGGTGCTCGGACTCGCGCCGATCTCGTCGAACGCACCCGCGCCCGAGTGGCGGGGCCGGGCGTGGCAAGCGCTGCCGGTCCACGTCGTCGAGGACAGTGACGACGCGCTCGTCACCTACATCGCACCCGGCGCCGAGATCGGCTTCGCCGACGGGCGCTGGCCGACGCGTGATGGCAAGCACCCCTGGAGCGGTCGGCGGCACTGGGAGGGCCACGGCGTGCTCATGGTCCAGAAGCCGGGCGAGCACCACGCGGTCTGGCACTTCTGGACCGGACCCGAGCGAGCGTTCGCCTGCTGGTACATCAACCTCCAGACCGCGTTCGTGCGGACCGCCGCGGGCTACGACACCCAGGACCTCGAGCTCGACATCGTGATGCTCCCGGACGGCTCGTGGAGCTTCAAGGACCTGGAGCTGCTCGACGATCGCATCGCCGAGGGGCGCTTCTCGTCGGAGCTGGTCGAGTGGGTGGTCGCGCTCGGTGAGGAGCTCGGGGCCGACCTCGACGCCGGAACGCGTTGGTGGGATCCGAGCTGGGCCGACTGGACACCGGACCCGGAGTGGGAGCGCCCGTCCCTCCCCCCGGGATGGCACGCAACCGACCGGTGATCACGCGACCGGCGAGGTTCCGCGCGGGGGTGCTGCTGGCGGCGGCGGCCGTCACCGGCTGCGCCTATCAGCTCGTCGTGCGGCCTCGGATCCGTCGCTGGGGCGCGACCGACGAAGAGGTCGACAAGTCGCTCCCGGGCGACGAGCTCGAGAGTCCCATGGGTTACCGACCGGTCTCGACTCGGGCGATCACCATCGACGCGCCACCCCACGAGGTGTGGCCGTGGCTCGTCCAGATGGGGTCGGGACGGGCCGGGTTCTACAGCCACGACTGGGTCGAACGCCTGCTGTTCGTCACCTACGGCGATGGGCACTCGGCCACCCGGATCCACCCCGAATGGCAAGCGCTGCGCGTCGGCGATCGCGTGCCGTACTCGCGGTTCAACACCGTGCCCGTGACGATGGTCGATGCGCCCCGTTGCCTGGTCGCCGGCGAGTGGCTGGTGCTCGAACCGGTCGACGACGGGCGTCGGACTCGTCTGATCGCGCGAACCCGAGGCGGCTGGCTCGAGCCGTTCGCACGCAGGGTCCCGCTGGTCGGGATGCTGCTCTGGCCCGTCGCCGTGGTCCTCGACCGCGGTCCGCTCGAGCTGCTCCATCACTACATGGAGTCGGGGATGCTCAACGGCATCAAGCAGCGGGCCGAGCAGCACGCCGGTTGAGGCCAGGCTCCCGATGCGCGGAGGCGGAGTTCGGCGCTGCTCCCATCAGTTGGGTTGCGCCGTGCGTCGCAGTCCCGGCAAGGTGCCTGCGTGCCGGATCTGGTGATCGTCGGTGGTGGCGTGGTCGGCGCGGCCGCGGCGTGGCGGGCGACGCGGCGCGGGGCGTCGGTGCTGCTCGTCGACGCTCGTGATCCGGGTCGCGCGACCGATGCCGGTGCGGGGATCGTCTCGCCCGAGACGGAACTGCGCGACGCCACGCCCGTCCACCTCCTGGCCGCCGCCGCCACGCGCTTCTACCCCGAGCTCATCGCCGCGCTCGACGGCGACGGTGCTGTCGACACCGGGTACGCGGGTTGCGGCAAGCTCGTCGTCGCTCGGACCGAGGAAGAGGCGGGCTGGCTCGCTGCGTATCTCGGGCTGCTGCGCGATCCCGAGCGCGCCGCCGCGCCGGCCGATCCCGCGTCGCTCCACGAGATCACTCCGGCCGAAGCGCGCCAGCGGTTCCCGCCGCTCGGCGACGTGACGGCCGCCTTCGTGAGCGAAGGCGGCGCGCGCGTCGATGGCCAGCGACTCGAGCGAGCACTGCTCGCGGGCGCGTCAGCGCGCGGCCTCACGATCGAGCACCGGCGGGTCGCGCACCTCGACGACCTTCCCGCGGCCGATGCGGCGATCATCGCCGGCGGCGCGTGGTCACCCGCGCTCCTGCCCGATCTCGACGTGCGCCCCCAGCGGGGCCAGATCCTGCACCTCGCGATGGACGATCCCACGTGCGAGCAGTGGCCGGTGGTGTCGCCCTTGGCCCACCACTACCTGCTCGCCTTCGCCGGTCGGGTCGTCGTCGGTGCCACCCGCGAGGACGATGTCGGATTCGCGCCGGTGCTCACGGCCATGGGTCAGCACCAGGTCCTGAGCCGCGCGCTCGGCGTTGCGCCCGGCCTTGCCGACGCGTCCGTGCTGGAGTGGCGCGTTGGCTTCCGGCCCCTCGCGGCGCGCGGCTACCCGTACCTCGGGGCCGTCCCGGACCGCGACCGCCTCTTCGTCGCGACCGGCCACGGCGCGTCCGGGCTGACGTACGGTCCGTGGAGCGGCGCCGCGGTCGCCGACCTCGCGCTCGGCACGATCAACGCCACCGACCGGGACTCACTCGCCCCCTTCGCGCCCTGACCGTTCACGCAGACGTTGGCCGAACGGCCTCGCGCTGACGACGATCTCCCATTTCGGGGATGGGGCAGCCGCTTCGGTCATTCAGCTGCTCGACGTTGGAAGGAGCGTGCGGCGTCCTCCTGCTCGAGTGCAGTGAGGATGAGGGCCCAGGACGCGAGTCCGTGCTCACACCACCCGTCGGGAGCTACGAGGCACTCGTCAGGACATCGGCATACGCCGTCGGCCATCCACTCCGCCACCGTGTCTTCGTCGGGTGGCGCCCATCCGCTGTGGGTCTCGAACCAACCGTGCGCGTTGCGCACGGCGATCTCCGCATCCATGGCGACAGTGTCGCGCTCACGGGACTCGCGCGAACGCGTGACGCGTCATGGTTCAGATCGTCCTCGACCCTCGAATTGGCCAGCGGTGTCGGCGTGACCTCTGGCCGTGGCCGAAGAACCCGTCGATGGGGCAGTGCTCCTGTACCACTACCTCCCGGACGACGAAGCGGCTACCCAGCTCCTGGCGCTGGAAGCGTCCCGGACGTCAATGAATGCGGATGTGCTGAAGCCCAGCT
>JBAZYX010000035.1:0-30498 GCA_041659105.1 Acidimicrobiia bacterium
CCCCGCCGCCTTCGAGTGGGCACAATTCCGGGCACAATCTGGGCACAAAATGTGGTGGTACGGCTTGTGACGGGGTCGCTCGGGCTGGGACGGGCCGGGACGACGGCGGGGTCCGATCGAACCGCGAAACCCCTGGTCAGAAGCACGAAACCCCCTGCTGGGCAGGGGGTTTCGATGGAGCGGACGACGGGATTCGAACCCGCGACCCTCACCTTGGCAAGGTGATGCTCTACCAGCTGAGCCACGTCCGCGTGGGTCCACAGGATACCTCGTCGGAGCCCGCGGGACCCTGCTCGCGCCCGTCGATGCTCACCCCATGGTCTTCGCGCCGTCGATCGCCTCGCGGATGATGTCGGCGTGCCCGGCGTGCTGGGCCGTCTCGGCGATGAGGTGCAGCACCACCCGGCGGGCCGACCAGGCCGCGCCCGGCGTGAACCACGGGGCGTCGGGGAGCGGGTGCTCGGCGTCGAGGTCGGCCGCGCTCACGACGGCGTCGCTCCGGGCGGTCTCCTCGTCGTACGCCGCGAGGAGCGAGGCCGCGGTGTCGGCCGGCCCGAGGGTCCATTGCGCCGCGTAGTACTCCGGCGTGGCAGCCGCGAAGGCCTCGGCGCCGGCGAGGACGAAATGACACCACGTGTGCTCCATCTCGGTCAGGTGCTTCACGATGGCGCCGAGCGTGAGCCGGCTGACCGTGCTGGTCAGCCGGATCTGCTCGTCGGTCATGCCGGCGAGGGTCTGACGGAGGAAGCCCCGGTGCTTGGTCAGGGTCTCGAGCAGGTCTTCGAGCTCGCGGGTGCGGGCGGGAGTGGTCATGGGGCGCTCCTGGGCTCGGGGGTCGATGGGGTCACCGTAAACTGCATTCCGGCCAGTTCTCGTCCGCAATCGGAGGAACCCTTCGCGTCATGGCCAGCACCGCATCCCGGGTCCTCGCCCTCCTCTCGCTGCTCGAGTCGCGCCGGTACTGGCCGGGTACCGAGCTCGCCACGCGCCTCGGTGTCTCCCCGCGGACGCTACGCCGCGACATCGAACGGCTGCGCGACCTCGGCTACCCGGTCGACGCAGCCCGGGGCGTGGGCGGCGGCTACCAGCTTGGCGCGGGGCCGGCGCTCCCCCCGCTCGTGCTCGACGACGACGAGGCCGTCGCGCTCGTGGTCGGGCTCCACACCGCGACCGACGACGCCGTGGAGGGCGTCGCGGAGGCGTCCGTCCGGGCGCTCGCGAAGACACTGACGCTGATGCCACCGCGCCTGCGGCGGCGCGCCGACGCGCTGCGCAGCGCGCCGACGCGCTGCGCAGCGCGACCACGCCGGCCCCGTGGCGCGAGACGAGTGCGTCGATCGCGCCGGACGTGCTCGACGCGCTCGCCGGCGCCTGCCACGACGGCGTCCGGCTCGCGTTCTCGTACACGGCGCGCGACGGCGCGCCAACCGAGCGCTACGTCGAGCCCTACCGCTTGGTGGTGCTCGCGCGACGTTGGTACCTGCTCGCGTTCGACATCGACCGCGACGACTGGCGGACCTTCCGCGTCGACCGGATCACCGCGCCGCGCGCCACGGTCGCCCACTTCAGCCCGCGCGACGCGCCCGACGACCCGGTCGCCTTCGTCCGCGGATCGATCGAGCGGGTCCCCCGTCGGTACCGCGTGGTGGCCGATGTCGCCGCCGGGGCCGACGCCGTCGAAACGCGCATCGGCAGCTGGGCCGACGTCGAACGCATCGGCCCGCGCCGATGTCGCGTCCACATGGCGGCCGACGAGCTGGAATGGCCGATCTTCGCGCTCATGCAGGTCGACGCCGACTTCGTGGTCCAGGAGCCGCCCGAGCTGAAGGACCACCTGAGCAGGCTTGCCCGCCGGTTCACCGCGTCGGTGAGGTAGGTCCGAGGATCACGTGCCGGCGAGGCGGGCCACCACCGGGGCGAAGGCCTCGAAGGTGTCCTGGCCGAAGACCACGTACGAGACGCCCCACTCCTCGCGCCGCTGCACGAGGAGGTCGCACACCTGGTCGACCGTGCCCACGCAGGCCACCGCCGAGTGGAGCGCGTCGTCGGCCGACACGCCGAAGCCGGGGGCCAGCATCTCCGCGAAGCCCTGGGCGTCGTCGGTGATCGCGGCCACGAAGTAGCGGATCTGGAGCTCGAGGTCGTCGAACCGATCCCCCGCGCCCTCGCGGATCCAACCCAGCTTCTGCCGGGTGACGTCGGCCAGGGTGTCCTTCGCCGCGTCGGCGGTGACCGCGCCGGCCCGCAGGTTGGGATTGATGCCCACGATGTCGGCCTCGCGCCCAGCGAGACGCAGCAGCTTCGGGCCGCCACCCCCGATGACGATCGGTGGGTGCGGCTTCTGCACCGGGGCGGGCGTCGCGTCGTAGCCGGCGATCGTGTAGTGCTCGCCGGCGAAGTCGAACGGGCCGTCGGCGAAGCAGCCCTTCACCACCGCGAGCGCCTCACCCAACCGCTCGATGCGCGTGCCCGGGGAGTCGTACGGGAGCCCGAGCTGCTCGTAGTCGGCGATCATCCATCCCGCGCCCAAGCCGAGCTCGAGGCGGCCGTCGGACAGGAGGTCCACGGTCGCCGCCTCCTTCGCCACCACGGCGGGGTGCTTGTAGTCGTTGCCGAGCACGAGGTGCCCGATGCGCAGCGTGGTGGTGGCCGCGGCGGCAAACGAGATCGCGACCATCGGCGCGAGCGGCGTGTCGGCGAAGTGGTCGGGCATGAACAGCGTGGAGTAGCCGAGGTCCTCGATCCTGCGGGCCTGGTCGCGCCATGCCGCGGCGGACTCGGCCGACGACGTCTGCACGCCGAAGCGGAACTTCCGGGGGTGGGCCATGGTTGCTCCTCGCGTTCCTGCTCGCGTTCCTGCTCGCGTTCCTAGTTGCCGGCGAGCCGGGCGACGACCGGCGCGAAGGCGTCGGCCTGCTCGATGGGCACCACGTGATAGGTCATGTCCCAGCGCGCACGGCGGCGTTCGAGCGAGTCCACGATCTCGTCGACGGTGCCCACCAGCGCGACCGGGCTGTCGAGCACTTCGGCCGGCGTGCTCGCGAACGCGCCGGCCATTGCCTCGGCGATCGCGGCCGCGTCGTCGGTCACCATCGAGAAGCCGGCGAAGCTCTGGATCTCGAGGTCCGGATAGCGCGGCCCCGCGGCCTCGCGGACCCAGGCCAGCTTCTCGTCGGTCGACACGGGGTTGATCGACGGCGCCGACGTGGGGTGGTCCGCCACACCCCCGTGCAGGTTGGGGTTGATGCCGACGATGTCGGCCTCGCGGCCCGCGAGCGAGAGCACCCGTGGGCCACCGCCGCCGATCACGATCGGCGGCCGCGGCTGCTGTACGGGTCGGGGCTCGCCGTCGAGCTCGTTGATCGTGTAGTGCTCGCCGGCGAACGAGAACGGACCCGGGGCCCAACAGCCCTTGATCACGGCGATCGACTCCTCGAGGCGCGAGACCCGGATGCCGGCGCGGTCGAGCGGGATGCCGGCCCGCTCGTAGTCGACCGTCATCCAGCCGGCACCGATGCCCAGCTCGAGGCGGCCGTCGGAGAGCAGGTCGATCGTGGCCGCTTCCTTGGCCACCACCACCGGGTGCTTGTAGTCGTTGCCGAGCACGAGCGTGCCGACGCGCAACGTGGTGGTCGACGCCGCGACCGCGGCGATCGTCGGGATCGGCGCGAGCGGGTGGTCGACGAAGTGGTCGGAGACGTAGAGCGTGGAGTAGCCGAGGTCCTCAGCCTTGCGTGCCCAGTCGCGCACCTGCGCGCCCGACTGGGCGCGCGTGAGCATCACCCCGAACCGAAACTTCCGATCATGAGCCATGCCGCCGGAGGCTACTCACGCCCACGCGCGCTGCGGTGGGGTCAGCGGCCGGTGGAGCCGAAGCCGTAGGTGTCGCGGACCGTGGTGTCGAGCTCGTCGACCTCGATCCACTCCACCATCTGCACAGCCTGGATCACGAGCTGCGCGATCCGGTCGCCCCGGCGCACCGTGTACTCCTGCTCGGGATCGGTGTTGACGAGCAGCACCTTCAGCTCCCCGCGGTACAGCGGGTCGATCAGCCCCGGCGTGTTGAGGCAAGTGATGCCGTGCTTCAGCGCGAGGCCCGAGCGCGGCAGCACGAACCCCGCGTACCCCGCCGGGATCGCGACCGCGAGCCCCGTCGGAACGATCGCCCGGCCCCCGCGCGGCGCGAGCGTCGTGTCCTCCCGGGCGTGGAGGTCGTAGCCCGCGTCGTCGGGGTGCTGCTGCGCGGGGAGCGGGAGGTCGGGGTCGAGACGCTGGACGCGGAGGTGCACCCGCGCAGTCTGTCAGCCACCTGCCGCGGCGAAGCCGCTCAGCCGAGATCTGCCGCGAGCGACGCCCGCGTCTCGGGCCCCAGCTCGACCGACGCCCGGTAGGCCGGGTGGTCGATCCGCAGCACCACCGGACCGTCGGCGAACGCGGCCTGCTGCTCCGGCGAGAAGGTGAACCGCAGGTAGTGGACGGTCGTGGTGATCTCGTCCTCGCGGGTGAGCCGCTCGGCATCCACCTCGAACGCGGGCGACGCCACCCCGGCGGCCTCGATCGCGACGTGGTCCTGGAGACCGACGAGCTTGGGCAGCCACTCGCGCAGCGCGTCCGGGTCGGTGATCTCCACGAACAGCGTGGCCGAGAGCTGGCCGGCGTCGGGCAGCAGCTCGTTGTACGTCTCGACCTCGTGCGCGATCTGCTCGTCGCGCAGCATCTTCTCGGCGCGCGCCATCTCCTGGATCTGGAAGCGCATGGTGTCGGTGTTCTCGAACACCAGCGTCATCAGCTCGCCGAGAGCGACGCGCCGGGCCTTCTTCAGCTCGATGATCCGCGAACGGAACCCGGCCCGCTCACGCTCGTACGCACGCATGTCGACGATGTCGTCGACGGTCAGCTTTCTCATCGCTGGACCTCTCTGTCGTCAGGCCCTTGGGTTCGCCGAACGCACGACGGCCCCGGGCCGGAAGCCCGGGGCCGTCGCGTCACACGTCGGTCCGAGACCTCAGGACAGCGACTCGAGGCCCTGGCCGAAGCGGCCGGCGTGGCTCTTCTCGGCGCGGGCGAGCGTCTCGAGCCACTCCGCGACCTCCTCGAAGCCCTCGTCGCGGGCGGTCTTCGCGAAGCCCGGGTACATCTCGGTGTACTCGTAGGTCTCGCCGGCGATCGCCGCCTTGAGGTTGTCGGCCGACGGGCCCACGGGCTCGCCGGTCGCGGGGTCGCCGGTCTCGGCGAGGAAGTCGAAGTGACCGAACGCGTGGCCCGTCTCACCCTCGGCCACCGAGCGGAAGAGCGCCGCGACGTCGGGGTAGCCCTCGACGTCGGCCTTCTGCGCGAAGTAGAGGTAGCGGCGGTTGGCCTGGCTCTCGCCGGCGAAGGCCTCCTTGAGGTTCGCCTCGGTCTTGCTCCCCTTGAGTGCGGGCATTGGTGGCTCCTTGTTGGTTTGGGATCGGTTGGTCACGAGGCCGCGGTGCCCGAGCACTCGGCGCAGACACCTCGGAAGTGGACCTGCACGTCGGCGACGTCGAAGCCGTCGCGGGCTCGGGCCGGGATGCGGAGGTCGCTGACGTCGACGACGACGTCGCGGACCCGGCCGCACTCCGTGCAGATCATGTGATGGTGGGGGTGCTCGACGTTGGGGTCCACGCGCACGCTGCCGGTGCCGACGTGGAGCAGGTGCACCTCGCCGAGGTCCTCGAGGTCGTGGACGGTCTGGTACACGGTCTTCAGGGAGATCGTGGGCATCTCGACCCGAGCCGACTCGTAGAGCGCCTCGACGGTGGGGTGCTCGACGTTGCCGGCGAGCAGCCGGAAGATCGCCTGGCGCTGCGGGGTCACGCGAAAGCCGCGGGCCCGGAAGCGGTCGGTGAGCTCGTCGACGGGGGTCACGAGAGGCATCTTATCGACAATCATTGTCGTTTGCCAACCGGTGTCGGAACGCGCAGCACCGGAAGCTCACCCGCCCGACGTGGCCCCTTCCCCCAGCCGGGTGCGCAGCTCGGCCTCGAACGCCGCCACCGCCGGGCCGGCGAACTGCTCGCGCAGCCGGATGAGGTTCGGGAAGCCGGCGTCGCGCTCCGCGTCCCACTCGTCGGCGAACGCACCCGACGCGACGTCGTCGACCAGCCGGCGCATCGTCTCGCCGAACTCGACCTCGTCGTACGCACCCCGGCGCGAGACCTGGCCGTACTGGCTCGTGGGCGAGTGGAACTCGAACTGGTGGGCGTAGCCCGACTCGCGGATGAGCCGCATGGTGCGCTCGGTCTCCCCCGAGAGCGACAGCTCGACGATGATCGCCTCCATCGGGATCCCGTGCTCGAGCATCACCTTGGTGAACATCCCGTTGACCATCGTGAGCGCCGGCGAGAGGGCCTGCTCCACCGCGAGGTCGAGCACCGCCTCCTGCATCGCCGTCATCTCGATCGCACCCTGGCGCAGGCCGCCGATCGCCTTGGCGAGCGCGAGGACGCGCTCCTGGGCGCGGCCGGTGGCGTCCTGGTGGACGCCCACCGCGGTGATGAAGCCGATGCCCTCCTCGAAGCACTTGCGCACCTCGGGGCCGAGCATCCGCGGCGCCACCATGCCGACGTCACCCGCGGGCGCGAACCGGTCGAACGCGAGCGTGTAGCCGCTCGCCACGATCGTGAGGCCGTCCGCGGGGCGCTCCAGGCCCAGCGACGGGATCGCGTCGTCGGGGATCAGCACGCACACCACGTCGGCGGTCGCCGCGTCGGCGAGGTCGCCCGGCTCGAAGCCATCGGCCACCGCCTGCTCACGCGAGGCGTCGGCCCGCACGCACACCTGCACGGGGAACCCGGAGTCGCGCAGGTTCAGCGCCCACGAGCGGCCCTGGTTCCCGTAGCCGACCACCGCCACCTTCGCCCCCGCGAGCGCGGCGAGGTCGCCGTCCTGGTCATGGAAGATCGTCGTCATCGCGGCACTGTATTCCAACGTCATAGTCTCCGCGCATGGCCCTCCTCATCGGCAACGCAGTGCGCGGCGCGGCGGCCGTCGCCGCATCCACCACCGCGGCGACCCTCGGCGACGACGCGATCACCTACGGCGAGCTCGACGCCCGCTCCAACCGGGTCGCGCACGCGCTCCGGGGCCTCGGCATCCGCCACGGCGACCGCGTCGTGTGGTGGGGCGAGACGTCGCTCGAGGCCCTGCCGATCTTCGCGGCCGTAGCAAAGCTCGGCGCGGTGTTCGCGCCGCTCAACGCGCGCTACGGCGCGGCCGAGGCCGAGCGGGTGGCCGGGTACGCGCGCCCGTCGCTCCTCGTCGCCGACGCCGCGCACGCGGAGCTCGCCTCGGGCTGGGACCTGCTGAAGCTCGATCACGCGCAGCTCTTCGCGCTCGCCGACGCCGCGTCCGCCGACGCCGTCCACGAGCCCGCGCTCGACGAGCGCGACCCCCACGTCATCTTCTTCACCAGCGGCAGCACCGGCCGGCCCAAGGGCGTGATCCTCTCCCACCGCGCCAACTACCTGCGCAGCATCAGCAACCCGACGGGCGACAGCGCCGCCGCCACCGTGTGCATGTTCCCGCTCTTCCACATGGCCGGCTGGTCGATGGCGATGGGGGCCTTCCAGTCCCGTCGGCCCCTGCACTTCGTCACCACCGCCGACCCCGGCGACCTGCTCCGTGCCGTCGAGCGCCACCGCGCGACGCGGCTGTACCTGATCCCCGCGGTGTGGAACCGGGTGCTGGAGCACGACTGGCGGCGCTACGACCTGTCGAGCCTGCGCGAGGCCGACACCGGCACGTCGGCCACGCCGCCCGAGCTGGTCGCCGCCATCCGCGACGCCTTCCCGAGCACGATCACCCGCATCGTCTACGGCTCCACCGAGGCCGGCCCGGGCACCGTGCTCCCCCACGCCGACGTGCTCCGCAAGCCCGGCTCCGTGGGCCTCGCGTCGCCGGGCGTGTTCATGCGACTGAGCGAGCGCGGCGAGGTGTGCATCACCAGCGACTTCCTCATGGACGGGTACTTCGAGCAGCCCGACGAGACCGCCGAGGCCCTCCAGGACGGCTGGTACCACACCGGCGACCTCGGATCGCTCGACCACGAGGGCTACCTCTCGATCGTCGGCCGGGCGCGCGACGTGCTGCGCACCGGCGGTGAGACCGTCGCGCCGCTCGAGGTGGAGGACGCGCTGCGCGACCACCCCGCGATCGCGGAGGTCGCCGTGGTCGGCATCCCCGACGTCGACTGGGGCGAGGTCGTGTGCGCGGTGGTCGTCGCGGTGCCCGGCCGCGAGCACGAGCTCGACGTGGACGGGCTGCGGGCACACTGTCGCGACCGGCTCGCGGGCTACAAGCACCCGCGACGCGTCGAGCTCGTCGACGCACTCCCGCGCACCCCGGCCACCGGGCAGATCCAGCGCACGTTGATCGTCGAGCGGATCACCAGCGCCGGACGGTGATCGCCGGCGCGGGGCGCCGCGCCCGCCGGCGGGACGCCCTGGGTTACGGTGACGCTTGCGTCAGTTAATCGGGTGGGATACAACTCGCCCGCCGACATCGGCAATCCACGGCGAGAGCCGGGGACTTCAAGGGGGGAACATGATCCGTCGTCGAGCGGGCCGCATCGCTGTGGCCCTGGGCTTGGCCGTCGGCCTCGTGACTGTGGTCGCGAGCACGGCCGGCGCCGAGAGCGCCGTCACCACGGCCCAAGCCGAGAAGGGCTTCAAGGGGCTCAAGGCCCTCAAGGAGCCGAAGAGCTGCCCGTCGCAGGACGGGCTCACGGCCACCGAGATCAAGGTTGGGGCCCTGATCCCGAACAGCGGGCCGTCGGCCGCGTCGTTCGGGCCGGCCCGTGACGGCCTCGACGCGCGGATCGCCAAGGCGAACGCCGAGAAGGAAGTCGGCAACCGCCAGATCAAGATCGTCTACGGCGACGACGCCGGCGACACCGCGAAGAACCTGACCGTCGCCCAGCAGCTCGTGGAGCAGGACAAGGTGTGGGCCGTGGTCGCGGACTCGTCCGCGATGGACACCAGCGCCAAGTACCTCTACGACAAGGGCATCCCGGTCGTGGGCTGGCACCTCGGGCTCCCGTCGTTCGGGACCTACCCGAACATGTTCAGCTGGAACAGCGTGGCCCAGGACGTCGCGAGCAGCTACACCACTCGCACGGTCGACTTCATGAAGCAGAACGGCGGCACCAAGGTCGCCCTCGTCGGCACCAACCAGGCCAACAGCGCCCGGGTGATCCTGCAGACCGAGGACGCGATCAAGCGCACCAAGGGCATGGAGACCGTGTACAAGACGGTCGACGTGCCGACCGGCTCCACCGAGTTCGGGGCGATCGCCCAGCAGATCAAGGACTCCGGAGCGACCGCCGCCTACACCGGCATGGACACGGCGGCGAACCTGGCCCTCTCCACCGCGCTGAAGCAGGCAGGGTCCAGCGTCAAGGTGCTCGTGTTCCCGGGTGGCTACTCGCCCCAGATCGTGGCGGCGCCGGCCCTCCAGGGTGCCTACTTCGGCATCGAGTTCAAGCCGTTCGAGACCACCCCGCCGGTTCCCGGCTACGTGGACTTCAACAAGTGGCTCCCGACCGGCGTGGTGCGCTCGCAGGTGACCGCGATCGGCTGGCTGATGGGTGACCTCCTCGTCGAGGGCATCAAGGCCGCCGGGGTCAACTGCCCGACGCAGGACGCGTTCATCACGAACCTGCGACTCGAGAAGGACTACACCGCGAACGGTTGGTACGACCCGCCCAAGGACTTCATCTCCTTGTGGAACCAGCCGTTCCCGTGCGCGTTCTTCGTGCAGGTGGTGAACAACGCCTTCGTGCCGCAGAACGACAACAAGCCGATCTGCGCCAAGCAGGTGATCAGGAACAACAAGCTCAGCAAGGAGCTGTCGGCGATCACTCCGACGACGGCGGCCGCGACAACGGCAACCACCGCGGCGAAGTAGCGCCGCTGCAACACGCTTCAGTCCCGGGCCGGGTCGCTCACGCGACCCGGCCCGGTGACCACCCGCACGATCACGCATGGGGGGTCGGGCTCCGGCCCGACGATCACGACACGGGGGAAACGTGACGCCGTACATCGTCTCGGGGCTCGTCCTCGGCAGCATCTACGCCATCTCGGCGCTCGGCCTGGTGCTGACGTACACCTCGTCGCGCGTCTTCAACTTCGCCCACGGTGCGATCGCCTTCGCGATGGCCGTGGTGCACTACTGGCTGGTGCAACGCGAGGGCTGGAACCTCTGGGTCTCCGCCGCGTTCGTGGTGTTCGTCGTGGCCCCGCTGGTGGGCCTGTTCCTCTGGGCCGCGCTCTTCCGTCGCCTCACGCACACGTCCCCGACCGTGCGTCTGGTGTCGACCATCGGCCTCTGGGTCGCGCTGCCCGCCGTCACCTACATCCTGTTCCCGTGGGCGAAGCAGGAGATCTTCGACCCGCCGGGCCTCGTGCACCGGCCGCTGGGGATCCACCATTGGGCCGGGATCACCCTCAACGACGACCAGGCGGTGGTGCTCATCGCCGCCGCCGTGATCGCCATCGCGACCACGTTGATGCTGCGCTTCACCCCCCTCGGCCTCGCCATCCGCTCCACGGTCGACCACCCGCGCAACGCCGCGATCGCCGGGGTGAACACCGACGGTTCCACCGCGGTGTCGTGGGTCATCGGCACCATGCTCGCCGCAGTGGCCGGCATCCTCCTCGCGCCGATCCAGCACGGCCTCAACGTCTACTTCTTCACGCTGCTGCTCGTCGCGTCGTTCGCGGCCGCGGTGGTGGGCAAGATCCGCAGCCTGCCGCTCACCTTCGCCGGCGCCATGCTCATCGGGCTGGTCGAGGGCCTGTGGCCCAAGGTGTACACCGATCACGTCCAGGACGGGCCCCTCGGCGACTTCCTGTCGAAGGGCGTGCAGGCGAGCATCCCGTTCGTGATCATGATCATCTTCCTCCTCGCCTACAAGGACCTGCGGCGCGAGGCGTTCTCGGTGGATCCCCGCGGGGCGCAGTCGGCCCACGGCGAAGCACCGCCCCTGCCGCCGACCCACGGGTGGCGGCGCGCCGCGGGCCCGCTGGCCCTCGGACTGTTCGCGCTCACCGTGCCGCTGTGGCTGAGCGACATCTGGGTGGTCCCCGTCACACAGGGTCTCGCGCTCGCCGTGATCTTCCTGTCCTACACGATGGTCACCGGTGAGGGCGGCCTCATCTCGCTGTGCCAGATCTCCCTCGCCGGTGTCGGCGGATTCGCGGCCGCGATGCTCGCGACCAACCAGGGCTGGCCCGTGTGGCTGGCCATCCTGGCGGGTGCGGTGATCGCCGTGCCCTGTGGACTGCTGGTGGCCCTCCCCAGCCTCCGCATCGGCGACCTGTATCTCGCGCTCCTCACCCTCGGCGCCGCGCTGCTGGCCCAGAACTTCGTGTTCTCCAAGGACAACTTCGACAACTTCGGCGCGGGCGTCGAGCTGCCGCGGCCGTTCGGGCTCGGGATCATCGACACGAACGACCGGGCCTGGATGTACTTCATCTGCCTCGCCGTGTTCGCGGTGCTCGCGTTGCTGGTCGTGAACCTCAAACGCGCGACTACCGGCCTGGTGTTCGCGTCGATCCGCTCGAGCGAGCCGGCCGCGCTCACCACCGGCATCAGCACCGTGCGGGCCAAGCTCGTGGTGTTCGCCGCGTCGGCGTTCATCGCCGGGTTCGGCGGCGCCTTGTGGTCGTCCACCATCGGTCGCGCCAACGTCCTGTCCTTCAGCGTGCTCGTGGGCATCGTCTGGATGGCCATCGTCGTGACCTGGGGCGTGCGCTCTGTGATGGGCGCGCTCATGGCCGGGCTCATCTACTCGCTCATCCAGCAGCGGCTCATGCTGCTGATCGTGATGGTCTTCCTCTTCGTTGTCGTCGGGATCTTCGTCCGTCAGCTGCTCGGGAAGCGGTACCAGACGCCGAAGGGCCTCGTCGTCATGGCGGCACTCGCCGTCCTGGCCGTGGTCGGGTGCATGTGGCTGTGGGGCATCCACAGCAACGACCTCGAGAAGCAGACGGAGTGGGCCGCGCACGCGCTGCTCCTCGGCGTGTGGCTGGGCGTCACGCTCGGTCTGCTCCTCCGCCAGATCCGGGGCAAGCAGTACCGCACTCCGCTCGGCGCGCTGCTCACCGTCGCCGCAGCCATCCTCGTGTTCGGCGGTGCGTACATCGTGCTCGACGCGAACCTGGCCGACAGCGCCCTCGAGGTGCCGACCATGATGT
Organism: Acidimicrobiia bacterium; assembly: GCA_041659105.1. GTDB lineage: Bacteria > Actinomycetota > Acidimicrobiia > IMCC26256 > PALSA-555 > CAIUKV01. Next base: position 12,219 of record JBAZYX010000035.1, read on the forward strand.
TCGGGCTCGGGGCCGTCGGGCTCGCCCGCGAGCCGCGCGGCGTGATCTACGACATGGTGAACCGCCAACGCCTCAACCAGCTCCGCGATCAGGAGCAGAAGCGCGAAGCCGAGCTCGCGGGAGCGTCAGCATGAGCGGCACGACCGAAGTGACCCCGACCGACACCGAGATGCTCCTCGAGGCCCAGGACGTGACCGTCCGCTTCGGCGGCGTCGTCGCCCTGGACTGCGTGAGCCTGCAGGTCCCGGCCAACTCGTTGGTCGGCCTCGTGGGCCCCAACGGCGCGGGCAAGACCACCCTGTTCGGCGTCCTCTCGGGGCTCCTGCGCCCGAAGGCGGGCAAGGTGTTCATGAACGGCGTCGACGTCACGCGCTGGCGCCCGGAGAAGCGAGCCCACCACGGCCTCTCGCGCACGTTCCAGCGGCTCGAGCTGTTCTCGGAGCTCACCGTCCGGGAGCACCTCGTGGTCGCCCGGCGCGTCCAGCAGAAGCGCCAGCGCTTCTTCTTCGACCTGACCGGTCTGGGCGAGCGGCCGGGACCGGGCGAAGCCGAGGCCGTGGACGCGCTCCTCGAGCTGCTCGGCCTCACCGACGTGCAGCAGCAGCCGGCGACCTCCGTCCCGCTGGGTACGGGCCGACTCGTCGAGGTCGCCCGCGCGCTCGCGGCCGAGCCCACCGTGGTGCTCCTCGACGAGCCCTCGTCGGGCCTGGACGACACCGAGACGGCCCAGCTCGCGGACGCGCTCAAACGCGTGCGGGCAGAGCGCGGCACGGCGTTCGTGCTCGTGGAGCACAACGTCGACCTCGTGCTCGAGCTGTCGGACCGCGTCACCGTGCTCGACTTCGGCAAGGTGCTCACCGAGGGTACGCCGACCGAGGTCCGCAACAGCCCCGAAGTGCAAGCTGCCTACTTCGGTGCCCCCGTGGAGACGACATGACGATGCAGACCGACCCCACCGGACCCACGTCCCCGCCCCCGGGCGCCGACAGCGCCGCGCTGTTGCGGGTGACCGACCTCCAGGTCTCGTACGGGGATGCGAAGGCGCTCTTCGGCGTGTCGTTCGACGTCCCCGCCGGCTCCGTGACCGCGGTGCTCGGCGCCAACGGCGCGGGGAAGTCGTCGCTCGCGGCCGCGATCGCCGGGGTGGTCCCTCCGTCGGGCGGGACGGTCGAGTTCGACGGGCAGGACGTCACGGGCTTCGCTGCGCACAAGATGAGCAGGCTCGGCGTGTCGTTCGTGCCGGAGTCCCGCAACATCTTCCCCCACCTCTCGGTGCGCGACAACCTGCGCGCCCAGATGCGATTCACCGTCCCACGAGCGGAGCGCGCCCCCGCGCTCGCCCGCGCCCTCGATCTGTTCCCGGTGCTCGCGGAGCGCTCGCGTCAGGCCGCCGGGACGCTCTCGGGTGGTGAGCAGCAGATGCTCAGCCTTGCGCGCGTGCTCGCCGCGCCGCCGAAGCTGCTCATCGCCGACGAGATGTCGCTCGGACTCGCACCGAAGATGGTCGACCTCGTGTTCGAGTCGCTGCGGAAGATCCGCGAGGAAGGCGTGACCGTGCTGCTCATCGAGCAGTTCGTGGAGCGCGCACTCGGGTTCGCCGATGAAGCCGTGATCCTCCGACGCGGTCGGGTCGGCTGGCAGGGCCACGCGCGCGACGCCGGGAGTGAGCTCCTCGAGGAGTACCTCGGCGGCGAGAGCGCGTCGACGCTGTAGAGCAGCATGCGGCGCCGATGCGCCGACCCGGTGGGTTCAGCCCTTCAGCGTGCCGACCAGGAGCTCGCGGAACGGCGTGTTCTTGTCGGGGCCCGGCTCCTTGGGCAGCCCCAGCACGCGCTCCCCCACGATGTTCTTCTGGATCTCGTCGGACCCGCCGTAGATCGACGGGCCGGGAGCCCAGATCGTGGCCTCCTGGAAGTTGCCCTCGCCCGGCGTGTCCTCGCCGACGATCGTGCCCCAGGGCCCGAGGATCGCGGGGCCGAGGTCGCGGCCGTGGCGCAGCACCCGGCTCATCTGGAGCTTGGCCAGGTTGCCTTCCCCCGGGAGGCTGCCGCCGGCGGCCCGCAGCTGCTTGGCCCGCAGCGACGTCATCCGGCCGACCTCCTCGAGGATGTAGGCCTCGGCCAGGCGCTGGCGCATGACGGGGTCGTCGGCCTTGCCGAGCTCGCGCGCCACCCGGCGCATGAGCGCACCGCCCCGCTCCGAACGCGACGACTGCGCGGCCTGGGCCCGCGAGCCCTCCATGAGGTCGCCGATGATGATGCCGAGCATCCCCGACTTCCTGCCCGGGAACCCGCCGCCCGACCCGCCACTCCCGCCCACGCCGAGGCCGGCGCGCTCGTTGGCCAGGGTCGTGTTGGCCGCGAGCCAGCCGGCCCCGTGGCCGCCGATGCACTCGGAATCGAGGACGCGGGCATCGGTGAAGAACACCTCGCAGAACAGCGACCGGCCGGTCATCTCCCGCAGCGGACGGACCTCCACGCCGGCTTGGTCCATCGTGAACGCGAAGTACGAGATCCCCTTGTGCTTCGGCGCGTCGGGATCGGTGCGGGCGAGGAGCATGCCCAGGTCGGCCGTCTGCGCTCCCGACGTCCACACCTTCTGGCCGTTGACGATCCACTCGTCGCCGTCACGGACCGCCCGGGTCTGCAGCGAGGCGAGGTCGGAGCCGGCTCCGGGCTCGGAGAACAGCTGGCACCACGCCTCCTGACCGGAGACGATCGGGCGCAGGTAGCGCTCCTTCTGGGTGTCGTTGCCGTGGGCCAGGATCGTCGGGCCCGCGAGCAGCAGCCCGAGGCCCGCCGGCGGACCGACCACGCCCGCGTCCCGCAGCTCGTCGGCCACGGTGCGCGCCGCCGCGCCCGGGAGGCCCTTGCCCAGCCACTCGACCGGCCACGTGGGCACGGCCCAGCCGGAGTCGGCGAGCCGGCCCCACCACTCGCCCAGGGTGATGACGGGATCCCACGCGTCGGCGACGAACCGCCGCACCTCGTCGCGGATCTCCTGGTCGGTCATGGTGGCGGGCATTGCGTGACCTCTTCTCGTTCTCGTCCTGCTCGTCGACCTAGTCGAGGAAGGCGAGCACCGTGTCGGACGGGCGACAGATCAACGCGTCGTCCCCCTTGAACACGATCGGTCGCTGCATCAGCTCCGGGTGCTCGAGGAGGAGGTCGATCACGGCCGCCTTCGTCGTGTAGTCGTCGGCGTTCAGCTCGAGCTCCGCGAATCGCTTGTCCTTGCGGACCAGCTCGGCCGGCTCGTCGGGGATCGCATCCAGGATGCGCTCGAAGTCGGCGCGGCTGAGCGGGGCCTTCAGGTATTCGACGACGTCGAACTCGACGCCGCGGTCGTGCAGGATCTCCAGCACGCCTCGGGCCTGACCTCAGCCGGGGTTGTGGTACACGAACAGCTTCGTCATGGGGCCGAGGCTACCCGTGAGCGAACGGGCGAACCCGAGTGAACGCGCCCAGCGCGACCACGGAGCCCGTGAGCGACCAATAGAGTCGGGGAACAGCCCGTTCCGCACCCCGGGGAGCATCCGAATGAGCGAGCACCGCAGCAGTTTCCTCGGCCGCGACGACGTCAACGACGTGGCGTCGATCCTCGCCGACGACGCCATCGACTTCGGGGATCTCGTCCACACCCAGGCGGTCGGCGGGGACGCCATCTTCACCTGGGACTACGACCGCACCCGCCCCGCGCTCGAGAAGCTCTACGAGAAGGCGAAGGTCCGGCAGTGGAACGCCAACGACCTCCCGTGGGACACCGAGGTCGACGTCGAGTCGGTCGCCCGCGAGATGGCCGGCGCGGTCGCCCACCTGCGCGAGCAGCTGTCTTCGGTCCCGGGCTCGCCGATGAGGTCGTGGGGTGAGCGCGAGTGGACCCAGTTCTCGATCGAAGCGTTCAACTTCCGGATGAGCCAGTTCCTCCACGGTGAGCAGGGCGCGCTCATCTGCACGGCGAAGATCGTGGAGACGGTGCCCTGGATCGACGCCAAGTACTACGCGGCCACCCAGGTGATGGACGAGGCCCGCCACGTCGAGGTGTTCGCCAAGTACCTCGACACGAAGCTCGACGGCCACTACACGGTCAACCCCGCCCTCCAGCTCCTGATCGACGACGTGATCGCCGACTCCCGCTGGGACATGACCTACATGGGCATGCAGATCATGATCGAGGGCCTCGCGCTGGCCGCGTTCGGCTTCATGCACATGGTCACCAACGAGCCGCTGCTCAAGCAGCTCCTCCGTTACGTCATGGCCGACGAAGCCCGCCACGTGGCGTTCGGCGTGATCTCGCTGAAGGAGTACTACGAGCAGCTCACCGCGCCCGAGATCCTCGAGCGCCAGGAGTTCGCGTTCGAGGCGGCGATCCGCATGCGCGACCGGATCATCATGCACGCGGTGTGGGAGAAGATGGGGATCGACCGCGAGACCATCACGCGGATGCTGTTCGAGATCCGCCGGCCGGGCGTCAACCCGTTCCAGGCCGCGCTGTTCTCGAAGATCGTGCCCAACTGCAAGAAGCTCGGCCTCCTCGACGCCGGCGACGGATGGCTGCGCGAGAAGTTCACCGAGATCGGCGTGATCGACTTCGAGCACTCGGTGGACACCGAGATGGAGTATGAACTGCTCGACGCGGAATCGGCCGCGTCCGCAGCCTGATCAGCTCACATCACAGCGCACGGCACCGCAGCACGAGGGGAGCACGAGGTGGCATTCAAGGAGTACCCGGTTCGCGTCGGGTCGATGCTCTACACGCAGGTCGACCCGGAGCGCGGCTACGAGGTCGACTACAACCGCTGGTACGAGCGGGACCACTTCTACGCCGGCTGCATGATCGGCCCCTGGCTGTTCGCCGGGCGTCGGTGGGTCGCCACCCGTGACCTGAAGGACCTGCGCTTCCCCGACGACACGCCGTTCGTCCCGAACGTGCGTGACGGGTCGTACGTCGCGATCTACTGGCTCCTCGACGAGCACTACGACGACCACCTCGAGTGGGCCACCCAGCAGGTCAACTGGCTGTACGCGAACGACCGCGGCTACGCGAACCGGGTCCACGCGCACACCGGCATGTACTTCCACGTCGCCCGCTGGTACCGCGACGACGACCCCGTGCCGCTCGAGCTCGCGCTCGACAAGCCCGAGTACACGGGCATGGTCTCGCTGACGGTCCAGCCGGAGCAGGGGGTCGACACCGACGCCGTGATCGCGTGGTTCGACGCGAACCTGCCCGCGTTCCTCGAGGGCAGCCCCGTGGCCAACGTGTCCGCGTGGAAGTCGGCGCCCCTGCTCGACAGCGCGCCGGCGTTCGTGCCGCGCGACCCCGAGGCCGACCGCCGCGTGCTGCAGCTGTACCACCTGGAGGCCGACCCCCGCGCGGGCTGGGACGGCTTCCGCGAGTGGGCCGCGAAGATCGACGGGTCCGGGATCATGCGCACCGTCTGGTGCGGCCCGTGGATCCCCACGATCATCGGCACCGACACCTACACCGACCAGCTCTGGTAGGTCGCGGGTCGCCCCATCGACAGTGAGCGACGCTTCGTCCTTCGAGGCGTTGCTCACCTTCGCCGACCGACGGTGAGCAACGCCTCATGGGTTGAGGCGTTGCTGAACGTCTCGCGGGGGCCGGTCAGCCTCAGAGGGCGAGCTGGGGGCGGGCGAGGGCTGGCACCAGGAGGCGGGCGTAGTCGGCGCGCGAAACCTCGACGACGCCGAGCGACTCCAGGTGGGGCGTGCACCACTGCACGTCGAACAAGACGCCGCCCCCACCTCGGAGGCGCTCGACCGTCGCCCAGACCGCGACCTTCGAGGCGTCGGTCACGCGGTGGAACATCGACTCCCCCGCGAAGAGCCCGCCGATCGCCACGCCGTAGAGCCCGCCCACCAGGTCCGCGGACCCGTCCGCGGCGGACGACCAGACCTCGACGCTGTGCGCCCAGCCCAGCTCGTGGAGCCGGGTGTACGCGGCGACGAACTCGGCGTCGATCCATCCGCCGGGGCGGCGCTCGTCGGCGCAGCCGAGCATCACCTCGGTGAACGCGGTGTCGACGGTCACCGTGAACCGTCGGGCCGACCGGCGCAACGAGCGGTGCACGACCATCCCGGTCAACGGCAGGACCCCCCGGGGATCGGGGCTCCACCAGCCGAGCGGCCCGCCCGGGTGCAGGCGCATCGGGAACAGGCCGGACCGATACGCCGCGAGCAGGGTCCCCGGCTCGAGGTCGGCGCCCACACCGGCCACCTCCCCGTCACCGACCAGGGTCGGGGCGGGCAGTGCCCAGCGGCTGGGCGGGGGCTCGATGGGGCGGCGGAGGTCGACCGGGAGAACCTACCGCCAGCCTTCCCGCTGGCTAACCTCGGCCCGACGGATCGCCCCCCGGTCCTCCTTCTCATGCGACGCCTCGTCCCCACTCCGCGCCCGAATCGGCGAGACGAGTGCGTCGGCCGTCGCCCGGGTCGACGTCCCGGTCCGCGGGCGGATCGGCGACCCGCTCCCGGCCGGCGCGCGACCGCCGTGCTCGTCCTCCTGCTCCTGACCTCGGGCGTCGCGGGCGCCGCCGTCGCCACCCCCGCCCTCGCCCAGACCGCCCCCACCCCCGACCCGCTGGCCGAGGCCGACGCCACCATCGCCCGCCTCCGGGCCGAGGCCGACGCCCAGTCGGCCCAGTACTTCGAGGCCCTCGCCGGCCTCGCCGACGTGCAGCGCCGCATCGACGACATCGAGGCCCGGATCCCGGCGCTGGCCGCCCAGGTCGGCGAGCTGCGCACGCTCACCCGGACGCGGGCCGTCGAGGCGTACAAGCGCTCCGGCCACGACCTCGGCAGCGTGATCGGCGCCGACGACCCGCTGAGCGCGGCACGGCGGGCCCAGTTCCTCGGCCGGCTCAACGCCCGCGACAACGCCACGGCTGCCGACCTCCGGACCACCTCCACCAAGCTCGCGGCCCAGCGGGCCGATCTGCGCACGGCCAAGGACGCGGCCGACGCGGCGCTCGACCAGGTGAAGCAGCAAGGCCAGGCCATCGACGCGCTCCTCGTCGACGCCCAGGAGCGCCGCCGGATCGCGGCCACGCCCCCCACCACCGCGCCGCCTCCCGCCGCCACCGGGGTGGAGACCACCGCGCCCCGCGAGCCGTCGACCACCGCCACGACCGCGCCGAAGACCGCTCCCCCGACCGCGCCGCCCACTTACACGCCCACGCCGGGCACGCACCCCAGCCACAACGAGCCGTTCCTCGCGTGCACGCGCACCCGAGAGGCGAGCGGCAACTATGCGGCGTACAACCCCGCGGGCCCGTACATGGGCGCGTACCAGATGCTGCAGACCACCTGGAACAGCGCGGCGAACCACGCGGGCCGCACCGACCTCATCGGCGTGCCCCCGCACACCGCGTCGCCGTACGACCAGGACGACGTCGCGTGGACGCTCTACACCTGGCAGGGCTCGCGCCCGTGGGGCGGGCTCTGCGATCCCCCCGAGTGATCAGGCGGGAGTGTCCCCCACCCAGGCGGGCATGATCCCGCTCATGAACTCCTCGTCGGACGCCTGACGCCACGCGTCGAGCATCCCGATGCTCAGCGGGTCACAGCCGACGCGCAGCGGCGCGGCGTCGTCGAGGATCGCGTCGGCGATCAACCGCGCCGCGTCGGCGGCCGGCGTGACCATCCCCGCGATGTTGCCGACACGACCGTCGTACATCCGCTGCGCCATCGCCGCGTAGTCGGGGTAGTCGATCGCCTCGGCCGGCCGGTCGGACGTCGCGAGCATGTCCGTCTCGATCGGTCCGGGCATGATCTCGAGCACCCGGATGCCGAACGGCGCCAGCTCCACGCGCAGCGACTCGCCCAGCACGCTCACCGCGGCCTTGCTCGCGCGGTACGGAGCGTAGAACGGCACCGGCGCGAAGATCGACGACGAGGTCACGTTGCACAGCACCCCGCCACCGCCGGCGCGCAGGACCGGGATGGCGCGTCTGGTCACCTCGATGAGCCCGAACACGTTCGTCTCGAACATGCGGCGCCACAGGTCGAGGGCCGTGTCCTCGAACGGCGGGTGCGCCGCCTCCACGCCCGCGTTGTTGACCAGCACGCGCAGGCCGTCGGGGATGTCGATGGTGTCGGGGTCGGTGACGTCGAGCCGGACGACCCGCAGGGCGCCGCCCGCGGCGGCGGCCTCGGCGACCAGGTCCGCACCGGCGGCCGGGTCGCGCATGGTCGCCAGCACATCGAACCCCCGGGCGGCCAGCTCGAGGGCCACGGCGCGGCCGATCCCCCGGCTCGCCCCGGTCACCAACGCGATCCCTGATGCCTCCATCGACTTCCCGATCCCCCTCGTGCGCGGACGTGTGCGAGCGCATCATGGCGGACCTCGTTCGACCGTGCACACCCGCGCCCGACCCCGTTACCGTGGCGCGATGGCGCGCGACCGAGGAGTGGTGCCCCGCGACGATGCCCTCCGCCAGGAGCTGCTCCGGCGCGCCGCACAGCCCGCGGCGCCGGGCAACGCCGACCGGCTCTGGGACGTGCTCGACGAGTACGAGGCGTGGCCCGGCTACCGCCTCGTCGACATCGACGGCGAGCACGCCGCGTGGCTCATCGCGCAGCTCGGCGACACCGAGCTCCAGCGCCGCTGCCTGGAGCACCTCGACGCCGCGGTCGACTGGGGCGACGCACCCCCCGGGCACCTCGCCTGCCTCGTCGACCGGGTGCGCATGGCCGACGGCCAACCCCAGCTCTACGGCTCCCAGTGGGTGGTGGCGGCCAACGGCGCCCTCGCACCGTGGCCGATCGAGCGGCCCGAGACGGTCGACGTGCGCCGCGGGCGCATGGGCCTGCAGCCGCTCGCCGTGCAGCGGGCGATCATGGAGGCCGAGTACCGGGAGCACGGCGTACCCCTCTGGCCCGTGACGAGCCCCCACCCCGCCTGAACCGGGGAGGACGGGGCCCGGCTCAGCCGGGGGCGATCGTGTCGACCGCGCGCCAGCAGTACCACGCGGCGACCGATCGGTACGGGCGGAAGCGGTCGCCGAGCGGCTCCAGGTCGCGCGCCGACGGCATCGCCGGGATGCCGGCGATGCGCGCGTACCCCTTGCGCACCCCGAGGTCGTCCACCGGCCACACGTCCATGCGGCGGAGCTGGAACATCAGGAACATCTCCGCCGTCCATCGACCGATGCCGCGCACCGTCACCAGCTGGTGCACCACCTCGTCGTCGTCGAACCGACCGATGCGCGCGAGCCGCACCTCCCCCGCCTCCACCCGGGCCGCGAGGTCGCGGATGGATGCGCCCTTCGCCGCCGAGAGCCCGGCGCTGCGCAACGCGGCGTCGGGGAGGGCGAGCACGCCCTCCGGCGTGGGCGATCCCGTGAACAGCGCCTCGAACCGGCCGTGGATCGTGCGGGCCGCCGCGCCGGCGAGCTGCTGGTAGCAGACCATGCGGGCGAGCTCGGCGAAATGGGTGCGCGCGGGGCGCCCGCGACCGATCGTGCACGGTCCGACCGTGGCGACGAGGTGCGCGAGCACCTCGTCGCGCGCGGCCAGCTCCTCGGACGCGGCGGCGAACGGGTTCGGGGTCACGACCCGGGCCGTTCGATCGGCCACAGCACGACGGGCTCGACGAAACCGCGCAGCTCGCGCTCCTGCGGGACGCCGACGCGCAGCGCGGTGGCCGCTTGCACCTGACCCACGAGCTCCAGCTCCGCGAGCACCTCGCCGGACCTGGCCTCCTTCACGGCGCGCGCCGCGATGTTGACCACCGGCCCGTAGTAGTCGCCGTAGCCGCGCACCAGCGCGCCCCAGGCCAGCCCGCCGCGCAGCCCGCGCAACGCGGGGTGCTCGGCGGCGAACTCCACCAGCTCCAGCGCGATCTCGGCCGCGTCGGCGGCGGTGGACGCGACGAACATGACCTCGTCGCCGATGAACTTCACGACGCGGCCGCCGTGCGCGGCCACCACCTCGGTGGCGCGGTGCTCGAACGCCGAGATGGCGGACGCGATGTCCGCGGGAGGCAGATCCTGGATGATCGCGGTCGACTCGACGAGGTCGACGAAGCCCACCGCGAGGTACGCGAGCTGGGCGCCGACATCGTCACCGCCACCGGCGACGTACCGGTCGACCGCGCGGTCGATGTGGTGGACGAGCAGTGCCTCCATCACCTGGGGCACCACGTCGGCGAGCAGGCGGGAGCCGTTCTCGAGCGCACGGGCGTACTCGAGCTCGCTCGCGCCCTCCTCGAGCAGGCTGTCGCTCACGGTCAGGCCGAAGATCGCCATCGAGGCGTCGGCGATCGAGGCGAGCCCGGCCCCGACGGCCCGGGTGAACTGGAGGAGCGCATCCTCGCCGAACAGGTCGACCGCGCTCTCGAAGCTGCGGATGGCCTGCACGTCCTCCTCGTTCAGGTCGTGCTCGTCGGGCGGCACGGCCGGGAGCCCCGCCGCTTGCCACACCTTGGCGAAGGTCTCCAGGTGGGCCACCCCGGCGGCGGCGAGCTCGGCCGGGGAGTGGAACGGGCCGGTGCCACGCCGCGCGAGGTGGCCGGCGAGGGCGGGCAGGCGACCCAGTCGGTCGGCTTCGACCATGTCGCCCACGGTCGCACCCTCGGCGACGAGGTGCTCGAGCAGCGCGAGCCGATCGGGCGCGCCCGGTGCCTCCGGGTCGTAGAGACCGGCGGCCTGCAACGCACCCGGGTCGCTCATGGAGTCCGACGCTACCGATTCGACAGCCCCGGCGCGACCCGATCAAGGTGACGCCGTGCACATCGGCCTCAGCCCCGAACACCTCGCCCTGCGCGACGAGCTGCGCGCGTACTTCGCCGACCTCGTCACCCCCGAGCTCAAGGCCGAGGGCGCCGAGTCGGCCGGCGTGCTGACCAAGGCCGCCCTGCGCAAGATGGGCGCCGACGGCTGGCTCGGCTTCGGATGGCCGGTCGAGTTCGGCGGCCAGGGCCGCACGCCCATCGAGCAGCAGATCTTCATCGAGGAGGCGCACACGGCCGGTGCCCCGGTGCCGCTCCTCACCATCAACTCGGTCGCGCCCACGCTGATGCGCTTCGGCACGCAGGAACAGAAGTCGAGCTTCTTGCCCCGCATCCTCGCCGGGGAGATCCAGTTCGCGATCGGCTACTCGGAGCCCGGCGCCGGCACCGACCTCGCCGCGCTGCGGACCCGGGCCGAGCGCGACGGCGACGAGTGGCTCATCAACGGGCAGAAGATCTACACGAGCATCGCCGAGCACGCCGACTACGTGTGGCTCGCGTGTCGCACCGATCCCGAGGCGCCGCGCCACAAGGGCATCTCGATCATCATCGTGCCCACCGACACACCCGGGTTCTCCGTGACGCCGATCCACATCATGGGCGGCGGCCGCACCAACTCCACCTACTACGACAACGTGCGCGTCCCCGCCGGCAACGTCGTCGGCGAGGTGAACCAGGGCTGGTCGCTCATCACCAACCAGCTCAACCACGAGCGCGTCGCGATCGCGCCGGCGGGCTGGGTGGTCCGGCGGCTCAACGAGGTCGTGGCCTGGGCGAAGGACACCGAGCTGGCCGACGGGCGGCGCGTGATCGACCAGGAGTGGGTGCAGGTGAACCTGGCGCGGGTGCGGGCCAAGCTCGAGTACCTGCGCCTCCTGAACTGGAAGGTCGCGTGGTCGGCCACGCAGGGCGCGGTCTCCCCCGCGGACGCGTCGTCGACGAAGGTCTTCGGCACCGAGCTCTACCTCGAGGCCTACGGGCTGCTGATGGAGGTCCTCGGCCCCGAGTCGGCCCTGCGGGGCGAGACCGCGGCCGAGATCCGGAGCCGGCTCGAGTCCACCTACCAGGGGACGCTCGTGCTGACGTTCGGCGGCGGGACCAACGAGGTCCAGCGCGACCTCATCTCCATGTTCGGGCTCGGGTTCCCCCGGGCGAAGCGCTAGGCGGCCGCGTGGAAACGCTCGACTTCTCGTTCAGCGACGACCAGCAGGCCCTGCGAGCGCTCGTCGACCAGATCCTCGACGACTTCGCGACCCAGGAGCGGCTGACCGCGGTCGAGCGCGAACCCGACTGGTTCGACCGGGACGCGTGGGCGGCGCTCGGGCAGGCGGGCGTGCTCGGCGCGGGGCTCCCCGAGGCGGTCGGGGGCGGGGGCGGCTCGTTCCTCGAGACCGCGATCGCGCTCGAGTCCGTGGGGCGGCACGTGGCGATGGTGCCGGTGCTCGCGAGCATCGTCGGCGGGGCGCTCCCGATCGCGCGCTTCGGCGACGACGCCCAGCGCGACCGCTGGGTGGCGCCGGCCGCCGCGGGTGAGACCATCCTCGGCCCGGCGCTCCAGGAGCCGGGCAACGACGACCCCGCGTCGCCCACCACGACCGCCGATCTCGGGATCGACGGGTGGCGCCTCACCGGGACGAAGCACTGCGTGCCGGTCGCCCACCTCGCCGAGCGGCTGCTCGTGCCGGCGCGAGCCGGGATCGGCACGGGCGTGTTCCTCGTCGACCCGCGGGATCCCGCGGTCACCCTCACCCGCTTCACGATGACGAACGGCGAGCCGCAGTACCGCGTCGACCTCGCCGACGCGCCCGGGGAGGCGCTCGGCGACCCCGCCGCGGGCGCGGCCGTCGTCACGATGATCGTCGAGCACGTCACCTGCGGCCTCTGCCTCACCCAGGTGGGCGTGAGCGAGCAGGCCCTGCGCATGACCGCAGAGCACGCCACGACGCGCGAGCAGTTCGGCCAGCCGATCGCGCTGTTCCAGGCGGTGTCGCAGCGCGCCGCCGACGCGTTCATCGACACGGAGGCGATCCGCCTCACCGCATGGCAGGCGGCCTGGCGGCTGTCCGCGGGTCTCCCTGCGGCCGACGAGGTGGCGATCGCGAAGTTCTGGGCCGCCGAGGGCGGCCAGCGCGTGGCCCACGCCGCGCAGCACGTCCACGGCGGTCTCGGCGCCGACGTCGACTACCCGCTGCGCCGCTACTTCACCTGGGCCAAGGTCAACGAGCTCACGCTCGGCTCGGCCACTCGCCAGCTGCGTGCGCTCGGGAGCCGGATGGCCGCGTCCGGCTCGTGACGGTGCGCCGGTACGATTCGGCGCCGATGCGCCGCGCACCCCGTCTCCTCTTCGCGCTCGTTGCCGGCCTCGCCCTCTTCGCGACGGCGTGCACGGGTGGCAGCGACACCCGCCCGTCCCTGGCCGACAAGAAGACGCCGCTCTCGGTTGCCGCCGCGCCCACGGGGACCACGCTCCCGACGCGCGGCAGCTGGATCGTCCAGGCCACGGTCCCGTTGGTGCAGGTCTACGACCGCCCCGGCGCGACCACGCCGAGCCGGCAGTTCGAGAACCCCTGGTACGTCAACGACGACAGCCGCTACCCGACCAACACGGTCTTCTACTCCGACGAGCAGCGCAACGGGTGGGTGAAGGTGCTGCTGCCGGTGCGCCCGAACGGCAGCACGGGCTGGGTGAAGGCGACCGACGTGCGCCTCGTTCCGAGCCGCTTCCGGATCGAGGTCGACCTCAGCGACCACGAGCTCACCGTCCACGACGGCAACGGCGTGTACCTGGAGGACACCGTGGCCGTCGGCGCGCCCGAGACACCCACGCCCATCGGGGAGTTCTACCTCCGCGTGCTCCTGAAGGCCCCCGACCCCACCACCGTGTACGGGCCGTACGCGTTCGGGCTGTCGAGCCACTCCGAGACCCTCGCGGAGTTCAACGGGGGCGACGCCGAGGTGGGCATCCACGGCAACAACGACGCGTCGGTGCTCGGCAAGGACGTGAGCCACGGCTGCGTCCGGATGAGCAACGAGGCGATCACCAAGCTCGCCGCCAGCGTCCCCCTGGGCACGCCGGTGGAGGTGCACGCGTGACCCTGGCGCGCCCGCGCGCCGCCGCGCTCGCGGTCGTCGTCCTCGTCGTCGGGTTCGCCCTCGCTCTCGTCGTCGCCGTCGCTCCCCGACCGGCCGGGGCCGCGCAGTCCGGGCTCCCGCCGTCGGACGAAGCCGCGCTCGAGAAGCTGTTCCGCAAGGACGTGAAGCCGCTCGGCCTCGAGGTCACCCGAGGCATGCTCCAGAACCTCGACACCTACGAGCGCGATCCCGAGGGCACGCACCTCGCGCTGTACGTCGCGCCGATCGACGGTGACTACACGAGCGCGCAGTATGTCAAGAACTTCACCAAGCTCACGCGGATGTTCGTCCCCGCGGTGTTCAACCGGTGGAAGGGCCTCGAGTCGTTCGACATCTGCCAGGAGCCGTTCGACGACCCGCGCGTCACCCCGCCGCCCGTCACGCAGATCTTCGTCACGCGCGACGCGCTCGACCGCGTCGGCAGCTGGCGGCGGGCCCAGCTCTCCGACCTCCTCGCCGCATCACCCCGCGTCCGCAGCATCGCTGCGGGCTACTACGTGTACTTCTCCCCCACCGTCCGCGCCGACCCCGCGTTCGCCGACGCCGCGGCCGACGCGGGCTGGACCACCACCACATCGCTGGGCTACTGAGTCGGCGCTCCCGTCGCGCGTTCGCGTGCCGGGCGGGTCACCCCATCGGCGGGCTGCTCTCCACCATCTCCGTCCGCGTGCGCAGCGGCAGCTCGGGCAGGAACAGCACCAGGACCAGCGCCAGGATCGCGATCGGCACCGCGGCGAGGAACACTGTCGACAGCGCGTTGGCGAACGACTCGATCACGCCGGCTTCGACCGCCTTCGGGAGCGCGCCGATCTGATCGGGACTCCCCCGCAGCAACGCGGGATCGATGCGCTGGGCCGTGCGGCCGAGGTTCGCGGCGAGCTCGGTGTCGAGCCGGGTGGTGAGCACGGCGCCGAGCACCGCGGCGCCGACCGACGCACCCATTGACCGGACGGTGGTCATCATCGAGGTGGCCGAGCCGACGTCGGGCGTCGGCACGACGTTCTGCACCGCGAGCATCAGCGCGGGCGTGGTCATGCCGATGCCGGCGCCGACGAAGACCATGCAGAAGATGGCCACCCACACCGACGTCTCGGGTTCGATGCGCGACAGCACCAGGAACGCGCCCGCGATGAAGGTGAGACCGACGATCGGGAAGATCTTGTAGCGGCCGTACCGCGTGGTGAGCCGTCCGGCCGCGATCGTCGCCGTGAGGATGCCGATCATCTGCGGGAGGAGCAGCAGCCCGGCGTTGGTCGCGGTGTCGCCCCGCACGATCTGGAAGTAGACGGGCACGAAGAGGATCGTCCCGAACATGAGCATCCCGAAGACGGTCGCGGTGGCGGCGCTGATCCGAACCGTGAAGATCGAGAACAGCCGGGGCGGGATGATCGGGTCGACCGCGCGCCGCTCGACCACGACGAACAGCGCGAGCAGCGCCGCCCCGGCCAGGAGCAGGCCGACGATCTCGGGTGACAGCCAGTCGTAGCGGTCGCCGCCCCACTCGGTGACGAGCAGGAGGCTCACGATCACGGCCATGAGCAGCGCCGCCCCCGTGTAGTCGATGGGCACGCGGTCGCGGGAGCGGGGCGGGAGGTGGAGCACCGCCGAGGTGATGAGCAACGCGACGAACCCGATGGGGATGTTGATGACGAAGATCCACCGCCAGGTGAGGTTGTCGACGAAGAACCCGCCCACGAGCGGGCCGAGCACGCTCGCCACGGCCCAGACGGACGCCACGTAGCCCTGGTACTTGCCGCGCTCGCGCGGCGCGACGATGTCGGCGAGGACGCCGAAGTTGAGGACCACGAGGCCGCCCGCGCCGAAGCCCTGCACCGCGCGCGCCGCGATCAGCTGGCTCATCGTCTGCGACATGCCGGCGATCAACGAGCCGAACATGAACACCACGATCGACACCTGGAAGAGCAGCCGCCGCCCGTAGATGTCGCTCAGCTTCCCCACGAGCGGCATCGCCGCGGTGGAGGTGAGCAGGTAGATGGACGCGATCCAGGCCAGCTGGTCCACCCCTCCGAAGTCGCCGACGATCTTCGGCAGCGCGGTGGCGATGATGGTCTGGTCGAGCGCGGCCAGGAACGACCCGGCCATGAGGCCCACCAGCACCATCTGGATCTGGCGGTGGGTGAAGGTGTAGGCCGCCGGGATCCCGTCCCCGGTCGCGGCGGGGGCCGCGACCTCCTCGGATCTGTCGTCCGTGGCCGTCACGGCTCGATTCGACCACGCCGGGGCGGGTCACCGCCACACGAGGCGGGGTGGGCGACCCGCGTGACCGCGCGGGTCAGGTCCAGCGCGCGCAGATCCGCTCGGCCAGCGCGACCTGGGCGGAGAGCCGACGGCCGAGCTGCTCGAGCTTGTCGATCCGGGGCTGGAGGTCGGCCGCGAGCCGGGCCTGGCGCTGGGGGTCGGCGACGGCGTCGAGGCGCCGCTCGAGCGTGTCGATCTGGGCGCGGATTCGCTGCTGGATCCCGGGGACCTGGGCGATGCGCTCCTGCAACCGGGCGCACTGCGCCGGGCCCGACGCGGTGGACGGCCTGGGCGCGTCGGCGGCGGCTGCGACCCCGGCACCCAGGCCGAGGACGAGGACGAGGGTGGCACAGGCCAGACCGGTGGCGACGAACCGCTGCATCCGCACCCGGCCATCTTGGCGGGCGAATGTGAGGAATCGGTGAAGTCCCGGTGATACGGTCGCCGACCGGCCGACCAGGGGGCACGAATGGACATCGCGGGCTCGACGATCCTCGTCACCGGCGCGTCGTCGGGGATCGGCGCGGCGCTGGCACCGATGCTCGCCGAGCGCGGGGCCACCGTCGGCATCGTCGCCCGGCGGGCGGACCGCCTCGCCGCGGTGCTCGACGCGTGCCGCGTGCACGCACCCGAGTCACGGATGTGGACGGCCGACCTCGGCGACCTCGACCGCGCCGTGGCCGTGGCCGAGGAGGCCTGGGACGCGTTCGGCGGCCTCGACTGCGTCGTGCACAACGCCGCGATCCCGAAGCGGGTGCCCGTCCCCCGGCTCACGCCGGAGCTCGTCGACGAGACGATGCGGGTCAACTTCACGTCCCCCGTCCGCATGACGCTCGCGCTGCTCCCCCGCTGGATCGAGCGCGACCGTGGCTGCGTGGTGTTCGTCTCGAGCATGGGCGGCCGCATCGGCATCGCCCACGAAGCCGCGTACTGCGCGTCGAAGTTCGCGATGGCCGGCTGGTGCGAGTCGATGGCGATCGACCTCCACGGCACGGGCGTCGAGGTGAAGCTCACGCTCCCCGGCCCGATCGACACCGAGATCTGGGATCTCCCCGGCAACGACGCCGCGGGCTACGCGGGCCCGCTGGTCCCCGCGGCCGACTGCGCCGCGAGCATCGCCGCCGCGATCGAGGACGACGGCTTCGAGTACTTCGTGCCGCCGGAGTTCCCCGGTGGCCTCGGGCTCATGCGCGACATGGTGGTGGGCAAGACCTCCAACCCCGACGCGTTCATCGACGCCATGGGCCAGATGGCGGCGGGCTCGGCCTGAACTTCGCCGCGCTCGTCGGCGCCGCGTCGATCGTCCTCGGCGTCGGTCTCGGGCACCCCGGGCCGACCGCGCTCGACGCCACGTCCCCCCGCGTGCTGGGCGCCCGGGCCGACTGCTCCACGCGCGTCGCGTGCACCGTGAGCTGGGAGACTGCGCGCAACCCGGTCCGCGTCTACGCGGGACCCTCGGCCACGAGCATCGACCGCACGACGCCGGTCGCAGTGGTGCGCAGCGGCAACGAGGTCACGATCCCCAAGGCCGACCCGGGCCGGCCCCTCTACTTCGAGGTCGTGCCCCGCAAGGCCAGCCGCGGGCCGATCGTGGGCGACCGGTACGTCGGCCTCGACGGCACGCCCAACACGCGCGACCTCGGCGGCTACCAGACCTTCGACGGCCGCCGGGTGCGGTGGGGGCGGCTGTTCCGCACCGACGGGCTGGCGGGGATCACCCCCGACGACCGGACCCGGCTGGCCGCGCTCGGCCTGGCCGACGCGTGCCCGGCTCCCGATGAACGGGCGGTGCCCGTCGACGACGCGGCGCTGGAGGCCGCGGCCGGGTCGGTGACGAGCGCCGAGACCCGAAGGCGCGACGGCGCATTGCTGCGCGCCCTCGCCCGGCGGCCGCTCCCCCAGTGGGTGCAGTGCACGCTCCTCGACGACCGCTCCGGCTGGCCCGCCGCGCTCGTGCTCACCACGCTCGGCGCATCACGCGAGACGGTCGTCGCCGACCACCTCCAGAGCGTCCGCTCCGGCGCCGCTCCCCCACCCGACCGCAAGTACGTCGACACCGCGTTCGAGGCGATCCGCCGCCGCTACAAGACCTTCGGTCGCTACCTCGGCAAGGGTCTCGGCATCGACCAGCGCACCT
>JBAZYX010000036.1:0-30206 GCA_041659105.1 Acidimicrobiia bacterium
CGGCGTCACCGCCGACCTCCGCATCTGACTGACCCCCCCGGCCCTCACGACCTGTTTTTGCGTCACTCGTGCCGCCGACAGCGGCACGAGTGACGCCAAGAGCGGAGGATTCGGGGGGTCGGGGGGGGTCGACTGGCCGAAATCCCTCGTCATCGGGGACAATGGATGGTCATGGCAGTCGAGTCCCGCGATTCCGTGTCCTTGAAGCCAGCCGAGCTCGATGAGCTCGGCCAACTCGTGCACTCGGTCGGGTTGCCGCTCGCAGACGAGCAGCTCGATCAGCACGTGGAGCACTTCCCGTTGGTCGTGCTGACCAACCACGAAGAGGTGCTCTCCGGCTTCCTGTTCGGCTCCCTGGAGCGCATCGGCGGCACGCCGTGCATCCTCTGGGGCCTCGGTGCGATCCGGAAGGGCAAGAACGCCCGTCCAGCGCTCGAGGAGCTGGTCGGCGAGCTGTACCGCCGGGCGGCGATCTCGTTCCCCGACGAGGACGTCCTCGTCGCGGGGCGGATGGCCCAGCCCGCCGCGTACGCCCTGCTCGGTGGCCTCGCCGACGTCTGTCCGCGCCCGAAGTACAACCCCAACGGCGAGGAGCGGGCCTGGGGCCGGCGCCTGGCCCGGCGGTTCGGCTGTGACGCCCGCTACGACGACCGCTCCTTCCGGGTGGCCACCGGCGGCGGCCCGGAGCCCGTGTTCGACACCCGCGCGGTGAAGGCGGGCGGCAAGGCCGCCACCGAGATCATCGGCACCGTCGACCCCGCGTCGGGCGAGGCGGTCATCGCCTACGGCTGGGCGATGGCGGAGATGCTCGCCGACGGCTTCGGTCGCTGAGCGTTCACACAACCGCCTCCCAACCGACCCCGACGGCTGGATAGGTTCCGGGCATGCGGGCTGCTCATGGCTTCCGGGTCTCGACGCGACTGCCGGAGGCGCTCGCGCCCCTGACGCGCCTGGCGTGGGACCTCGCCGCGGTGGCCGACGAGCGGGTCCAGGACCTGTTCCGCCGGATCGACCCAGCGCTGTGGGACGCCGACGGCGTCGACGCGCTCGGCCTCCTCGGCCGGGTGCCCCAGGAGCGCCTCGACGCCGTCGCCGCCGATGCCGCGTTCGTGGCCGCGGCCACCGAGCTCGCCGACGACTTCGAGCGCCGCCGCACCGCGCCCCGGTGGTTCCAGCGGGAGCGTCCCGACGCGCTCGGACTCGTTGCCTACTTCAGCCCCGAGTTCGGACTGGCCGAGGCGCTGCCCCAGTACTCGGGCGGTCTCGGCATCCTCGCCGGCGACCACCTCAAGGCGGCCAACGACCTCGGCGTGCCGCTGGTGGGGCTCGGGCTCTTCTACCACCACGGCTACTTCCAGCAGGGCCTCGACCGCGCCGGCTGGCAGCACGAGCACTTCAAGCGACTGAACCCCGCCGCGATGGCGCTGTCGCTGGTGCCCGACGTGCGCATCCACGTCGACCTCGCCGGCGTGCCGGTGTACGCGCAGGTCTGGAAGGCGCAGGTCGGCCGGGTGGACCTGTACCTGCTCGACACCGACATCGACGGCAACGACCATGCCGGCCGCAACGTCACCGACCGGCTCTACGGCGGCGACGAGGAGCAGCGCATCCGCCAGGAGATCCTCCTCGGCGTGGGCGGTGTGCGGCTGCTCGACGCCCTCGGCCTCGACCCGCAGGTCTTCCACATGAACGAGGGCCACGCGGGCTTCCTCGCGCTCGAGCGGATCCGCCGCCGGGTCGTCGACGACGGGCTGTCGTTCGAGGAGTCGATCGAGGCGACGCGCCCGGGTCAGCTCTTCACGACCCACACCCCGGTGCCCGCGGGCATCGACCGGTTCACGCGCGACCTCGTCGAGCGCTACTTCGGCGGGTGGGCCGCGGAGTGCGGCGTGGGGATCGACACGCTCATGAGCCTCGGCCACGAGCCGGGCACCCCCGACGGCGCGGTGCTGAACCTCGCGGCGATGAGCCTGCGGCTCGCCGGTGGCGCCAACGGCGTGTCGCAGCTGCACGGCGAGGTGAGCCGTGAGATGTTCGCCCCCCTCTGGCCCGGTACCCGAACCGACGAGATCCCGATCGGGTCGGTGACCAACGGCGTCCACGCGCTGAGCTGGGTGTCGCGCGAGATCGACGACCTGCTCGACCGCACGGTCGGCTCCGACTGGCCCGAGGCGAGCCCCGACCGCTGGGCCCGGGTCGAGGAGATCGCCGACGAGGAGCTGTGGGCGATCCGGCGCACCCAGCGCGAGCGACTGGTGGCGTTCGCCCGCAAACGGGTGAAGGCGGGCCTGCTCGCGCGCGGCATGACCGAGCAGGAGACCGCGTGGTGCGAGGAGATCCTCGACCCCGGCGTGCTCACGATCGGCTTCGCCCGCCGGTTCGCGCCGTACAAGCGGGCGACGCTCCTGCTGCGCGACCGCGAGCGCCTGCTCGAGCTGCTCACCTCGAAGAAGCGCCCGGTGCAGATCGTGTTCGCCGGGAAGGCTCACCCGGCCGACGAGCCGGGCAAGGAGCTGCTGCGCACCGTCGCCCAGCTCGCGATGGAGATCGAGTGGCGCAACCGCCTCGTCTTCATCGAGGACTACGACATCGGCGTCGGGCGCATGCTCGTGCGCGGCGTCGACCTCTGGCTCAACACCCCCCGCCGCCCGTTCGAGGCGTGCGGCACGAGCGGGATGAAGGTCGCGCTCAACGGTTCGCTGAACTGCTCGATCCTCGACGGCTGGTGGGCCGAGCTCTACGACAACGACCTCGGCTGGTCGCTGCCGTCGCAGGAGTGGATCGACGACGTCGAGGCGCGCGACACCGCGGAGGCCGCGGCGCTCATGACGATCCTCGAAGGCGGCGTGGTGCCCGAGTTCTACGACCGTGACGGCTCGGGCATCCCGCGGGAGTGGATGCGCCGGTCGAAGGCGGCGCTGGCGCGGCTGGGTCCGGAGATCAGCGCGACGCGCATGCTGCGCGAGTACGTGGACGAGTGGTACATCCCGGCGCGGCTCCGATCCGACGAGACCACCGCCGACGGCTTCCGTCGGGCCCGTGAGCTGGTGGCCTGGCGCGAGCGCATCGCCGCGCACTGGCCGGGCGTGTCCGTGCAGACGATGCGCCACGCCGAGCACGTCACCGCCAGCGCCGGACACCGGGTGATCGTCGAGGTCGACCTGGGCGGTCTCGACGCGAGCGAGGTCGAGGTCGAGCTGTGGTGCGGCACCATCGGGCCCGACGACGAGCTCGTCGACCCGGTCGTGGTGCCGATGACCCTCGAGCCGGAGCCGGCCGACGGCAGCTGGCGGCGCTTCGGCGCCGAGGTCACCAACGAGGAGCCGGGCGACTACGGCCTCGCGGTGCAGCTGCGGCCCCGCTTCGCGAGCGCTCCCGGCCTGGCCACCGGCCCCCTGGCCACCTGGGAACCGCCCAACACCCTGCCGCTCGGCTGAGCCGCGGCGCGCCGTCGGTGGCCGCGCGGTCGAGGGACGGTTCCCGTACGGTGGCGCCGTGACCGAGGAGGACCGCGTCCGCTGGGACGACCGGTACGCGCGTCTCGGAGCCGCGCCGATCGGTTCGGCCGCTGCGCCTGCGCTCCTCGCGCCGTTCGAGCACTGCTTCCCGTCCGCGGGGAACGCCCTGGACATCGCCTGCGGACAGGGGTACGGAGCCGTGTGGCTGGCCGAACGGGGGCTCGAGGTGTGGGGGCTCGACTGCTCCCCGGTGGCCATCGGCCAGGCTGGGGACCTGGCCCGACGCAGCGGCGTGAGCGACCGGTGCCGGTTCGACGTGGTCGACCTCGACGACGGGCTCCCCTCCGGACCACCCGTCGACGTCGTGCTCTGCCACCGGTTCCGGGACCCCCGCCTCGACCGCGCCGTCGTCGAACGGCTGGCGCCGGGCGGGCTCCTGGCCATCACCGCGCTCAGCGAGGTCGGGGCCGAGCCCGGGCGCTTCCGGGTGCGCCCGGGTGAGCTCCCGGCGGCGTTCGCCGCACTCGACGTCGTCGCCGCCGGCGAAGGACACGGCGAGGCCTGGCTGGTCGCGCGAGCCTGACGTCGTGTCCGTGCGTCGCGACCCGGGGTTCGCTCAGCCGAACGGGCACGGGGCGAAAGCGACGTTCGGCTCGTGGAAGGTGCGGCGTTGCGCCTCCCCGCCCGGAAGAGCCGCACACTCGGGCAGCTCGGTCCGAGCGTGTGGTCAGGCGGGGTCGGCCGCGACCGCGAGGAGCTCGGCCGCGCGGGAGTACGCCCCGCGCCAGCACGCGGCGGCCTCGTCGTCGCGAGCCTGCATCCCGGGGAGCGTGTGGTCGCGTGCCGCGAGGAGCGCGTTCTGGGCGGTCCAGCGCAGCCGGCTGGGCAGCGCGCCGGCGAGGGCGTCGACCACGAACGCGAGGTCGGCCAGGCCGTCGACGGGCGCGTCGGCGGCCCGGTGCACCGCGGCCGGGGCCACCCGCAGCAGCGCGGCCTCCACGAGCTCGCGGTCGGGAGTGACAGCGGCGGCTTCCCCGGCCTCCACCAGGGCGCGCACCGCGGCGACCGATGGGGGCTCCGGTGCGTCGAGCAGCCGGTGCCACCACGCGGCCACGACCGTGGTGCGGGGATCGGCGGGGAGGTCGGCGAGCGCGAACCGCCGCTCGCCCACGGACACGGTGAGGTGCGCGCCGTCCGCCCGGGCGACCACGGCGTGCCTCGTCGGGGTGCCGGTGGCCTCGTCGACGACCACGACCGCCGCGGTCACCGCAGTGGGCGCGTCGGCCGGGCCCTCGGACACCACGTCGTGCGCCGCCACACGCAGGCGGCCCACCTGGGGCGTGGCCACGCCCACGAGGGCCTGCGCGCCCCACCACGCGGCGACGTGGGCGGGCGTGACCGCAGCCGCACGGGCCGCGCGCCACAGGGAAGGGCCGTCACCAGCGTCGCGGTCGTTCGACTGCATCGGCGCGAGGGCGGTCTCGACCTCACCGTCGAGGTCCACACCCGTCAGCGCGCGCACGAGCTCCACCACCCGCGCCGCGTGATGCAGCGAGATGAGCGTCTCGATGCCCGCACAGTCGGCGAAGAACCACGCGCAGCTGCTGAACGAGAACAGCACGTGGCGCTGGAGCTCGAGCAGGCCGAGCAGCCGCGCAACCGTGGCCGTGTCGGGATCGGCGTCGCGCGTCTGCGTGCGGGCGAACGCCTCGCGCTCGGCCAGGCTCCCGTCGACCACGTCGCCGTACGCGTCGCGCGCCGCCCAGGGATCATCGACGATCTCGCCCGCGGCGGTCTCGTAGCAGTCGCCGGCGCGGGAGGCGAGCAGGTCGATGGCGTCGCGCAGCGGCGCTCGCCAGCGCTGGTTCCAGTGGGGCTCGCCGCCGGTGACGTCGCCGCAGTCGGCCCGCCAGCGCTCCACGCCGTGTGCGCAGCTCCACGCGCTCGGCGACGCGATCTCCACCTCGTCGACCGCCGGGTGCGCGTCGAGGAACGCGCCGAGGCCGCCCACGGTGATGCCGTCGCGCTCGGACAGGTCGTGCAGCGCCCGGGCGAGGGCCATCTCGCCGAACCGGTGGTGGTGCCCGAAGGTCTCGCCGTCGGTGGCGACGACCACGAGCGCGGGTCCCGCCACGGTCTCGGCCCGGGCCGCGACCGCGTCGGCGAGGCGGGCGCCGTCGTCGAGGAGCGTGCGGTCGAACGCGATCGCGTGGGACAGCGCGCCGTCGTAGAAGCAGACGGTGATGGCGCGGCCCGACGGGAGGCGGGCGAGATACGGACGCGCGGGGTCGAGCGCGCCGGTGGCGGCGACCCACGCGCCGTCGGCGTCGCGGACGCGCGCCGCCTGGTGCTGACCCAGGATCGTGTAGCGGAGGCCGTGGACGGCGAGGCACTCCAGCGTGTCGACGTCGACCGCGGCCTCGGGGAGCCAGATGCCCTCGGGCTCGCGTCCGAACCGGTGGCGGAAGTCGGCGATGCCCCAGCGCACGAGCGTGTCCTTGTCGCGCGCCGTGGCCAGGGGGAGGATCGCGTGGACGTACGGCTGCGCGATCGCCGAGCCGTGACCGGCGTGGAGGTGCGCGGCATCCGCGTCGGCGGCGCGGATCGCCTCGTCGACGTCGTGCGCGTGCGCCGCGACCCAGCGGTGGAGCGTGGCACCCATGTCCACGCTGATGTCGCGGTAGAGGTTGTGCGCGTCGACGACGAAGCCGCGGTCGTCGTGGAGGCGGGCGGCGCGCAACGGCCGGTAGCACTCGTCGGTGACGCGCTGGTTCCAGTCGTGCGCGGGGAACGCCGACGGCTCCACCGGCATCGCGCCCGTCCACGGGTCCTCGCGCGGCGGCTGGTAGCAGTGCAGGTGGAAGACGACGTGACGGGGCTGGGTCATGCCTGTCGCAGGAACAGCACGGCGAGCGGGGGGACGCGCAGCGACAGCGAGTGGGGGCGGCCGTGGGCACCCTCGTCGCGGGCGACGAGGTCGGACCAGCCCGGGTCGGACGGCTCGGGCGCCCCCCGGTAGCCGCTGCCCCAGAAGCGGGACTCGTCGCTGTCGGCGATCACCGTCCACGTCCCCCCGAACGGCACCCCCACCACGTACGGGTCGCGGGGGACCGGAGTGAGGTTCGCGACCACGACGACGGGGTCGGAGGGGTCGTGGCCGAGGCGCAGCCACGTGAGGACGGCGCGCTCCTGGTCGGTGCAGTCGATCCACTCGAAGCCGCCGCCGCCACAGTCGCGCTGGTGCAGTGCGGGCACGCTGCGGTGCAGCTCGTTGAGGTGCGCGACCCAGCGCAGCATCCCCGCGTGGGCCTCGCCGTCGAGGAGGTGCCAGGGGAGCGACTCCTCGTGGCTCCACTCGGTGCGGCTCGCGAGCTCGCCGCCCTGGAACAGCAGCTTCTTGCCCGTCATCGCGTGCTGGTAGCCGAACAGGAGCCGGAGGTTGGCGAACTGCTGCCAGTCGTCGCCGGGCATCTTCCCCAGCAGCGACCCCTTGCCGTGCACCACCTCGTCGTGCGAGAGCGGGAGGAGGTACTGCTCGCTCTCGCCGTAGAGCATGCGGAACGTGAGGTCGTCGAGGTGGAAGCCGCGGTGGATCGGGTCGCGCTCGAAGTGGCGGAGCGAGTCGTGCATCCACCCCATGTCCCACTTGAACCAGAAGCCGAGCCCACCCGCGTCGCTCGGGCGCGTGACGCCGGGCCACGCGGTGGACTCCTCGGCGAACGTGAGCGCATCCGGCACGTGCGCGCCGATCGCCGCGTTCACGCCGCGCAGGAGGTCGATCGCCTCGAGGTGCTCGCGGCCGCCGTAGCGGTTGGGCACCCACTCGCCCTCTTTTCGCGAGTAGTCGAGGTAGAGCATGGAGGCGACGGCGTCGGTCCGCAGCCCGTCCGTGTGGTAGCGCTCGAGCCAGAACAGCGCGTTGCTGGTGAGGAAGCTGCGGACCTCGTTGCGTCCGTAGTTGAACTGGTAGCTGTCCCAGTCTGGCTGGATGCGTTGGCGCGGGTCGCTGTGCTCGTAGAGGTGGGTACCGTCGAAGAACGCGAGGCCGTGCGCGTCGCTCGGGAAGTGCGACGGCACCCAGTCGAGGATCACGCCGATCCCGCGCTGGTGCAGGTGGTTCACGAGGAACATGAAGTCCTGGGGGGAGCCGTAGCGCGCGGTCGGGGCGAAGTAGCCGGTGATCTGGTAGCCCCACGACCCGTAGAACGGGTGCTCCATCACCGGCATCAGCTCGACGTGGGTGAACCCGAGCCGCTCGACGTGGTCGGCGAGGCGGGGCGCGATCTCCCGGTAGGTCAGGGAGCGGTTGCCCTCCTCGGGGACCCGGGCCCAGGAGCCGAGGTGGACCTCGTAGATCGAGATCGGGCGGTCGACGCCGGCGGTCTCCGGGCGGCGCGCCATCCACGCGGCGTCGCGCCACTCGTAGTCGAGGTCCCAGACCACCGACGCGGTGCGCGGCGGCACCTCGGTGTGGAACGCGAACGGGTCGGCCTTCTCGTAGCGGTGGCCGCCGAAGCGGGAGACGACCAGGTACTTGTAGATCGTGCCCCGGCCCACCCCGGGGAGGAAGCCCTCCCAGATCCCCGACTCGCCGGCCGGGTGCAGCGGGTGGCGGTTGCCGTCCCAGGCGTTGAAGTCGCCGATCACCGAGACCGCCGACGCGTCGGGCGCCCACACGGCGAAGTAGGTGCCGCGCGTCCCGTCGCTGTCGATGGGGTGCGCGCCGAGCTTGGTGTGGATCGCCGTGTGGCGGCCCTCGTTGAACAGGTAGAGGTCCAGGTCGCCGAGCAGGCTGATGTCGGTCGACGTGCCGTACGGCGCGACCGGCACCCCCGGCGGGCCCGACCGGCCCCGGCGCTCGGCGAGGAGGCGCAGCGACCCGACCCGCCCGGGGTCGGCGTCGAGCTGGTCGAGCCGGACCGACGCGGGGACGCACCAGTTCTCCTCGCCGACCGTGCCGGGCACGTTCTGGGTGGTGGGGTCGAGGTCGAGGTCGTCGAGGCCCACCATCACGACGTCGGCGGCGCTGTCGGTGAGGGCGACGAGGAACGCGTCGAAGTCCGCCCGCAGGTCGCAGGGTGCCTCCGCCGCACCATCGGTCGCGGCGCGCGCGCCGTGCCAGCCCGCGAACGTCGGCATGTCGTGGGTACCCCACATCGCGACGGTCCCCGCGGGGGTGTCGGCCACCGCGTGCGGGTCGTGGCGGAACTGGGCGACCGACATGCCGAGCGCGCCGTGGTGGAGCAGCGCCTCGTCGACCTCGGTGGGCACCGTGCCGAGGTTCTCGCCCACGACCGTGGCTCCCGCCCGCGACGCCTCGAGGCACACGAGCGCCCACAGCTCCTCGGCCGGATAGCGCACGTACGCTCCGTCGGCCGCGGTGCCGCCGTCGGGGACCCACCATTGGCGGTGGAGGCCCATCACGTGGTCGATGCGGAGGAGGCGCGCGAACTCGAAGTGGTGCGCGAGGCAGGCCCGGAACGCGGCGTTGCCGTCGACGCGTGCCGCCTCGGGGTGTACGGGCGGGAAGCCCCAGGCCTGCCCGTCGCGTGCGAACGCGTCCGGCGGCGCCCCGGCCTGCGCGCCCTGGCCGTACGCCGCGGGTGCGCACCACACGTCGTAGCCCAGCGGGTGGCTCCCGAGGGGCAGGTCGAGCGCGAGCACCTGTCCACGCCGGTCGAGCCGGCCGCGCAGCTCGCCGAGCTGCTCGTGGGCGATCCACTGGACGTACCGGTGGTAGCTGTCGGCGGTGGGGTCGATGTCGGTGAAGCCGATCACGCCGTCGCGCATGTGGGCCGGCCACGCGTGCCAGTCGGAGCCCATCCGCTCGCCCGCGGCCCGGAAGCGCGCGTACCTGGCCACCTCGGGGCGCTCGGCCACGAAGTTGCGGAACGCGGTGGAGCGTTCGAGCGGTGCGCGCGTGAGCGCGGCGGCGAGGAGCTCGAGGATCTCGCGCTGCATGCGGGCCGCGCGCGCGTAGTCGACCCGCGGCGCGTCGCGCAGGGCGATCCGCTCGGCCCGCCACGCGGGATCGGCCATGCGGGCCGCCGCGGTGGGGCTCCACGTGAGCTCGGGCACGCGCTCGAGGTCGATGTAGAGCTCGTTCCAGAACCGCCGGCTCACCGGCAGGTACGGGCTGACCTCGAGCGGCTCGTCGAGGAATGCGGCGAGCATGGGCAGCGTGGCGATCACCGACGCGCCGTATCGGCCGCCGACTTCGGCGAGGTGGGCGAGGTGCCCGAGGTCGCCGGGTGCGCCACTGCGCGCGTTGCGCAGGGAGTAGAGCGGGGCGACGATGCCCCACCGGCCGTCGAGGGTGGGCGGGCCGCTGGCCGCCCCGCGCGTGGGCGCGATCACGATGGTGGCGGTGTGGTGCTGGCCGCCGAACACGATGTCGAGGCGGTGGTTGCCGATCGGGAGGACCGCGGGCACGTCGAGTCGGCGGCACACCCGCTCGGAGCGGCCGTAGGACTCGACGTCCACGATCGCCAGGTCGCCGAGCCGGATGCGCCAGTCGACCCGGACGCCGTCCTCCCGGCGGACCTGGCAGTCGGCGATGCGGTCGGCGTAGCCGGGGCTGTGACGCAGCACGGTGGTGACGGGCGCGTCGTCCCAAGCCACGATCGTGGGCTCGACCACCTGCCGTGCGTGCTCGGCCCGGCGGGCGGCGAGGGCCGCGGGCGCGCCGCCCGGGTGGGCGATGTCGATCCCGAACGCGCGCAGCACGCCCACGAGCGCGTCGGGCGCGACCTCGTGCTCCACGCCGGTGGCGTCGTGCCAGCGCACGGACACGCCGCAGTCGCGCGCGAGCTCGTGGAGGACGGCGATCTCGTTGCGCGCGCCGGTCGTCACCGGCGTCCGCTCGTCCGCACGGTCACTCGGACCATGTGATGCACCCCGACGACATCGGATCGGTGAGATCGGCGTGGCGGGGGAGCACACGCACGGCGAACGAGGTGTCGGCCGGTGCGATCGCGCCGGCGACGCGGGCCTCGTATCCGTAGGCGCCGATCGTGGTGGACCGTGGCTGCATCGAGCAGATCGCGGCGGCGGACCGCCCGGGCGGGTCGGCCCACACCTGCACGTCCACCTCGCCGGGCTCGAGCGCGCCGAGGAGGACCCGGGCCCGCACCGTCACGTCGCCGTCGGGGTCGCGCGTCTCGACCACGTTCTCGACGGCCACCTCGGGCCACTCGGCCCGGGCCCGGGCGAGGTAGGCGGCGAGATCACGGGCGCGGGTGCCCTTCCGCTTGCGCAGCACCCGGGCCGCCTCCCGGCCGGGCACGTAGTAGCGCTCCGTGTACTCGCGCACCATGCGGGTGGACGTCCACACCGGACCCAGGGTCGCGAGCGACTCCTTCACGCTCCCGAGCCAGCGGCGGGGCAGGCCGTCGGCGTCACGGTCGTAGAAGGCGGGCACGATCTCGTGCTCGAGCACGTCGTAGAGCGACTCGGCGTCGGCGGCGTCCTGCTCGACATTGGTCGCGTAGGTGGCGTCGCTGCCGATCACCCAGCCGATCGACGGGCGGCCGGGGTCGGCGGCCCGCCACACCTCGTCCCACCAGCCGTCGAGCGTGCTGAAGTTGAGCGCGCCGCTGATGCCAGCCTTCATCCCTGCGATGCCGCAGGCCTCGTCGGGGCGGCGCGGCGTGTTGAGCCACACGTCGACGCCCTGCGACAGCCACTGGTCCATCGCGATGTCGAAGTCCTCGAGGAACACGATGCGGTGCGCGAGCCCTGCGTCGCGGGCGAACCGCACCACGTCGCGCAGGAGGTCCTTCCCCGCGAAGTCGGACGGGTGGGCCCGGCCGGCGAACACGATCTGCACCGGGCGCTCCTCGTCGCCGAGGATGCGGGCGAGGCGCTCGGGGTCGGTGAGGAAGAGCGTAGGTCGCTTGTAGGCCACGAACCGGCCCACGAAGCCGATGGTGAGCGCGTCGGGGTCGAGCCGGTGCTCGGGTGCGAGGGTGGTGCTGTCGGCGTAGGCGCGGCGGGCGGCCTGGAGCGTGAGCCAGCCGCGCGCGTTGCGCACCAGGCGCGCGCGGTTCGCGTCGCGGGCCGCCCACGCGGCGCGGTCGTCGATCTCGCGGGCCTGCACCCAGCTCGCGCGGTCGAGCGGTTGCGTGAGCCAGGCCGGGCCGAGCGACTCGGTGAGCACCGCGCGCATCTCGGGCGACACCCACGACTCGAGGTGGACGCCGTTGGTCACGTGGCCGACGGGGATCTCGGTGACCGGCACGCGCGGCCACAGGCCGCGCCACATCTGCCGGGTGACCGCGCCGTGGAGGCGGCTCACGCCGTTGCGGTGGCCGGCGAGGCGGAGCGCGAGGACGGTGGGGCAGAAGGTGTCGTCGGGGTCGTCGGGGTCGTGGCGGCCGAGCGCCACCAACGTCTCGGCGGTGATCCCGAGCGACTCCGCGAGGGGCGCCAGCACCCGCTCGGCGAGGGGCGACGGGAAGTAGTCGTGACCTGCGGGCACCGGCGTGTGGGTGGTGAACAGGATGCTCGGCGCGGCCGCGACGCGGGCCTGGTCGAAGTCGAGGTCGCGCCGGCGCATGACCGCGCGGATGTGGGCGAGGGCGGCGAGGGCCGAGTGGCCCTCGTTGCAGTGGACGACGTCGGGCTGGAGCCGGAGCGCGCCGAGCGCGTCGTAGCCGCCGACGCCGAGGAGCACGTATTGGCGCAGTCGCCACTCGGCCTCGCTCGGGTAGAGCCGCCGGGTGATCGCCCGCGCTGCCGGGGGGTTGCCGGGGACGTCGGCGTCCACCAGCAGCAGGCGGGACCGGCCCACCGCCGCCTCCCAGACACGGGCCCGGGCCACGAACTCGGGGAACGGCACCCGGACCTCGAGCGGGAAGCCGCCGGCGCGGTCGCGCACGAGGTCGAGGGGGAGATCGGCGGGCAGCAGCGGCTCCCAGGTCTCGTGCTGGCGGCCGTCGCGATCGAGCCACTGGTGCGAGGCCTCGCCGTAGCGCAGGCCCACGCCCACCATCGGCACGCCGAGCTCCCCGGCCGTCTTGAGCTGCTCGCCGGCCACGGCGCCGAGGCCGCCGGCCGAGATGGGGAGGGCGTCGGCCAGGCCGAACTCGGCCGCGAACAGGGCCACGTCGAGCCGGAGCCCCGGGTGGGTCTGCGGGAACCAGCCCTCGTCGGAGCTGCGGATCGACGCGAACTGCGTGACCACGAGGTCGAGCCGAGCCGCGAAGGTCTCCCGGCGCAGCACCTCGGCGAGGCGGTCGTCGGGCAGGCGGCGGAGGAGCCGCTCGGGGTTGTGGCCCGAGGCCTCCCAGGCGTCGGGGTCGAGGTCGTGGAAGAGCTCCCGGGCGCCGTCGTGCCAGGTCCAGCGCAGGTCGTGGGCGATCCGGAGCAGGGCGTCGCGGGCCGCGGCCACCTGTGCGGGCGTCGGGCGGCGGGGTGCCGCCAGCGTTCGGTCGCGAGCTGCGTTCACGCGTCCCAGGATGTCAGGCTCGGTGCCGATCGCAACAAGACGTCGCGGACATGCTCCCTGGCTACCAGCCGCCGCCTGCGCCGGGCGGGCGGGGAGTTGAACACCGCGTGAACGGCCGCCGGTCCGGCTCAGGCGGTGACGGCGGCGTCGAGCTGGGCCCGAAGCGGGCCGGGCTCGGTGACGGGGAGCTCGCACGCGTAGCTGCGGCAGACGTACGCGGTCGGGCGGCCGTCGACCTGGTCACGGCCCACGAGGAGCGGTGAGAGGTCGGTGCCGACCGCGGGTGGGGCCGTGAGCAGCACCGAACCGGGCAGCAGCCGCTTCGACACCACCCGGGTGAGGGCCACCGTCGCGGGGTCGGACGGGTCGCCCACGATCGCGACCTCGAGCGGCGGATGCACCGCGCGGTCGAGCGCGCCGAGGAGGTAGGCGAACGCGGTCGGGTGGTCGGCGAGCACGGGGGCGAGGGCGCGCAGCCAGCGCCGGGCCGCCGCGGCGTGGTGGTCGTCGCCGGTGAGCGCGGCGAGACGCAGGAGCCCGTTCGCGACGAGCGAGTTCTCCGACGGCGTCGCGTTGTCCTGGTAGTCCTTCGGCCGCACGATGAGTGTCTCGGCGTCGGCGCCGGTGGTGTACACGCCGCCGCGCTCGTCGTCGGCGAACAGCGCGGCGATCTCGTCGGCGAGGTGGCGAGCCTCCACGAGCCACCGCACGTCGTCGTGCTCGGCGAGGGTGCACCACGCCTCCAGCAACGCGCCGTAGTCCTCCGCGTAGGCGAGGATGACGGCGGCACCGTCCTTCCACGAACGCAACCAGCGGCCGTCGTCGCGCCGAAGCTGGTCGAGGAGGAACGCCGCGTTCGCGTGCGCGGCCTCCATCCAGTCGTGCCGGTCGAACGCGGCGGCCGCCTCCACGAGCGTGCGCAGGAACAGCGCGTTCCAGGCGAGGAGCACCTTGTCGTCGAGACCGGGGCGCACCCCCTGCGCGCGCGCCGCCAGCAGCACCGGGATCGCGCGGCGGACCGCGTCGGGCCGGTCCTCCGTGCGATCGACCGCGTGCAGGATGTTGCCGCGGAACCCGGTGTGGGGATCCGTGAAGTTCCCCCGCTCGGTCACGCCGAAGTAGCGGACGACCTCGGCGGCGTCGTCGCCCAGGAGCGCGGTGATGTCGTCGAGCTGCCAGCAGTAGAACTTGCCCTCGATGCCCTCGGAGTCGGCGTCCTCCGCGGAGTAGTACCCGCCATCGGGGTGGCGCAGGTCGCGCAGCACGTACTCGATCGTGTCCTCCACGACGCGCCGGTAGCGGGGCTCGCCCGTGGTCATCCACCCGCGCAGGTACGCACCGGCGAGGAGTGCCTGGTCGTAGAGCATCTTCTCGAAGTGGGGGACGAGCCAGGAGTCGTCGACCGAGTAGCGGTGAAAGCCCCCGCCCACCTGGTCGTACACGCCGCCCGCAGCCATCGCGTCGAGGCTGACGGTCACGGCCTCGAGGGTCTCGGGCGACGGCCGTCGGGCGTGCGCCCGCAGCAGGAAGTCGAGCGTCATCGCCTGGGGGAACTTCGGTGCGCGACCGAAGCCGCCCGAGCGCCGGTCGAACTGCGAGCGCGCGCGTTCCTCGGCTCGAACGAGGATCGCGGGCGAGATCTCGACGACTCCACCGTCGGGGGCGTCGGGATCGCCCTCGCCGATGCGGGTGGTGCGCTCGATCGCGTCGTGCATCTGCTCCGCCTGGATGAGCACGTCGTCGCGGTTGGTGCGCCACGCCTCGTCGACGGCCTCCAGCACCCGGACGAAGCCGGGCATGCCCTGGCGGTCGTCCTTCGGGAAGTAGGTGCCGCCGTAGAACGGCCGGCCGTCGGGGTGCAGGAAGACGGTCATGGGCCAGCCACCGCGCCCGGTCATCGCCTGCACGGCCTGCATGTAGATCGCGTCGACGTCGGGCCGCTCCTCGCGGTCGACCTTCACGTTGACGAACCGGCGGTTCATCACCGCGGCGACGTCGGCGTCCTCGAACGACTCGTGGGCCATCACGTGGCACCAGTGGCACGACGAGTAGCCGACGGAGAGCAGGATCGGCTTGTCCTCGGTCCGCGCGCGGGTGAAGGCGTCGTCGCCCCAGGGGTACCAGTCGACGGGGTTGTCGGCGTGCTGGCGGAGGTACGGGCTGGTCTCGTGGGCGAGGCGGTTCACGACCTCATCCCTCCCCGCCGGCGGCGAGGTCGGCGGCGAACGCGCCGGCACCGAGGGGCGCCCCGGTGGCCTGCTCGACGAGGTGGTCCCAGCGCAGACGGGCGCCGGGACGGAACACGGTGTCGCGCAGGAGCGCGCCCGCCTCGGCGCGGTCGACGAGCCCGCCGGCGCGCTCGCGCAACGTGGCCAGCAGCTGCGAAGCGAAGAGCTCTCCGTAGAGGTAGTTCTGGTAGTAGACGGGCACCACGGCGAGATGGATCTTGGCGGCCCAGTCGGGCGCGCTCCGCCCCGTGGGCCGGCGCACGAGCTGGAAGCGCTCGACGAGGTCCCACCAGAGGGTGTCGAGGTCGGCGTCGGGGTCCGCGTACAGGCGGCGCTCGAAGTGGGTCACCACCAGCACCCAGCGGGCGAACACGAGGAGCGACGCCCGGCTCGCGGCGTCGAGGCGCGGCGCGAGCTCGGCGAGCGTGGCGGCGTCGACTCCGGCGACGTCGCGCAGCCACACGGGGTCGCGCACGAGGCGACCGAACATCATCGCGATGCCCTCGGTGGTGCAGGCGTGCGCGGGCTCGCGAAGCAGCCACGGCAGCTCGGCGTCGAGATCGAGGTCGTACACCGCGTGGCCGAACTCGTGGAGCATCGTGTCGGCCCAGCGCTCGTTGGGCTCGACGTTGCAGAGCACGCGCACGTCGCCGCCGCGATCGAGGTGGATGCAGAACGCGTGCTGGCTCTTCCCGGGCCGGGCGTAGAGGTCGGACGTGGCGAGCGAGCGGTCGATGTCGAGCCCGATCCCGGCGAACGTCCGCCGGGTGAGCGCCTCGAGGTCGGCGCCGGCGAAGCACGGGTCGAGGTCGACGGCGCCCTCCACCGGCGGGTCCTGGAAGAACGGGTCGTCGAGGTGCCACGGCGCGAGCGCGTCCGGCGTGATCCCGAACCGGCGGGCGAGTCGCTCGTCGAGGGAGCCCTTCCACTCCCGGAACGGGGCCTCGGTGAGCCGGTCGACCTCGTCGAGCGTGGCGAACAGACGAGCTTCGTCGAGGTCGCAGGTCGCGAGTGCGAGGGCGAAGTGGTCGCGGTAGCCGAGCGCACGTGCGCCGTCGTTGCGCAAGCGGGCGAGCGCGCGCACGTCGTCGGCGACCTCGGCGCCGATCTGCTTCCCGGCCTCCCACGCCGCGCGGCGGTCGGCGGAGTCGGTGCTCGTCCGCAGCACTTCGAGCAGGGTGTTGTCGTCGACGCGCTCCCCGCCGAGGTCGGCGCGGAACTCGGTGTAGCGCGCGTCGACCGCGGTCTCGAGGTCCACCAGTGCGCGCAGCAGGTCGACGGGCAGCTGGTGGGGGAGCATCCCGTCGTGGAGCAGGTCGAGGCTGCGCGCGACGAGCGGGTCGGTCACGGCAGCGGCGTCGGCGCGGGCGGTCTTCACCGCGGCGAAGGCGTCGGGGTCGGCGAGCACCTGACGGCGGGCGAGATCGGCCGCGGCGCGTCGGGCATCGGCCTCGGGGGACGCGTGCGTGCTCGACTCCCACCACGCCTCGGCGAGCGCGAGGTCGAGCGGCGCGAGCCGGTCGGTGACGCTCTGGACGAGGTCCGCGGCGGTCTGGTTCATCGGGGCATCGGTCCCTGGGTCGGTGCGGCGGCGACGGTGATCAGGGCTTCGTCGGCGCAGCGGATGGGGTCGGCGACGTGATGGGCCCGCAGGGCGTCGAGCACCTCGACGGTGACGGCGGCGAACTGCTCCTCACCGAGCATCGCCCGGACGTAGCGGGCCCGCGCGCCGGTGCCGACGCGGGCGAGCCAGTCGCCGTGGGCGAGCGGATACCGGTAGGCCCGGCCGAACAGCTCGACCACCCGCAGGCCCGCCTCGGTCAGGGCGAGGCGGATGCGGGCCGGGTCGCCGAACCACTCCTCCCAGGGGAGCGCGTCGGCGGCGGCGGTGTCGACCTCCTCGAGGTCGACGTGGCCACCCACGACCTCGTCCCAGACGGCGTGGGCGGCCCGCTCGTCGGCGTCGTCGATCGGCGGGGCGTCGTCGAGGCGGCCCCACGTGGTGACGCCGAGCCGGCCGCCCGGGCGCAGGACCCGGACGAGGTCCTCGAGCGCGGGCCGGTAGCTGTCGAAGTGGCCGATGACGAGGCTCGCGATCACGGCGTCGAACGCGGCGGGGGCGAACGGCAGTCCGGGAGCCGACCCGGCGACCGGCGCGACCCGGTGGCGGCGGGCGTGGGCGAGGAGCGCGGCCGACGGGTCGAGGGCCACCACGTGCCCACCGGCACCGGTGGCGGCGAGCGCGGCGTCGGCCGCGACGCCGCTGCCGGCACCGAGGTCGAGCACGCGCGCACCGAAGGGCGGGGCGACGGCGGCGACGAGATCGCGGGCGAGCTGGGCGTGGCACACGGTCGAGACCCGGGCGTACGCGTCGGCCACCACGTCGTAGCTGCGCCAGGTCACGTCGCGGGCCTCCGTCATTTCCCCAGCGTAGGGTGCACGGGCGACGACAAGAGTCGAGTTCGGGAGGCGGCCATGTCCGCAGTGCGCTTCGGGGTGTTCGCCCCCCAGGGTGGAAGACCGAGCTGATCGGCATCCCCGACCCCCAGGCGAAGTGGGCTCGCTGCCGCGACACCGCGGTGCTCGCGGAGCAGCTCGGCTACGACTCGATCTGGGCGTACGACCACTTCCACAACGTTCCCGTGCCGGCGCGGGAAGCCGTGTTCGAGTGCTGGACGGTGATGGCTGCGCTCGCGGAGGCCACGAGCACGATCCGGCTCGGCCAGATGGTGAGCTGCACGTCGTACCGGGAGCCCACCCTCACCGCGAAGATCACGTCGACGATCGACGTCATCTCCGGCGGCCGGCTCGAGTGGGGCGTGGGCGCCGGTTGGTACGACGGCGAGTACCGCGCCTACGGCTACGACTTCCCCGCCGCGAAGGTGCGCATCGGCATGCTGCGCGAGGCGGTCGACATCGTCACCGCGATGTGGAAGGAGCCGGAGACCACCTACGAGGGGAGGTACTACAAGGTCACCGGCGCGCAGTGTGATCCGAAGCCGCTCCAGCAACCGCGTCCGCCGGTGTGGATCGCGGCGGTGGGGAGCAGCTCACGCTGCGGGTGGTCGCGCGCCTCGCCGACAAGGCGAACTTCGGCGGCAAGCTCCATGAGTGGATGCACAAGCGCGACGTGCTCCACGCGCACTGCACGGACGTCGGGCGCGATCCCGCGGAGATCGAGCTCACGTGGAGCCCCGAGGTGTTCGTGCGCGAGACGGAGGCCGAGGTCCGCGACATGGTGGCCGCGGGGAAGGCGGGTTCGAAGTCCTCGGCTGCACCTACGTCGTGCCGTGGTGCTCCGACTACCCCGACGACACCACGCTGCGCGTCTTCGCCGAGAAGGTGATGCCCGAGTTCCGGTAGGAGACGCCACCGCGAATCAACGACGGATCAACAGACGTCCGTGATCAGCACAACTCGCGGCTCGATGCAGCGCTTTCCGGTGCCTGCTCCGCCTCGGTGGGGGAAGATCGGGGCACTGCCCGTCGGTGGTTCGAGGGTCCCGAGCCGGAAGTGGATGACGATGACGATAACGATGCCCAGGTGGTTGCTGGTCCAACGCCGCCGCGAGGCGCGGCAGCGAGGGAGCTGGGACGCGCGGTACCGGATGGGAGCCGGGTCGGCCTGGGTGGCGTGCCGGCTCGTCGACCTCGCGCGAAACGGTGCGGCGATCGAGCTCATCGACCGGTCGCTCCCGCCCCAGGGCCGCATCGACGTCGACGTTCGCCCCGGCCCGGAGGGCGTCGAGGGATTCGTCCTGGCCGGCGAGGTGCGCAACGTCCGACGCGGTCCCCGGGGCCACCACCAGGTCGGCGTCGAGTTCCTCGACGTGTCCGACGTCGCGCGCCACGTGC
Source organism: Acidimicrobiia bacterium (assembly GCA_041659105.1). Classification (GTDB taxonomy): domain Bacteria; phylum Actinomycetota; class Acidimicrobiia; order IMCC26256; family PALSA-555; genus CAIUKV01. Next base: position 18,989 of record JBAZYX010000036.1, read on the forward strand.
TCGACGACCTGCTCGGCCTCGGTCCCGAGTGACCGCGCGGTCGGTCAGGGCCCGTAGGCCTCGAGGAGGCGCAGCCACACCTCGCTGACCGTCGGGAACGACCTCCGACCGCGGATGCTCGGAGTGTCGTGGGGCAGGGTCGCTCCGCCGCGCGCGGCACGTGGCTAGCCTGGCCGCCGACCGGGAGGGCGTCGTGCGGGAATTCCTCGACTCCTACGCGTCGACGGTCGCCGCGCTGCTCGCCGGCACCCCGCCGCCCGACCCGGGGCCGCTGCTCGATCGGCTGGACGGGATACCGACCGACCTCCCGGCGGTTCCCGCCCAGGCGGCGCGCCCGGGCTGCCTCAACGTGGCGCTCGTCTGCCGCGAGTACCCGCCCGACACGGCGTTCGGGGGCATGGCCACGTTCACCGTCCACCTGGCCCACGGCCTGGCCGACGCGGGGCACCGGGTCGCGGTCATCACCGCCGGCGAGCCGGGAGTGGGACGCGATCACGACGGCCGGGTCGACGTGGTGCGGATCGCGCCGCGCGCGGCGGGAGCGTCGGACTCGTTCGAAGCGCTGAACCGGCGGGGTTGGCTCGACTACTCGCCGTTGGTCTTCTTCCACAGCCTCGGCGCGCTCCGGGCGATCCGCGAGCTCGAGTCGCGCCACGGGCCGTTCGATGTGCTCGACCTCGCCGACCACTGCGGGGAGGGGATCGCGCCCGCGTTGTTCTGGCCCGGCCCGACCACGGTGCGCTTGTACTCGCCGTGGGCCCTGCTCGCGGGCATGCGGGACGGCCAGGTGTCGCCGGGTGACGCAGCCGGCATTCCCGTGCTCGAGTCCGCGCTCTTGCGCCGAGCGACGGTCCTCACCAGCCCGAGCGTGGACCTGTCGGCCCGGGTGAGGACCTTCTTCGACCTCGACGCGCCCATCGCGATCGTGCCCAACCCGATGGACACGGAGTGGTTCTCGCCGGCCCCCGACGAACGCGCCGGCCCCGACGTGACGTGTTGCTTCGTCGGCCGGCTGGAGGAGCGCAAGGGCATTCACGACCTCCTCGAGTGCATTCCCATGGTGATCGAGCATGCGCCGCAGACCCGCTTCGAGATCATCGGGTCCGACCCCGACGGCGTCGCGTCGACGCTGCGCGTCCCGGACCCCAGCCGCGTCCGCTTCCGGTCGCCGGTGCCGCTGACGGAGGTTCGGGCGATCTACCGGAGCGCCGATGTCGCGGTGGTGCCGTCGCGCTACGACAACTCGCCGTTCACGAGCGTGGAGGCAATGGCCTGCGGGACACCCGTCGTCGGCACGTCGGCCGGCGGCACCGCCGAGTACGTGGTCGATGGTGAGACGGGCGTCATCGTGCCGCCGCGGGATCCCGAAGCGCTCGCGCAGGCGATCGTCCGGCTCGTGAACGACGCCCCGGTCCGGTCGCGGATGGGCCGAGCCGCGCGGAGTCGCGTGGTCGAGACGTACGACTACCGCGTGATCTCCCGCCGCATGGAAGCCGAGTACCGCGCTGCCATCGAGAACGGTGAGCGCGGACCTGCCGCGGTCGAGCCCGTTCGGTCCGACCTGAACCGGCTGAACCCTCAGCGCAACCAGGTCGAGGCGATCGTGCTCGCCGGTCTCGAGGACGGTGACCTCGTCGTCCGGACCGTGGAGCGAGCCCAGGACTGCGGGGCACGGGTGACGGTCGTCTGGGACGGCCCGGTGCCCCCGAGCTTCCCGGGTGCACGGACGACCGGCACGAGCCGCCACGCTGGTCTCGATGCCGCGCGCCTGCTGCCGGCACTCATCAGCCCGTGCTTCGTGGTCTTGCGCGCGGGGGACGTGGTGGCTCCCGGGATCCTCGAGCGAGCGCGTCGCACGCTGGTCGAGACGGGTGCGTCGGCCGTGACGGTCGACGGCGTCCGCGTCGCGCTCTCGGCCGCCGCGCGGGGGCTGAGGCTCGCGGACGCGGCGACGTGGGCCGACGTGCTCGACCGGGTCGCGGCCCGGCGACCGGCTACTTGAACCAGATGCGCTGGTACTCGCGGCTTTCGGGGTGCAGGAGCAGGGCGACGAGCGCGCCGTCGAAGAGCAGCGTGAGGATGAGCGGGAATCCGAACGCGTCCATGCCGAACACGGCGAACAGCACGACCACCCGGAAGATCGAGACGGCCACGGCCAGCGAGTAGCCCCAGCGCAGCTCGTTGGCGATCCCGTAGCCGCCGAGGGCGAGCAGCGCGGCCGCGAGCATGAGGAGGGGAGAGAAGCTCAGCAGGTCGAACACCGCATTGATGTAGAGCAGCACGGTCGCGATGAACAGCGTCTGTGGCTGGAACTGGTTGACGAACTTCTTGTCGTTCACGGACACATTCTGGCCGGTGCGGGAACCGCCTCGGGTACCACCCGCTCCCGGGCGCGCAGCTGGCCGCAGGCCGCGTCGATGTCGACGCCGCGATTGCGACGAATCGTCACTGTCACGCCGGGCCGGCGGACGGCGTCGGCGAACGCGCGCACCCGGGCGTGGGCCGGGGCGCGGCCCGAGAACCCCGATGTCGGGTTGAGCGGGATGAGGTTCACGTGCGCGCCGCCCACGCCCGGCCAGGCGGCCAGGAGGCGTCCGAGCGCACCCGCGTGGTCGAGCTTGTCGTTGACGCCGTGGATGACGGCGTACTCGAAGCTCACCCGCCGGCCGTGCGCTCCGGCCACCTCGGCGGCGGCGTCGAGCACCTCGGCGATGGGGTAGCGCCGGTTCAGCGGTACGAGCGTGCTGCGCAGCTCGTCGTCGGGCGCGTGGAGCGACACCGCGAGCGTGACCGGGAGCGACTCCCGCGCGAGGCGGCGCATGCCGGGGACCACGCCGACGGTGCTGACCGTGATCTGGCGGGCGGAGATGCCGAGGTCGCCGTGCATCCGCTCGACCGACTCCCACACCGGGTCGAAGTTGGCGAGCGGCTCGCCCATCCCCATGAACACGACGTTCGACAGCCGTTGGGGTGAGCCGTGCTGCGCGCGCACGACTTGCTCGACGATCTCGCCGGCGTCGAGGTGGCGGTCGAGCCCGGCCTGGCCGGTCGCACAGAACGTGCAGCCCATCGCGCACCCCGCCTGTGACGACACGCACACCGTCGCGCGGTGGGGGCTGCGCATCAGGACGGTCTCGATCTCGGTGCCGTCGCGTGCCGCGCGCCACAGCCACTTCGTGGTCAGCCCGTCCTGCGCGGTGACCTCGACCGCGGGCGTGAGCGACAGGGGGAGCGCGTCGGCGAGCCGTTCCCGCAGCGCGCGGGGGAGCCCGGTGATGTCGTCGAGCGGGAGCCGGGACTCGGTGAGCCCGGCCCAGAGCTGGTTGGTCCGGTACTTCGGCTCACCCCACGCGGTGAGGAGGCGTTCCATGTCGGCGCGGGTCGCGCCGTATCGCGTGAGCGCGGGGGCCTCGGTCATGCGGCACCGCCGAGGTCGGCGCCGTAGGCGCGGTCGATGCGGCTGGTCACGAACCCCAGCGCGCGGTACAAGCCGATGGCCGGCGTGTTCGCGGCGTCGACGAACAGCATCCCCACGTCGATCCCGCGCTCGTGGAGGTGGTGGAGGCCGCCGACGACGAGCGCGCGCCCCAGGCCGCGACCCTGATCGGCGGGGTCGACCCCGATGACGTAGATCTCGCCCAGCGCGTGCGGCTCGTGCGGGGGTGCGGGCGCGTGCACCTTCGTCCAGCAGAAGCCGGCCATGCGGCTGCCGTCGTCGGCGACGAGGAATCCCTCGGGATCGAACCACGGCTCCGCGACGCGCCCCGTGAGGTCGGCGCGGGTCCAGCCGCCCTGGTCGGGGTCGGCCACGAACGAGCGGTTGTTGACCTCGACCCACTCGTCGTCGTCGGCGCCGGGCACGAAGGCCCGCACGGTGACGCCGTCGGGCCACGTCGGCGTGCCGGCCACAGGGAGCAGCACGCGCATCTGCCACAGCTCGCGCTCGATGGCGAGGTCGCGTCCTGCGGCGAGCGCGTCGGCGTCGACGTCGGCGCCGAACACCCAGAGGCTCACGTGCGCCGCCTGTCTTGCCCGGGCGTGCGCGATCCCGGCATCGAGCAGGAGGCCGGGCACGGAGTCGTCGCGGTGGTCGGGATGGACGGTCATCGCGAGCTCGAACGCGAGCGGGGCACCCTCGCGGGCGATCGCACGGAGGTAGCCGACCGGATCGTCGTGGTCGAACGCGGCGAAGCCGGCCGACCCGGCCGCGGGGTGCTCGAGGTCGCGCCAGACGGCGTCGCCCAGCGCGGGGTGCTCGTCGCGACGTTCGGACCGGTCGGCGAGGCTGCGGGCGAGGGCCACTTCGCTCGGCCCATTCGGGCCGGTGCCGGGCGTGTCGGGGGTCAGCGCTCGGACGTCGACCACGGTGGCGAGGGTAGCGTCGCCACCGATGGCGCCCCCCGCGAGGAAGCCCGCCCCGGCGAAGGCACCGGTGGCCGAGAAGACCGTCCCGAAGAAGGCGGCCGCGAAGAAGACCGTGAAGAAGGCCGCCCCGAAGATCCGCAGGCCGCGGGGCGCGGCGGCACGGGCCGACATCGTCCGGGAGCGGCTGGCGTCCGAGTACCCCGGCACCGCCCCCGAGCTGTGCGAGCTGGTGCACGACACGCCGTTCGAGCTGCTGATCGCCACGATCCTCTCGGCCCAGTGCACCGACGAGATGGTCAACAAGGTCGCGCCCGCGGTGTTCGCCCGCTACCCGACCGCCGCCGACCTCGCCGGCGCCAACCCACTCGAGCTCGAGGACATGGTCCACTCCACCGGGTTCTTCCGGTCGAAGGCGAAGAACCTGATCGGCATGGGCGAGGCGCTCGACACGCGGTTCGACGGGGAGGTGCCGACGGCGCTCGAGGACCTGGTGACGCTGCCGGGCGTGGGCCGCAAGACCGCCAACGTGATCCGGTCGGTCGCGTTCGGGCTGCCCGGGCTCCCGGTCGACACCCACGTGGGCCGCATCTCGATCCGCCTCGGCCTCACCACCGAGACCGACGCGGTGAAGGCCGAGCACGCCCTCAACGGCCTCGTCCCGCCCGACGAGCGCGGGGCGTTCTCGCTGCGGATGATCCTGCACGGCCGCCGGGTGTGCGACGCGCGCCGCCCCCGCTGCGACGTCTGCCTCCTCAACGACGTCTGCCCCTCCGCCTTCAAGGTCTGACCGGGGCGACCCAGACTCGTTTTGGCGCCACCGTTGCCGCTGACAGCGGCACCGGTGACGCCAAAAGGATCATGTGAGGTGGGCGGAGGCGCGGTCGATCTGGCGACGGGCGGACACGAGGGAGCGCTCGGCCGCGAACAGGTCGGACGACACGGCGGAGTCGGGCGAGTCGTCGTAGTGCTCGGCCACGGCCACGACCCGCCGGATCAGCTCGTCCACCTGGGCGCGCAACGTCGAGAGCTCGGCGAGGTCGGATTCGGCGGACACGGCGACGAGTATGCACGGCGGTGCCCGCCGGAGCGGCCAACTCGGAGGGGTCCCGGGAACCCGCACGGTTACGATTCCTTCCCTCATGCTGGCCCGGTCCGACCTCCGCGGCGTGACGGACCTGGCGTCCGTGCTCGCCCCTCCGCCCGACGACCCGGGCCCCGTGGAGGCCGTGCGGGCCGTGCTGGCCGACGTGCGGGAGCGGGGTGACGCCGCGGTGCGCGACCTCACCGAGCGGTTCGACGGCTGCCGGATCGACGACCTCCGGGTCCCCGCCGCCGCGCTCACCGGAGCCCTCGGCGGGCTCGACCTCGACGTCCGCCGGGCCCTCGACGACGCCCACGGCCGGATCGCCGCCTATCACGGGGCCCAGCGCCGCGACGGGTTCACCCTCGAGCGCGACGGCATCCGCCTCACCGAGCGGGTCGTGCCGGTCGACCGCGCCGGGTGCTACGTGCCCGGGGGCCGGGCCACCTATCCGTCCACGGTCCTCATGACCGCGGTGCCGGCCCGGATCGCCGGCGTGGCCGAGGTCGCGCTGTGCGTGCCGCCCGGGCCCGACGGACGGGTCCCCGCGGTCACCCTCGCCGCGGCCGCGATCGCCGGCGTCGACGAGGTCTACCGGGTGGGCGGGGCCCAGGCCATCGCCGCGCTCGCCTACGGGACCGAGAGCATCCCGGCCGTCGACGTGATCGTCGGCCCGGGCAACGCCTACGTGGCCCTGGCCAAGCGCGAGGTCGCCGGCGCCGGTGTGGTGGGCATCGACGGGTTCGCCGGGCCGTCCGAGGTCGCCGTCGTGGCCGACGCCACCGCCGACCCCGCCTGGGTCGCGGCCGACCTCCTCGCCCAGGCCGAGCACGGACCGGGCGGTGCCGCGGTGCTCGTCACCTGGGATCTGGCGGTGGCCGACGCGGTCGATGCCGCGATCGCCACCCTCCTCGGCGACGCGCCCCGCCGGGCCGACATCGAAGCCACCCTCACCTCCGGCGGGCGCGCCGTCATCGTCGACGACGCCGACGCCGCGCTGCGCGCTGTCGACGTGCTCGCGCCCGAGCACCTCGAGCTCGTGTGCGAGGGCGCCGAGGCGCTCGCGACCCGGGTCCGCAACGCGGGCGCCGTGTTCGTCGGCCCGTACGCCCCGGCCGCGCTCGGCGACTACGTGTCGGGGGTGAACCACGTGCTGCCCACCGCCCGCAGCGCCCGCTTCGCGAGCGCGTTGCGGGTCGACACCTTCTGCAAGCACGTGCACGTCGTCACCGCCGACGCCGCCGGACTCGCGTCGGTCGCCGACTCCGTCGTCGCCCTCGCCGGCGTCGAGGGCCTGCCCGAGCACGCCCGATCCGTCCGCATCCGCCAGTCGAAGGAGGGGACGTGAGCCTCCCCGCGCCCCGTCCCGATCTCGCCGCCCTCGAGGGCTACCACTCGCCCCAGCTGTCGGTCGACGTACGCCTCAACACCAACGAGAGCCCGTTCGCGCCCCCGCCCGCGTTCGTCGACGCGTGGCTGCAGGCGCTCGCGGCCGAGCCGCTGCACCGGTATCCCGACCGCGGCGCCCACGCCTTGCGTGAGGGCATCGCCGCGCACCTCGGCCAGCCCGTCGAGCGCGTCTTCGCGGCCAACGGCTCCAACGAGGTCCTCCAGACCCTGCTGCTCACGTACGGCGGGCCGGGGCGGCGCGCGCTCGTTTTCGAGCCCACGTACGCGCTGCACTCGCACATCTGCCGGATCACCGGCACCGGCGTGCTCACCGGCGAGCGGGACGCCGACTTCCGGATCTCGCCCACCGAGGCGCGGATGCTCGTCGCGGCCGAGCGGCCCGACATCGTCTTCGTGTGCAGCCCCAACAATCCCACGGGGACGGTGGAGGCCCGGGCCACGCTCGAGGCGATCCTGGCTGCGGTGATCGACCACGGACCCGGGCTGCTCGTCGTCGACGAGGCCTACGGCGAGTTCGCCGACCACAGCGCGCTCGACCTCGTGGCCGACGACCTGCCCGTTGTCGTCTCGCGCACGTACTCCAAGGTGTGGTCGCTCGCGGCGCTGCGCCTCGGGTTCTGCATCGCGCCCCCGGCCGTCGTCGCCGAGCTCGACAAGGTGGTGCTCCCGTACCACCTGTCCGCCGCCACCCAGACCGCCGGGGTGGCCGCGCTCGCGTTCCGCGACGAGATGGACGCGCGGGTCCACACGCTCGTGGCCGAACGGCACCGGCTGGTCGAGGCGCTGCGGCGGCTGCCCGGGCTCACCGTGTTCCCGTCGGGCGCCAACTTCGTGCTCGTGCGCCCGGCGGGCGACGGGCACGCGCTGTGGCAGCGTCTGGTCGACCACGGAGTGCTCGTGCGCGACTTCTCGCGCTGGCCCCGTCTCGACGACTGCCTGCGCATCACCGTGGGCACGCCCGAGGAGAACGACCGGTGCGTCGCCGCGCTCCGCGAGACCCTGGAGATCTGATGAGCCGATCCGCACACACCCACCGTGAGACCAAGGAGACGACGATCGACGTCCGGTTGGACGTCGACGGAAGCGGCGACGCGCACTCGTCCACCGGGATCCCGTTCTTCGACCACATGCTCGAGCAGCTCGGCAAGCACGGCGGGTTCGACCTCGCGATCGAGGCCCGGGGTGACCTCGCGGTCGACACCCACCACACCGTGGAGGACGTCGGCATCGTGCTCGGCTCGGTGTTGAAGGAGGCCCTCGGCGACAAGGCCGGGGTCCGGCGGTTCGCGTCCGCGATCGTCCCCCTCGACGAAGCCCTCGTGCAGGTGGCGCTCGACCTCTCGGGCCGGCCGTTCATCGTCTACGAGGTCGACCCGGTCGCCGAGTGGATCGGCACGTTCGACCCGCAGCTCTGCGAGGAGTTCTGGCGAGCGTTCGCGTTCGGCGCGGGGATCACCCTCCACATCCGGTCGCTCTCGGGCGTCAACGGGCACCACGTCATCGAGGCCTCCTTCAAGGGCGTGGCCCGCGCGTTGCGCGACGCCGTGCGGGTCGAGGGCTCGGGCATCCCTTCCACCAAGGGGACCCTGTAGCCGGTGGACCTCTACCCGGCGATCGACCTGCGTGCGGGACGCTGCGTCCGCCTGCACCAGGGCGACTTCGACGCCGAGACCGTGTACGACGACGACCCCGTCGCGGTCGCGCGTGCCTTCGCGTCCGCGGGTGCGCAATGGATCCACGTGGTGGACCTCGACGCCGCCCGCACCGGCGAGCCCGCGAACCTCGCGGTGGTCGAGCGCATCGCGGCGGCGGTGGACGCGCGCATCGAATGCGGCGGTGGGGTGCGCAGCATCGCCGCGGCCGAGGCACTGCTGCTCGCGGGCGCGGCCCGCGTGGTGGTGGGCACCGCGGCGGTGGAGGATCCGGGCCTCGTCGACACACTCTGTGAACGGCACCCCGGCACGGTCGCGGTCGGGCTCGACGCGCGCGGCCGCGAGGTGGCGGTGCGGGGCTGGATGGAGGGGAGCGGCGCGGATCTCCTCGACCTCGCCACCCGGTTCGCGGCGTCGGGCATCGACGCGCTCATCGTCACCGAGATCGGCCGCGACGGCACGATGCACGGCCCCGACGTCGAGCAGCTCGCGTCGGTGCTCGCCATCACCACGACGCCGGTGATCGCGAGCGGCGGGGTGGGAACCCTCGACGATCTCGTCGCGCTGGCCGACCTGGAGGTCGGGGGCCGGCGGCTGTCGGGCGCCATCGCCGGGCGGGCGATCTACGAGGGCCGCTTCACCGTGGCCGAGGGACTGGCCGTCCTCCAACGGTGATCGATCCGCGCCCGTGCGATACCGTCGGGCCCACCAGACGCCTGCACCGCACCGCGGTGCTCGACGAGGAGGAAGCCCATGGGAGATGCCGGGGTCATCGACGAAGCGTTCTTCCGGCGCTACCGCGAGTTCCTCGATGCCGAGGACAGCGCCTTCGACGAGCTCGAGCACGCGTACGAGGACGGTGACCGCGCGAACTGGGCCGACGACTTCGCCGCGTGGAAGGCGCAGGTCGAGAAGCGCACCGCGTTCCTCGCCAAGCACGGCTTCCTCCCCGTCACCACCGGCTGACCCGGCTCGCGACGGCTCAGACGAACGTCATCGGGGCGAACGCGCTCGTCCCGAGGATCGTGTCCGCGTCGGCGCGCAGCGTGCGGGCGAGCACCGTGGCGTAGACCGACCGGAAGTCGGTCGTGTAGATGGGGTCGCCTTGCGGGTCGAGCGCGGTCAGGCTCGGCGCGGTGCCGTGGAAGCCGCCGACCACCGGGCGGCCGGTCACGATCACCGGTGCACAGGTTCCGTGATCGGTCCCGCCGTTCGCGTTCGCACCGAGGCGCCGCCCGAACTCCGACACGAACATCACGATCACGCCGTCCGCGCGCGGCTCGGCGGCGAGGTCGTCGTGGAAGGCCTTCACCGCCGTGTCCAGCTGACCGAGGAGGGCTGCATGGGTGGCGAGCTGACCGGCGTGGGTGTCGTACCCGCCCTGGTTCGTCATGAACACGCGTGCGGGGACGTTGGGGTCGCGGATCATCCGGGCCACCGCGGCGAACTGGCGGCCCACTCCGGTGGTGAGCGCGCCGAGGGCCGACCCGGTGGGGTTCGCCGCGCTCAGTGAAGGGTTGAGCACGGCCTGGGCCCGGAGCAGGTCTTTCTGCGAGCCGACGTAGGTCGTGGCCCACTGCGGGTCGGCACCGTCGTTCGTCGCCAGCTGCGCGAACGCGTTCCGGAACCCGGTGGAGCCCGGGATGGACAACGCCCCCGTGGAGGTCGCGATCCCCACCCGGGCCGAGCCCCGCAACGCCGGCAGCAGGGTCCCGGTGACGCACACCGCGCCGAGCGGGTCGCCGGTGGTGTCGAGCCAGCGTCCGAGCCAGCCGGAGCCGACGATCGCGTCGGGGCGGGCAGTGTCCCAGATGTCGGTCGAGCGGAAGTGGCTGCGGTCGGGCTGGGGGTAGCCCACGCCGTGGACGATCGCCGCGTCGCCTGCGTCCCACAGTGCCTTCAGGCCGGGCATCGCCGGGTGCAGCGCGAATCCACCCGCGAGGGGAAGCACGCCGTCGGCGGTGCCGAGTGCGAGCGCGCCCCGCGGTGTGACGTACCCGAGGTCCGTATGGGGGATGACGGTGTTGAGGCCGTCGTTGCCGCCGTGGAGGACGCAGACGACGAGCGTGGTGCTCGCACTCGGCGGCGGCCCGGGCGGAGGCGGTGGTGGGCCGGGCGGGGGTGCCGGCGGCTCGGGCGCGCAGGCCGCGACGGCCAGGAACGACGCCGCGCCGAGGCCGGCGAGGAAGCCGCGGCGCGAGACCGAGCGACGGACGTCGGCCATCAGTTGAGCGTGTACTCGGGGCTGACCAGGGCCAGCGCGAGGACGGAGGCGGGCTCGTTCTGCGCCGTGGTGAGCGCGGCCGCGGTGCGTGGAGACCACGACTCCACGCCGAGGACCGCGGCCGCCGCGGCCGCGCGCGCCGCGGGTGGCGCGTTCACGATCGTCGGGACGGCCGCGACCCGGGAGATGGCCTGCGCGATGCGGACACGGTCGAGCGCGGAGACGGTGTTCACCCAGTAGCCGTTCGCGGGCCACCCGGCGACGTTCGGGGGCTGGAACGGGTACTGGAGCAGCGTGCGCAGCCACCCCGCGGTGGTGGCGTCGGGAGTGAGGCCGAGGGCCTTGCACGCGCCGATCACCCACTCGAGCGGTGTCTTCACCTTGCCCTGGCGGGCCGTGGCCGATTGGAACGCCGGATGGTTGAAGATGCGCCGGAGCAGCTTGGTGACGTCGAGCTCGGACGCGAACGTCGTCGCCAGCTCGGCC
>JBAZYX010000037.1:0-30184 GCA_041659105.1 Acidimicrobiia bacterium
ATCCCCTGGCTGGCCATCGCCGACGTGAACGGCGAGGTCCTCGCCACGGGGGGCGGGAACGTAGCCTCGGTTGCCGACGTTCTGGAAGCAGACCGGGCCGCTCGCGAACGGGCTCGGGCCGTCGTCGACCGATTGGCCAGGACCCTGTGAAGGACCCGCTCGAAGACGTCCAGCTCACCGAGACCCGCCGGGGCAACTTCGTGGTGCTCGGCGTGATCCTCGCGCTGGTGCTCGTGCTGTTCGTGGCGTCGCCGTGGGTCGCCGCGATCATCGTCGGCCTGATCCTCATGGTCATGCTCCACGAGGCCGGCCACCTCATCGCCGCCCGGAAGTCCGGCATGAAGGCCACCGAGTACTTCCTCGGCTTCGGGCCGAAGCTGTGGTCGTTCACGCGCGGCGAGACCGAGTACGGGGTGAAGGCGATCCCGGCCGGCGGCTACGTGCGCATCATCGGGATGAGCAACCTCGAGGACGTCCCCCCGGAGGACGAGCCGCGCTCGTTCCGGCAGGGCAGCACCAAGCACCGCATGGTCGTCATCCTCGCGGGCGTCACGGTGAACGCGCTGCTGGCCTGGCTGCTGTTCACCGTCGCCATCGCCGGTCGGGGCTACATGGTCGAGGGCCCGAGCACGACCGTGCGCCAGGTGGTGGCCGAGAGCGTGGCGGCCGACGCCGGGCTCCGCCAGGGCGATGAGTTCGTGGCGGTCGACGGCACGCGGGTCGCGTCGTGGGACCAGCTGAAGCACGCGATCGAGACGCGCGGGGGGGACGAGACCACGTTCACCGTGGTGCGCGACGGGCGCACCGTCGACCTCGTGGCGACACCCGAGGCGCGCGGCGGCCAGGGCTTCCTCGGCATCGCGCCCGATTCCGAGGTGCGCAAGATCGGGCTCCTCGCCGCGATCCCCGAGGGCTTCCGGTCGATGGGCGACGTCACCGTCGGCACCGCGAAGGGCATCGGGAAGATCTTCACGCCGTCGGGCGTGACGCAGTACAGCAAGAACTTCACCAGCGAGGCGCCCAAGGCGGGGTCGCAGGCCGACCAGGAGCGCCCGCGTTCGCTGATCGGGATCGTCGATGAAGGGTCGTCCATCGTCAACGGCGACATCTGGGCGCTCTTCTGGCTCCTCGGCGCGATCAGCCTGGTGCTGGCGCTGTTCAACCTGCTGCCGCTGCTGCCCTTCGACGGCGGGCACGCGGTCGTCGTGATCTACGAAGCGGTCGCCTCGCGGGCGCGGGGTCGCACGGTCCGGGTCGATTTCCGCAAGCTCATGCCGGTCACCGCCGTGGTGCTCGCCGTCTTCTTGACCCTGGGCGTGTCGGCCATGCTGCTCGACATCCGGGATCTCGCCCGCTGATCCGTCGGTAGCATCGAACCCGTGATCGAGCGCCGCAAGACCCGTCAGGTCGTCGTCGGAACCGTGCCGGTGGGGGGCGACGCCCCGATCTCGGTGCAGTCGATGACCACCACCAAGACGGCCGACGTCGAGGGCACGCTGGCCCAGATCTACGCGTTGGCGGCGGCGGGCTGCGACATCGTGCGCTGCACCTGCAACGAGGAGGAGGCGGCCGAGGGGCTTGCCCACATCGTGTCGCGCTCGCCGGTGCCGATCGTCGCCGACATCCACTTCCAGCACAAGCTCGCGCTCGCCGCGATCGAGGCCGGGGTGCACGCGCTGCGGCTCAACCCCGGCAACATCCGCAAGCCCGAGCACATCAAGCTCGTGGCGAGCGAGGCGCGCGACCGCGGCCTGCCGATCCGGATCGGCGTGAACGCCGGCAGCCTCGACCCCGACATCGCGGAGCAGTTCGGCGGCGCCACCCCCGAGGCGCTCGTCGCGTCCGCGGTGCGCGAGCTCGACTACTTCCGCGAGGTCGACTTCGAGGACGTGAAGATCTCGGTGAAGGCGTCGAACGTCGCGTTGATGATCGACGCGTACCGGCTCCTCGCCGACACCGTCGACGCCCCGCTGCACCTCGGCGTCACCGAGGCCGGGCCGCCGCCGGCCGGGCTGGTGAAGTCCACCGCCGGGATCGGCACGCTGCTCGCCGAGGGGATCGGCGACACCATCCGCTTCTCGCTCACCGCCGACCCGGTGGAGGAGGCCCGCGCCGGGCGCACGCTGCTCGAGGCGCTCGGCCTGCGCGAGCGCAAGAGCGTCGACCTCATCGCCTGCCCCAGCTGCGGGCGCGCCGAGGTCGACGTGATCGCGGTGGCGACCGCAGCGCAGCAGGCGCTCGAGTCGCGCAACATCCCCCTCCAGGTCGCGGTGATGGGCTGCGTGGTGAACGGTCCGGGCGAGGCGCGCGACGCCGACCTCGGCATCGCGGCGGGGCGGGGCAAGGGCCACCTGTTCGTGAAGGGCCACGTGGTGCGTGTCGTGCCGGAGTCGGAGATGGTGCAGGCGCTCATCGACGAGGCCGAGGCCATCGTGGCCGAGGGCATCGAGGCCCGGATCGCCAAGGCCGATGTCGGCGCCGAGGAGATCGCGGCCGCCGAGCGTGAGCAGCTGATCGAGCTGCGGGGCGTGGACGTGAACCACTCCCTCGACAAGATCGCCCGCATCCGCGAGATCGCCGACGACTGATCCTCCAAATTCTCCTTTTGGCGTCACTGATGCCGCCGACAGCGGCATCAGTGACGCCAAAACGATGTGGGAGAGGGGTCAGAGGGGGAAGGCGATGGGGATCACGATCAGTGACACGATGATCGTGGCGAGGGTGAGGGGCGCGCCCAAGCGGGTGAAGTCGCGGAACTTGTAGTTGCCCATGCCGAAGACCAGCAGGTTGGTCTGGTAGCCGATCGGGGTGAGGAACGAGCACGACGCCCCGATGAGGATCGCGATCGCGAACGGCCGGAACGCCAGCCCCGCGTCGGACGCGGTGGCGAGCGCGATCGGGAACATCAGCACCGCGGCGGCATTGTTCGACAGCAGCTCGGTGAGGATCATCGTGGCGAGGAGGACTCCGGCCAGGATGCCGACGGCGCCGAGGGGCTCGAACCCGTCGACGAGGAGCTGTCCGATCTTCGCGGCGAGGCCGCTCACCTCCATCGCGGCGCCGAGCCCGAAGCTGGCCGCGATCATCAAGATGATCTCGAAGTTGATGGCGCGTCGGGCCTCGCCCGGCGTGATCGCGCCGATCGCGATGACGGCGAGCGCCGCCAGCAACGACGTCTTCAGCAGGTCGAGCAGTCCGGTTCCGGCCACGACGATGAGCAACAGGGTCACGAGCTCCACCGCCCGGGCCCGATTGCGCCGCAGCGGTGTCCCGCCCTCCACGGCGGAGACGAGCAGGAAGTCGTGCTGGTCCCGGTAGCGGCGCCCGAAGTCGGGGTCCGCGAGGACGAGGAGGAGGTCGCCGGCCCGCAGGCGGACATCGCCGAGCTTCTCGCCCAGTCGCTCGCCGGCGCGGTGGACGGCGAGCACCGCGGCGCCGTAGCGGGCGCGGAAGTCGACCTCCCGCAGGGTCGCCCCGACGAGGGGGGAGTTGTCGCCCACGACCACCTCGAACGTGACCGGCGCCCGCGACTCGGTGGCCTCGGAGATGTGGTGGTGCTCGGCGGGGAGCAGGCCGGGCAGCCGCTGGAGGTCGAGCACGCGCGCGACGTTGCCGGCGAAGGTCAGCCGGTCCTCCGCGAGCAGCGGCTCTTCGGGGCGGACCGGTGCGATGAGCTCCCCATCGCGTTCGATCTCGACGAGGTAGACGCCCGTGAGCGCGCGGAGACCGGCGTCGGCGACCGTCTGGCCGACGAGTGATCCGTTGGGCTCGACGAGCATGTCGATCGTGTACTCGCGCACCGTGGCGGCGTCGGTCTCGGCCGCGGATTCGCGGCGCGGGAGCAGGAGCGGCGTCAGCAGGATCAGGAGCGCGGCGCCCACGATGGCGACCGGGAGCCCGACGGGGGTGATCTCGAAGACGCCGAGCGGCTTCCGGCCGGCGTCGCGCAGCAGTCCGGAGATGGTGACGTTCGTCGACGTGCCGATGACGGTGATCACACCGCCGAGCACGGCCGCGTAGCTGAACGGCATGAGGTATCGCGACGCGCTGCGCCCGGTCCGTCGTGACCACGAGACGATCCGGGGTGCCACCATGCTGACGAGCGGCGTGTTCGCGATGAACGCCGACGACACGGTGCCGGGCACCACGACCCGCATCAGGTCGCGCCGCTCGGATCCGGGCTCGTCGGCCTTCCGGCGCCCTCCGAGCACACGGTCGGTGAGTCCCTGGAGCGCGCCGGTGGTCTCGGTGGCCCCGGCGAGCACGTACAGCGCGGCGACGGTTATCGGTGCGGGGTTCGAGAACCCGGAGAACGCCTGGTTCTCGTCGATCACGCCGGTGACGAAGAGCACGACCGTGGCCGCGAGGATCGCCAGCGACGGCGACACGCGCTCGCTGATGAGTGCGCCGATCGTGACGAGCACGACGGCGAGCGTGAACCAGGCGTCCGCGCTCATCCTCGGTTCCCCCCTGCTCCCTGCATCAGCCGCGTGCCAGCATCCGATCCTGCCACCACTTGGCCAGGCCGGTCCTCGTTCCCGCGGCGATGCGCTCGGCGCGCAGGCGCTCCTCCCAGGTGCTGTCGAGCGCGGGGAGGTCGCCGACGATCCACCGCAGCACGTGGTCGGCGAGCGCGGGGTTGCGGGGGAGCACCGGCCCGTGGAGGTAGGTGCCGATCAGGCGCTCGGCGAGCGCGCCGTCGGTCCCGGAGCCGTCGCCGTTGCCGCCCCCGGCGACCACGCGCCCGAGGGGCTGCACGCCGGGGCCGAGGGTGGTCCGGCCGCCGTGGTTCTCGAACCCGGTGAGGCGCGGGAGCGGCGGGGCCGGATCCACGACCACCTCACCGATCAGGCGGTTCGGCCCGGCGTTGGTCACCGCGTCGATCAGGCCGATGCCCTCGAGGATCGCGCCGTCGGCGGCCACGTAGCGGTGGCCGATCAGCTGGAATCCGGCGCACACGGCGAACACGACCGCGCCGCCCTGCCAGCCGCGGTCGATCGCGGCGCGCGAGTCGCGCAACCCGGCGGCGGCCATCGTCTGGGGGTCGTCCTCGCCACCGCCGAGGAGGTACACGTCGAGCGAGTCGGGGATCGGCTCGCCGGCCGTCACCTCCACCAGCTCGGCACCGATCCCGCGCCACCGGCACCGCTCCACGAGCACGAGCGCGTTGCCGCGGTCGCCGTAGGTGCCGAGCAGCTCGGGGTAGACGAGGCCCACGCGGACCGCGGACTCACGCGTCGCCATCGCCGAACCGCTTGTAGAGGGCGGAGAACTGGGTGTAGGTGCAGAGCAGCACCGGCTCGGCGCCGGGGAGGGCGGCCGCGGCGCGCAACGGGTCGGGCTCCACGGTGTGCTCCACCTCCGCGTACCGGAGGCGGACCGCGACGTCGAGGCAGCGGTCACCCGCGGACGCGGCGGGAAGGCCGCGCAGCAGCTCGTAGGGCACGTCCCAGAGCCACGACGGGTCCTTGCCGTCGGCGACGCGCGCGTTCACCGCGATCACCACCGAAGCGCCGGTCCCGGCGACCCAGTGGAGCACCTCCGACCACCCGGCCGGGTTCTTGGCCAGGAGCACGCGGGCGCGCCGGCCGTCGGCGAGCGGGACGGTCATGTAGCGCCCCGCCACGGTGTCGACCTGCGCCGTAGCGTCGGCGGCCACCTGGGGGTCGATGCCGAAGTGGTCGACCGCCGCGGTGATCGCGAGCGCGGCGTTGTAACGGTTCCACTGGCCGGGGAGCGCGAGCCGCAGCGGGATGCGGGTGTCGCCCAGGACGAGCGTCTCGCCGTCGAGCGCGTTTGTCGCGTCGGGCTCGGCGAACCCGCATTGCGGGCAGCGGAACCGGTCGGTGCTCCAGTCGAGGAGCCCGCCGCACGCAGGACAGGTCGCGGCGTCGGACCGCCACTGGAGGCCCAGCCGCACCCACGTCGTGCGTGCGGGTTGCGCGGCGTACACGACGTGCGGGTCGGACGCGTTGGCCACCACGTGCAGGTCGGGGTGCGCCTCGCTGACCCGGCGCCAGGCCGCGCCCACCGCGTGGACCTCGCCGTAGCGGTCGAGCTGGTCGCGGCTGAGGTTGCCGAGGACGAGGAGCTCGGCCCGCAGCGGGTCGACCACGCGGGCGACCACGCGCTCGTCGACCTCGAGCGCGGCGAGGCCGGGCTTCGTCGCGGCCGCGAGGACCGGCGCGATGCCCGAGGTGAGGTTCGCGCCCGTGTGGTTGCTCGCGACGGGTTCGCTCCCGGTTCGCAGCGCGGCCGCGAGCAGCTTCGTGGTTGTGGTCTTGCCGTTGGTGGCCGAGACGAGCGCGACCCGCAGGCCGGTAGCGAGCTCGTCGAGCGCGTGCGGCGCGATCTGGTTGATCACGCGGCCGCTGATGGTGGCGCCTGCGCCCCGGCCGGTCGCGCGCGACAGCCAGCCGGTGGCGGTCCCCGCGGCGACGGCGACCTTCGTGCGCGTGGTGACGGCGCTCACGCGCGCATGCTCGCGTAGACCTCGGTGACGTAGGGGAGCTCGACGGTCTCGCCGTCGCTGGTCTCGGGGTCTGCCGCGAGGACGTCGCGCACCGCGGCGAGCACGCCGTCGCGGACCTCGGGCGAAGCCGACACGATGTGGCTCGTGGTCGCGACGCGGTCGACGACCCCCTCGCGCGTCAGCGTCTGGGCGTTGACGAACTGCACGGGCGTGACCGGGCCGAAGTGCTCGTGCGCGGCGAGGGCCTCGGCCGCCCAGGCGCGGGACCAGTGGCCCTGCTGCCACTGCGGGGTCGATCCGGCGTCGGCGACGAGGCGGTGGATGCGCTCGACCCACGGGCGGCGGTCGTCCCACGCGTTCCACAGGAGCGCGACGCCGCCGCCGGACCGGATGGTGCGGGCGAGCTCGTCGAGGCTCGCGGCGGTGTCGAACCAGTGGAACGCCTGAGCGACGACCACGGCGTCGAGGGCCGCGGTGCGAACGGGGAGTGCCTCGGCCGTCGCACCCACGGCCGGGACCGACGGGAGCTCCGTTGCGAGCACGGCCCGCATGCCGGCCAGTGGCTCGACCGCGACCACGTCGCAGCCCGTCGGCACGAGCGACCGGGTGAGCTTGCCGGTCCCGGCTCCGAGGTCGAGCACCCGCGCGCCGGGGGCGATCGCCAGGTGCTCGGTCAGCCAGGCGGTCGCGGCGGCCGGGTACGTCGGCCGGCCCTGCTCGTAGGCGGCGGCGGCGTCTCCGAACCCGCGCGCGGCAACCTCGTGGACCCCACCATGGCTTCGTTCGCTGCGAGACGCCGATCGGGACACGTGCGTGTGATCCTCTCTACAGCGTGACCCTAGTGAAGTCGCCTCGCGGTCGCTCACTCAGCTGTGGAGGCCGCACTCCGTCTTGTCGGTGCCGGCCCAGCGCCCCGCGCGCGGGTCCTCGCTGTCGGCCACGGGCCGGGTGCAGGGCCAGCAGCCGATCGACGCGTAGCCGCGGTCGGCGAGCGGGTGCACCGGGAGGTCGTGGTCGCGCACGTAGCCCTCGACGTCGAGGTCGGACCAGAGCGCGATCGGGTTGACCTTCACGAGGCCCCGGCCCACGTCGTAGGTGACGGCCGGCGTGTTGGCCCGGGACGGCGCGTCGTCGCGACGGAGGCCGCTCATCCAGGCCTGGCGGCCCTCGAGCGCGCGGGCGAGGGGGGCGACCTTGCGGACCGCGCAGCACCCGTCGGGGTCGGTGAGCCAACGGTCGTCGGCCGGGAGGTCGGGACCGATCACGCGCAGGTTGAGGTCGTAGCGCTTGCGCACCTGCTCGACGTACCAGAGCGTCTCCGCGAAGTGGTACCCGGTGTCGAGGAACGAGACCTCGATCTCCGGCGCGACCTGGGCCGCGAGGTCGATCAGGACGCAGTCCTGGAACGACGCCGCGAGCACGACGTCGGTCCCGAACCGGTCCCACGCCCACGCGATCGCCGCGCTGGCGGGGCGCGTCTCGAGGTCGCGCGAGATCTCGGCCAGCTCGGCGAGATCGGGGACTTGCGAGAGCTGCTGGGGGAGTGCGGTCACGTTGCGCACTCGCTCTCGCCCACTTCCTTCACGTACGGACCGGTCTCGCCGAAGTCGACGTAGAAGTCGGGGAACTCGGCGGGGTCGGGGAACTCGTCGAGGTCGGTGAGCGTGGCACCCACCGTCTCGGCGCCGCCGGCCCGGGCCAGCCACGACGCGAACGTCTCGCCCGCCTCGCGGTTGGCCGCGAACTTGCCGACCACCCGAACCACGGCCTCGCTGGCGGACTTGGCTGGGAGCTTCGTGGCCTTCTGCCCGAACTCGATCTCCATGTCGCCGACGTGCCCGCCCAGGAGCATCTGGTAGCCGGGGGCGGCCTTGCCGTGCGCACGGCGCTCGAGGCCGAAGAAGCCGATGTCGGAGATGTGGTGCTGGCCGCACGAGTTGGTGCAGCCCGAGATGTTGATCCGCACCCCGCCCACCTCGGCGAGCCCGGCCTCCTCGAGCGCCCGGTCGATCTCGGACGCGAGGCCACGCGACTGGGTGACGGCGAGGTTGCAGGTGTCGGCGCCGGGGCAGGCCACGACGTCGCGGGACAGCTCGGCCCCGGCGGCGGCCATGTCGATCGTGCCGAGCCGCTCGAACACCGTGGGGACCTGGTCCTCGGTGAGGCCCCGCACGACGAAGTTCTGCCGGTTCGTGATCCGCACCTCGACCCCGAGGTCGCGCTGGAGGTCGGCGAGACCACGGAACTGCGCCGGCGTGATGTCGCCGAGCCGGCAGTGCGCGTAGGCGCTGACCGTGCCGTTCGCACGACCGCGCACGACGTTGGCGAGCTCCCACTTCGCGTACGGCGTGAGGCCCGAGAACTCGATCGGACTGCCGAGATCGCTCGTCGGAGCCGTGCCCGTGCCCGCTGGGGCGTCGCCGTCGGCGACGACCGCCGCGGGGATGCCGCCGGGGTAGGTGGCCGAGCCGATGAGGAGCTTGCGCTCCTTGAGGATCCGCGTGCGCAGCTCGTCGATGCCCATCGTGTCGACCAGCCACTTCATGCGGGCCCGCAGCTTGTTGTCGCGGTTGGCGAAGTTGGCCCACACCCGCAGCGCCGCCTCGACGGTGGGGAGCAGGTCCTCGCGGGAGGTGAACTCCTCGATGGCCTGCGCGGGGTGCGGGTTCGCGCCGAGACCGCCGGCCATGAACACCCGGAAGCCGGGCTCGGTGGTGCCGTCGGGCCGCGGGCGGCTCACCGCGATCACGCCGATGTCGTTGAACATGGCCTGGCCGCAGTCGGTGGCGCATCCCGAGAGGTTGACCTTGAACTTCCGGGGCAGGCGCTGGGTGAGCGGGTTGCGGAGGAACAGGTCCTTCACGGCCTCGGCCCACGGGCTGATGTCGAGCACCTCGTAGGGGCAGGCACCGGCGAGGTGGCAGCCGGCGACGTTGCGCACGGTGTCGCCGCAGGCCTCGCGGCTGGTGAGGCCCACCGCGGCCAGCAGGCGCAGCACCTCGGCAGTCTGCTCCAGCTGCACGAAGTGGTACTGGAGGTTCTGGCGGGTGGTGAGGTGGCCCCAGCCCCGCGAGTAGGTCTCCGCGATGTGGGCGAACATCTCGAGCTGGTCGGGCTCGACCTTGCCGTAGGGGATCTTCACCCGGACCATCTGGTTGAAGCCGCCCTGGCGCTGGCCGTAGATGCCCTGGTTGAGGCGGAAGACGCGGAAGGCGTCGTCGTCGATCTCCCCGGCCATGTAGCGGCGGGCGCCGTCCTCGAAGCGTTCGATCTCGTCGGCCACCACGGGGTCGAGGGTGGCGGTGCGGAGCTCGGCAATGTCGATCATGGGAACCTCGCGGGGACGCGGGAGGACCCGCGACGCGTCGGCGCCACGGGCGGGGAGGGAGCCGGGAGCGGGTTGTGGCTTAGAGGGCCAGGAGAACCCGGGCGGCGCCCGAGCCGGCGCTACACAGCTCGTCGCGCACCTCGTGGGGGGTGCGGCCCATCGAGATGCTGTTGGCGCCACGGGCTCGGATCACGAGCGTGAGTGTACGACGGCCCGGCGTGAAATGCCAGTGAATCAGTCGGGAATCAATTCCGATGGGAATAGTCGACAATTCACGGCCCGCCGTCGGGGCCCGCGCGGCCGTCGGGACCGCCGGGGTCCACCAGCCGGTAGCCCACGCCGGGCTCGGTGACCAGCCGGGGCGCCGCGGGGTCGTCCCCGAGCTTCTTGCGCAGCTGGCTCGCGTACACGCGGAGGTACTGCGTCTCGGTCCCGTAGGCGGGACCCCACACCGCCTGGAGGATCGTCCGGTGCGTGTGCACCCGGCCGGGGTGGCGCGCGAGCAGCGCGAGGAAGTCGAACTCCTTGGGGGTGAGGTCGACGAGCACCCCCGCGAGCGTCACCGCGTGGTGGGCCACGTCGATGCGGAGGTCGCCGACGCCGAGGACCGGTTCGTCGGGGTCGTCGGTGGCCTCGCGGCGGTGGCGCAGCGCCACGCGGACGCGGGCGAGCAGCTCGGGCATCGAGAACGGCTTCGTGACGAAGTCGTCGGCCCCGGCGTCGAGCGCGGTGACCTTGCGCTCCTCGGCGTCCTCCACGGTCAGCACGATGATCGGCGTGGTGGACCACTCGCGGAGGCGGCGGCAGATCTCGATGCCGTCGAGGTCGGGGAGGCCGAGGTCGAGGACGATCACGTCGAGCGGGTGGCGCACGGCGTAGTCGAGGGCTTCGGCGCCACTCGTCGCGGTGTGCACCGTGTACCCGCGCGTCCGGAGCGCGGCACCGACCGCGCGCAGGATGGCGGGCTCGTCGTCGACGACCAGGATCTGTACGTCCGTCGGGTCAGGCACGGTGCACCGGCAGGGTGACGACGAACCGGGCCCCGCCGGTCAGCCCCTCCTCCACGGCGATCGTGCCGCCGTGCGCTTCCACGATCGCCCGGCAGATCGCGAGCCCGACCCCGCTGCCGGTACTGCCCTTGCCGCGCGCGAACGGCGCGAACGCTCGGGTTTGCTCGTGGCGGGGGACGCCGGGGCCTTCGTCCTCGATCGTGAGCGCGACGCGGTCGGGGGGCACGGCGCGGCCGCCGACCCGGACGACGCTCGCGGGCGGCGCGTAGCGCGCCGCGTTCTCGAGGATGTTGCCGACCACCTGGTCGAGCTGGGAGTAGTCGGCGTCGGCGAGGGGCAGGTCCTCCGGGAACGCGAGCTCCACCCGGACCCGCTTGAACAACCGGGCCAGCCGGCGGACGCAGTTGGCCGCGAGCTCGTCGAGGGCGACGGCCTGGCGCTCGGGCTGGAGGGCACCGGCCTCGATGCGGCTCATGCTCAGCAGGTTCGCCACGATCCGGTCGAGCCGCTCCGCCTCCTCGACCACGAGGTCGAGCAGGTCGTCGCGGGTCGCGTCGTCGTAGTCGACCTGCTCACGGAGGTCGGACGCCACGGCCTTGATCGCGGCGAGCGGAGTGCGCAGGTCGTGCGAGACGGAGCGCAGCAGGGCGGTGCGCTGCTCGTCGACCTGCTCGAGCACCGCGAGCCGGGTGGTCTCCTCGAGCAGCTGCTCGCGCTCGGCCTGCACGATCTCGTACTGCTCGTTCAGCGTGCGCAGCGCCTCCGCCCGCTGCTCGGCCGTGCGCCGCCGGGCCGCCTCCTGGGCGACCAGCGTGCCGATGGCGAGGCCCACGACGACCAGCACCACGACCGCGACGGCGTCCTCGAACACGTCGATGTCGGGGGAGCCGTAGGGCGGGATGAAGGCGAGGTTGAACGCGGCCGCGGACCCGAGCGCGACGAGCACGGCGGCGATCCGGCCGCCGGTGACGCCGGCCGCGACCACGGGGAGGACGAGGACGAGCGCGGGGATCGCGCGCGACGCGTCGTCGCGCACGGGGACGAGCGCGACCGTGGCGAGGACGACGAGGGCGAGTCCGACCAGCGTTCCGACGACCGGGGAGGGTTCGCGTTGCCACGTCCAGCGCACGGGTCCCATCTTTACGGCCAATTGAGGGATCGGCCCGTCGCCTTTACGCCGTCTTGACGCGGCCCGTCGGTTGACTGGTTCCATGCTCACCGAACCGAACGACACGGCGACGGCCGGCGACGCGGCGGCGGCGCGCGCGGGCGCGGCGGACGGCCCCGGTCCCGCGCTCGGGCCGCACACGGTGCTCCCGGAGGAGGACCTCGGGTTCCGGGTCAAGCGCAAGCTGCTCGGCCCCGCGCTGCCCACGTCGGATCTCGAGCACGAGCGGCTGGGCAAGCCCACCGCCCTCGCCGTCTTCGCGTCCGACAACCTGTCGTCGTCGGCGTACGCGACCGAGGAGATCCTGCGCGTCCTCGTGCCGGTCGTGGGGCTCGCCGCGTTCTCGCTGGTGGTGCCGATCACGCTGGCCATGGTCGCGGTGCTCGGCCTCCTGATCCTCTCGTACCGCCAGACGATCAAGGCCTATCCCAGCGCCGGTGGCGCCTACATGGTGACCCGCGACAACTTCGGCATCCTCCCGGCGCAGGTCGCCGGCGTTGCGCTGCTCACCGACTACATCCTGACCGTCTCGGTGTCGGTCGCAGCCGGGACGGCCGCGCTCGCCTCCGCGTTCTCCGAACTCACGCCGTACGTCGTACCGATCTCGATCGCCTTCGTGATCATCATCGCCTACGGCAACCTGCGCGGCGTGCGCGAGTCCGGGAAGATCTTCGCGGTTCCGACGTACTTCTTCCTGATCAACATGGTCGTGCTCCTGGGGTACGGCGCGTACCAGCTGCTCACCGGCTCGCTCGCGACGGCACCCCAGAACCAGCACGGGATGATGCACTTCGGCGGCGCGACGGGCGGTCTGTTCTACGGCGCGACGCTCTTCGTCGTGCTGCACGCGTTCGCGTCGGGTGGTGCCGCGGTCACCGGTGTGGAGGCGATCTCGAACGGGGTCCCCGCGTTCCGCAAGCCGGAGTGGAAGAACGCCCGCTCCACGCTCGTGATCATGGGCTCGCTGCTCGGGGTGATGTTCCTCGGTCTCTCGGTGATGGCCGCGCACATGAAGGTCGTGCCGTTCAAGGAGGGCACACCGACCGTCATCTCCCAGATCGGCGACCTGACGTACGGCACCAGCCCCGTCGGACGCTTCTTCTACCTGGCGCTCCAGGCCGGGACGATGCTGATCCTCGTGATGGCGGCGAACACGAGCTTCGCCGACTTCCCCCGGCTCGCGTCGTTCCACGCCGAGGACAACTTCATGCCCCGCAAGCTCACCAAGCGCGGGCACCGGCTGGTGTTCTCCAACGGGATCATCTTCCTGTCGATCGCCGCGATCGCCTTGCTCTTGGTGACGGGCGCGAAGGTGGACAAGCTCATCCCGCTCTACGCGATCGGCGTGTTCACATCGTTCACGCTCTCGCAGGCGGGCATGGCCAAGCACCACCTCACCGAGCGCGAGCCCAAGTGGCGGTCAGGCTTCGTCATCAATGCGAGCGGCGCCATCGTGTCGGCGCTCGTGACGTTCATCGTCGCCGTGACCAAGTTCACGCACGGCGCGTGGCTGATCATCCTGCTCGTCCCGATCCTCGTCTTCTTCCTCATGCGGCTGGCCCGCCAGTACGCCCGGGAGGAGGAGCAGCTCGAGGTGGACGTGCCCGAGGCGGCTCAGGTCCCGGTGCGGCGGCGTCTGTCGGTCCTCGTCCTCGTGGACCGGGTCGACCTCGCCACTGCACGCGCCATGCACTTCGGCCGCTCGCTGCATCCCGACGACCTCAAGGCCGTGCACTTCGTGCTCGACGAGCACCGGGCCCACGACCTGACCGAGCAGTGGCGTGCGGGCGGCCTCGGCGACATGGAGCTCGAGCTCGTGGAGTGCTCCGACCGCCGGCTCCCCCGCGCGGCGATGCTCGCGGCCGCCCGCGTGGTGGCCGACGGCAAGAGCGAGGTGTGCGTGGTGCTGCCCGACCGGCGGTACCAGGGCCTGTGGCGACGCATCCTCCACGACCAGACCGCCGACGCGCTCTCGCGGGCGCTGTCGCGGCTGCCCCACGTGACCGTCTCGATGGTGCCGTTCAACACGAAGCGCCCGGGCCGTCCCGACGCCGAGGTGCTCGCCGCGCTCGGCGGCGCCCCGTCCGGCAACGGCCACCGCGCATCCACCCCGTCCGGCAACGGCGCGCGCGGGGGCCTCGCGGGGTCGGCACCGGTGGCCGCGGGGACGCACGGGAGCGCGGGCATCGGCGCGGTCGTCGCCCGGGACCGGGTGACCGTGACCGGTCGGATCCACTCCGTGCGCATGAGCCCGATCGGGGGCAGCCCCGCCCTCGAGTGCACGCTCACCGACGACACCGGCACGGTTTCCGTCGTCTTCTACGGACGGCGCGCGATCCCGGGCATCAACGTGGGCGCTCGGCTGAGCGCGGAGGGGATGGTGGGCGACCACCGGGGTCGGCTCGCGCTGATCAACCCCGAGTACCACTTCGTCGGTTAGCGATCGGGCGTCGCCCGTCAATCAGGCCGGGAGCGGGCTTGCCGCCGCAGTAGCCTCCGGCCGATGCGGATGTCGGCCCTGTTCCTGCGAACCCTGCGCGACGACCCCGCGGACGCCGACATCGAGAGCCACCGCCTGCTGCTGCGGGCGGGGTGCATCCGGCGGGTGGCGAGCGGGATCTACTCGTGGCTGCCCCTGGGCAAGCGGGTGCTGTCGGCGGTCGAGGGCATCGTCCGCGACGAGATGGACGAGGCCGGAGCGCAGGAGGTGCTGCTCCCGATCGCGCAGCCCCTCGAGCTGTGGGCCCGCACCGGCCGCGACGCCACCTACGGCCCGCTCATGTTCCGGCTCCAGGACCGCAAGGAGGCGGGCTTCTGCCTGTCGCCCACCGCCGAGGAGGTGATCACGGCGCTCGTGGCCGGCGAGTACTCCAGCTACCGCGACCTGCCGGTCAACCTCTACCAGATCAACTGGAAGTACCGCGACGAGCTACGGCCCCGGTTCGGGCTGCTGCGCGCGCGGGAGTTCCTGATGAAGGACGCGTACTCGTTCCACACCGACGCCGACGACCTGCATCGCACGTACCAGGACATGTACGACGCGTACCAGCGGGTGTTCACGCGCTGCGGGCTCACGTTCCGCGCGGTCGAGGCCCAGGCCGGTGAGATCGGCGGCGACGTGAACCACGAGTTCATGGCGGTCGCCGCGATCGGCGAGGACGACTTCGTGTGGTGCACGAAGTGCGAGTACGCGGCGAACGTCGAAGCGGCCCGCCGCCACGGCCGGCTGCACCAAGAGGTGCCGGTGGTGGACGCGCCCGCCCGCGAGGCGGTGCACACGCCCGCGCTCCCCGGGATCGCGGGTGTGGCGCAGCACCTCGGGGTCGAAGCGTCCGAGCTGTTGAAGTGCATCGCGTTCGACGTCGACGGTGAGCTCGGGCTCGCGCTCGTGCCCGGCGACCGCGAGGTCAACTCGTACGCGCTCAACCAGGCAGTCGCGCCCCGCAGCGCGCGGCTGTTCACCGACGAGGACTTCGCCGCTCGCCCCGACCTGCCCAAGGGCTACATCGGGCCCGACTTCTCGGGTGCCGCGCTGGTCGTGGCCGACCCCCTGGTGGGGGAGGAGCGGCCCTGGGTCACGGGCGCGAACGAGACCGACTTCCACGTCCGGCACGCGGTGCTCGGCCGCGACTTCAAGGTCGACCTCTGGGCGGACCTCGTGAGCGTGGTCAGCGGCGATCCCTGCCCGCGCTGCGGCTCCGACCTCTCCGTCGACCGCGGCATCGAGGTGGGTCACGTGTTCCAGCTCGGCACGAAGTACTCGATCGCGCTCGACGCGACGTACACCGACGACGCCGGTGCCGATCACCCGATGGTGATGGGGTGCTACGGGATCGGCGTGTCGCGGATCGTCACCGCGGTGGTGGAGGAGCACCACGACGAGCACGGCATCGTCTGGCCCGATGCGCTCGCGCCGTACGCGGTCCACCTCGTCGCGTTGCCCGGCAAGGGCGACACCGCCGAGGCGGTGCGCGAGGCCGCCGACGCGCTGTACGCCGGCTTGCGGGCCGCGGGCGTGTCGGTCCTCTACGACGACCGTGACGCCAGCCCGGGCGTGAAGTTCGCCGACGCCGACCTGCTCGGGATGCCCTGGCGCGTCACGGTGGGGGCCAAGGGCCTCGGCCGGGGCGTGATCGAGCGCCGCCGCCGGGCCACCGGCGAGCAGGACGAGCTCGTGGTCGCCGACGCGGTGGCGGCCCTGGCTCAGTCGATGGGGTAGCTCGGGACCTTCGGCCCTGGGCAGGGAGGGGCGTCGGGCGGACCCTTCCGCCATGCGGCAGTCCGGACGATTCACTGGTCGAGCGATGATCGCCGCGACGATCGCCATCGGGCTCTTCGGGGTGGTTCCTGCGCCAATGGCCGGAGCTGCCGACGAGCCGGCGTCGGACCTGTCGCCGGTCGCCCAGTTCGCCGTGGCGCTCGACGACTCGCTGGGCGAGGACGCGCCCATGGGCACGCTGAAGGCCTACGACCGCGGGTACGAGGCCCGTCAGGTGCTGCAGGCGGGCTTCGCGGCACGGTTGGGCGCCGACGGCTCCATCACCGACGAGGATGGCTCGCCCGAGAAGCCGTTCCGAGCGCCCACGAATGCGATCGATGCGAAGACGGAGCCGAAGATCGAGCAAGGCATCGACAAGGCGACCAGCCGCATCGACAAGTCGGTGGGTCTCGACCGGCGCGCGGCGCGGCTCGACGTCTCCGACGACGCGCTCATGGCGCTCATCATGACGGCGCTCATGTTGAAGGGGTACTCGCCCGACCAGATCGCGCTCGATGGCATCATGGCCGGCGGGATCGTCGTCGACGGCACAGATGCGAAGATCGTCGACGCGAAGGGCAAGACGGTGCGTCCAGAGGGCGTCGAGGAGTCGGAGGACACCGAGGAGATCAAGGATCAGCTCGACCAGCTCGTTGGCGACATCCTGGACGTGGTTGCAGGGCTCGATCCCCGTGCAGCAGCCACCGAGCCGCTCGGCGCGCAGGGTCCGGTGTTCCTGAAGATGTGGTCCACGGATCGCGACGGCAACGAGATCGAGGTGGACGTCGCCGGTGAGCTCGGCATTCCGAAGAACGGTTCCCTGAAGCATTTCCTGGCGGGAAGCGCCGACGGCACGATCAAGGTCCAGGGGAGCTGCAGTGGGAGCCAGCGGTTCAGTGCCGACGGACCTGTGAAGTTCGGCTTGTCGGGTGGTCTGGGTGCGGATCCGGCGAAGTTGCGGCTCGCAATGGTTGACATCAACCTCGGGGGCGACCTCCCCTCGGATTGCTTCGGCTCGCTCGACCTCGTCGAGGACGTGCTCCGCGCACAGACCTTCGGGCCGGTCGAAGTGCCGGTGGATCGCGGCAAGCTCGTGAAGGGCCGCTACAACGCGTCGTTCCCCATGGGCGAGGGCGAGTTCTCGGTGGAACTCCAAGTCGGGCGGCTCTAACGTCGGCGGGTGGCGTATCCAATTTCACCGCCGGTGTCGCCGATGCTCGCGAAGGCGAGCGCGGCCTTGCCCGACGGCGACGGGTGGTCGTTCGAGCCCAAGTTCGACGGGTTCCGCTGCGTGGTGTTCCGCGACGGCGACTCCGTGGAGCTGGGCAGCCGCAACGAACGGCCGTTGACCCGCTACTTCCCCGAGATCGTGGAACCGCTGCGGGCCGCGCTGCCCGACCGGGCAGTGGTCGACGGCGAGCTCGTGGTCATCACCGAGCACGGGCTCGACTTCGACCTGCTCTCGTTGCGCATCCACCCGGCCGCGAGCCGCATCGACAAGCTGGCCGGTGAGATCCCGGTCGCCTTCGTGGCCTTCGACCTCCTCGCCGAGGGCGACGACGACCTGCGCGAGCTGCCGTTCGCGAAGCGGCGGGCGCGATTGGAGGCCGTGCTGCGCAGCGCGCCGCCGTCGGTGTACCTGTGCCCGGCCACCGTGGACCGCGGCGTCGCCGCGACGTGGTTCGACCACTTCGAGGGCGCGGGGCTCGACGGCGTGATCGCCAAGCCGCTCGACGGTCCGTACCGCGAGGGCGAGCGCGCGATGGTCAAGGTCAAGCACAAGCGCACCGCCGACTGCGTGGTCGCCGGGACGCGTTCCCACAAGCAGGGCGGCATCGGGTCGCTGCTGCTCGGGCTCTTCGACGGTGCCGGCACGTTGCACCACGTGGGCGTCGCGAGCAGCTTCGCGGCGCCGCTGCGCGCGCAGCTCGACGCGGATCTGGAGCCGTACCGCGATCGCGCGCTCGACGGGCACCCGTGGGCGCACTGGGCGTCGCCGGAGGACGAGGCCGCGACCGGTGGGCGCATGCCCGGCGGTCCGTCGCGGTGGAACGCGGGCAAGGACCTGTCGTGGGATCCGGTGCGGCCCGAGCTCGTGGTCGAGGTCGCGTACGAGCACGTGCAGCGCGTGCCCGGCTCGCCGGGTGCGGACGGCGGCCGCTTCCGTCACACCGCGCGCTTCGTGCGCTGGCGGCCCGACCGCGCCCCGCAGTCCTGCCGCTACGACCAGCTCGACGTCGTCGTCCCCGCGGAGCTCGGCCACCTCTTCCCCCGATGATGCGTTGCTCACCGTCGCGGTGCGACGGTGAGCAACGCATCGACGAACGAGGCGTATCTCAGCCTCGCGCCCGACGGTGAGCAACGCCTCGACGCACCAAGCGTTGCTGACCGTCGCCTGGCGACGGTCAGCAACGCATCAAGGGGTGGGTTTGCGCTTGCTGGGTTGGACGCGTTTGGGCTCGGCGCGCTGCTTGGGGAAGTGGGGCGGCCAGGGCTCGTCGCCGAGGCCCTCGGCCTCGTCGCGCGCGGCCAGCTCGAGGAGGGGATCGAGCGAGAAGTGCTCGTCGTCGATCGCGGCCGACGGGTCACCCACCGCGGCGAACCGCGCCGGCACGGTGGCGATGGTGAGGTCGCCGGGGTCGGCGTCGGCGAGCTCCGCCCACGTGAGCGGGCACGACACCCGGCCCTCCGGGTTGGCCCGCACCGAGTACGCCGACGCCACGGTGCGGTCGCGCGCGTTCTGGTTGAAGTCGAGGAAGACGCGGTCGCCGCGCTCCTCCTTCCACCACTTCGTCGTCGCGATGGTGGGCAGCGTCCGCTCGACCGCCCGCGACAGCGCGAGCGCGGCCCGGCGGACCTCGAGGAAGTCCCACCGGGGCTCGATCCGCACGTTCACGTGCACCCCGCGCGACCCCGAGGTCTTCGGGTAGCCGACGTATCCATGCTCCTCCAGCACCGTGCGCACCACCGCCGCGACCTCGAGCACGGTCGAGTAGGGCACCCCGGGCTGGGGATCGAGGTCGATGCGCAGCTCGTCGGGCCGGTCGACGTCGTCGCGCCGCACCGCCCAGGGGTTGAGGTCGAGGCAGCCGAGGTTGACCGCCCACACGATGTGGGCGAGGTCGGTGGGACAGAGCTCGTCGGCGTGGCGCCCCGACGGGAACGTGACCCGAACGGTGTCGAGCCAGACCGGCGCCCCGTTCGGCACCCGCTTCTGGAAGAACGGCTCGCCGGTGGCGCCGTCGGGGTAGCGCTTCAGGACGGTCGGCCGGCGGTACACCCCCCGCAGCGCGCCCTCGCCCACGGCGAGGTAGTACTGCACGAGCTCGAGCTTGGTCTCGCCCCGGGCCGGGAAGAACACCTTGTCGGGGTTGCTCACCCGGACGTCGCGCCCGTCGACCTCGATCTCCACTGCCGGTGAGGTGGCGGCCATCGACCCAGGCTAGAGGTGAGTCCGCGAACGGGAATCGTGACTCGGGTGCGAGCCGTGGCCCGAGCGGCCCGGGGCCGCAGGCGCCGAGAGCGGGGGTCCAGGGGCCTTTCCCGCAAGCGGAAACCCGGTATACTGCCGTGTTCGGAACGTGCTCGACCCGTGGGCCACACGGGGCGAAACGTCCGGTTCGCACCGCGGAAGTACTGCTGGACTTGACGAGACTGGCCCGGATGGCCCATCGGGCTGTCGGAAACGTGGGCGCGAGCCCACGATTTTTTTTGACCCGATCACGAGAGGGAGAGGAGGCAGCCATGACCGACCAGGCCGACCGCCTCGCCGCCGTGCTGGCACCCTCTCTCGCCGATCTCGACGTCACCCTCTACGACGTCGAGATCACCGGATCGGGCCGCGGCCGCACCCTGCGGGTCCTGATCGACCGTCCGCGCAACGAGCACGGTGAGTGCGCCGACGGGGCGAGTGGGGTCGACCTCGAGGCCGTGACCGCGGCCACCGAGGCGGTCGGCCCCGTGCTCGACACCGACCCCGTGGTCGCCGCGGTGCTGCCGGGCACCTACCTGCTCGAGGTGTCGAGCCCCGGGCTCGAGCGACCGCTGCGCACCCCGGCGCACTTCCGCGGCGCGGTCGGAACCGTCGTGTCGCTGAAGGCGCGGGCCGCCGACGGCACCAACCCCCGCAACCACGTGCTGCTCGTGGGGGCGGACGACGACGGGATCGAGATCGACGTGGACGGCGAGCACGAGCGCGTGGAGTACACCGACATCGTGCAGGCGCGCACGGTGTTCGAGTGGAGCCCCGCTCCCAAGCCGGGAAAGCAGCAGGGCAAGAAGCCGGGTGCGGCGAAGAGCCCGAAGTCGAAGCCGACGGTGTCGGCGAGCACGAGCAGCTGACAGGACGCGACGCGATGAACTCAGAGATGATGGAGGCGCTCGAGAACATCGAGCGCGAGAAGGGGATCTCGGTCGAGATCATGCTGGAGGCGCTGGCCAACGCGCTCGTCAC
This sequence comes from Acidimicrobiia bacterium, assembly GCA_041659105.1. Lineage (GTDB taxonomy): Bacteria > Actinomycetota > Acidimicrobiia > IMCC26256 > PALSA-555 > CAIUKV01. The sequence continues at coordinate 20,690 of JBAZYX010000037.1, forward strand.
CGCCTACAAGCGCCAGCCCGACGCCGCCGAGGAAGCCCTGGTCGAGATCGACGTCGAGACGGGCGACATCCGCGTGATCGCGCAGGAGCTCGACGAGGAGGGCAACGTCGTCCGCGAGTGGGACGACACGCCGACCGACTTCGGCCGCATCGCGGCCCAGACCGCGAAGCAGGTCATCCTCCAGCGCATTCGCGACGCCGAGCGCGAGATGAAGTACGAGGAGTACGCCGGCCGCGAGGGCGACATCGTCACCGGCATCATCCAGCAGACCGACCAGCGCTACACGCTGCTCGACCTCGGCCGGGTGGAGGCGTTGCTGCCCCAGGCGGAGCAGGCCCAGAACGAGCGCTACGAGCACGGCTCGCGCCTCAAGGCCTACATCGTCGAGGTCCGCAAGACCGCCAAGGGCCCCCAGATCGTGGTGTCCCGCACGCACCCGGGCCTGGTGAAGCGGCTGTTCGAGCTCGAGGTTCCGGAGATCGTCGACGGGGTGGTCGAGATCAAGGCCATCGCCCGCGAGCCGGGTCACCGCACGAAGATCGCCGTCGCGTCGAACGACCCGCACGTCGACCCCGTCGGTGCGTGCGTGGGTGCGCGCGGGTCGCGCGTCCGGATGGTGGTCAACGAGCTGCGCGGCGAGAAGGTCGACATCGTCCCCTATTCGGACGATCCCGCCGAGTTCGTGATGAAGGCGCTGGCGCCCGCCCGCGTGCGCGAGGTGCGCATCGACGAGGAGAGCGGCACCGCCGAGGTGATCGTCCCCGACTTCCAGCTGTCGCTCGCGATCGGCCGTGAGGGCCAGAACGCGCGGCTCGCGGCGAGGCTCACCGGCTGGCGGGTGGACATCCGCAGCGAGAACCAGGCCCAGGAGGAGCCCCCGGCCGAGGAGTTCGCCGAGGGCGAGTGGGTCGAGAACGAGGCCGGTGAGCTGGTCTGGCAGCCCGCGGAGGGCGGCGACGCGATCTCCGCCGCCGATGCCGGCTACGCCGGCGCCGCGCCCGAGGGCGAGGCCGCCGCGGCGGCGCCGCCCGCGGCCGATGCGCCGGCGGCGGATGCGCCGGCCGCGGACGCCACGACCGAGGACGCGCCGGCCGCCGAGGCGACCGACGCTCCGGAGACGAGAGACGAGCCGGGGGAAGCGACCGAAGACGCCCCGGCCGACGAGGGAGGGACCGACGGGTAACGGTCCGGCCTTCCGGTTCCGGACCTGCATCGGCTGTCGCCGACGGGCCGACCCGGGCGACCTGGTGCGCCTCCACCGGCGCCCCGACGGGTCGCTCGGTGTGGGACCGGGGCCCGGACGGGGGGCCTGGTTGTGCGGGCCACCGGTCACGGAGGCCTGTCTGGAGGCGGCAATCCGCCGCCGAGCGTTGGAACGGGCCCTGCGGGGAACGGTGCCGACGGACGAGATCGAAGCACTGCGCGCGAGACTGGGAGAGAAGCCGGTTGCGGAGCCGTAGGCCCCTTCACCGAGCGGAGCGACCCCAGCAAGTGGAGACAATGAACGCCTGATCGAGACGGCCACCGCCGTGATCAGGACGCGACGAGGGACGAGCGGACGGTTTTGGCGAAGAAGATCAGGATCTACGAACTGGCCCGTGAGCTGGGGCTCAGCAACGAGGAGTGCCTCGAGCTGTGCACCGAGCTCAAGATCGGGGTCAAGAGCCACTCCTCGAGCATCGAGGACCCGATGGCGGACCGCGTCCGTCGTCTGGCCGACTCCAAGGGCATCCGCCGGGAGCCGATCGTCGAGGAGGCCCCGCCGCCCAAGAAGGCGCCGGAGAAGAAGGCGCCCGAGAAGCGCGCCCCCGAGCGGGCGCCGGTCGAGGCCACCACTCCCGCGGGTGACGGCGAGGCCGACTCGTTCGCGCCCGCCCCGGCCGGGGAGCGGCCCGCCGCGCGCGTCGTGCGCTCCACCGGCGGCATCCCCGAGCCCGAGCCGGCCGTGGAACGACCCGCCGCGCGCGTCGTGCGCTCCACCGGCGGCATCCCCGAGGCGCCGCGTCCTGCCGCGCCTCCGGCGGCGGCCCCCGTGGCGCCACCCGCCCCGACTCCCGTGGCTCCGGCCGCGGCAGCTCCTCCGGCTCCGGCTGCGGTGGTGGCTGCGCCCGCCGTGGCGCCGCCCGCTCCGGCCGCGCCGATCACGAGCCCAGCCGGCAAGGCGATCCCGCCCCCGCCCGCGCCCCTGCGCGGTCCGTCGGGCAAGCCGATCCCGCCCCCGCCCGGCGCGCCGCGCCGTGGTGGTCCGGGCAGCCCGCGTGTCTTCACCCCCGACGCCGGCGGTGCCCGCTCCGGCGGTGGTGGCGGCGGCTTCCCCGCGCGCCGCAGCGGTCCGCCCCCGCCCCGCACCGGTGGTCCCGGTGGTGGCCCCGGCGGCGGTCCCGGTGGTGGCCCTGGTGGTCCTGGTGGTCCCGGTGGTCGTGGTGGTCCCGGCGGAGGCCGGGGTCGTCCCGGCCCGCAGGGTCAGCGGCCCCGCCGCAAGAAGCGGCGTCAGCGCAACTTCGAGGACCTCGGTCCGGCGTCGTCCTCCTCGTTCTCGCCGGCCGACGCGCCGATCCCCGAGGGCGAGATCGTGGTGCCCCGCGGCATCACGATCCAGGAGTACGCGCCGCTGCTGAACCGCACCACGGCCGACCTCGTCCGCCTGCTGTTCGACGCGGGCGAGATGGTCACCGGCACGCAGTCGCTCGCCGACGAGATGGTGGAGCTCATCGCCGAGGCCCTCGGCGCCGAGATCCTCATCGTGGAGCCCGGCCAGGAGGCCGAGCTCGAGCTGCAGGCGATGTTCGGTGAGGACGACGACGACGAGTCGCTCCTCGAGGCGCGCCCGCCGATCGTCACGGTGATGGGTCACGTCGACCACGGCAAGACCACCTTGCTCGACCGCATCCGCGAGGCGAACGTCGTCGCCGGTGAGGCGGGTGGCATCACCCAGCACATCGGTGCGTACCAGGTCGAGAAGAACGACCGCCGCATCACCTTCATCGACACCCCCGGTCACGAGGCCTTCACGGCGATGCGGGCCCGTGGTGCCGCGGCCACCGACGTCGCCATCCTCGTGGTGGCGGCCGACGACGGCGTCATGCCGCAGACGATCGAGGCGATCAGCCACGCGCGTGCGGCCGAGGTGCCGATCGTGGTGGCGATCACCAAGGTCGACCGTGAGGACGCCAACCCCGACCGTGTGCGCCAGCAGCTCGTGGAGCAGGAGCTGGTGCCCGAGGAGTGGGGTGGTGACACGATCGTCAACGAGGTCGCGGCGCCCACCGGTCAGGGCGTCGACGAGCTGCTCGAGTCGATCCTGCTCGTGGCCGACCTCGAGGAGCTCGCGGCCAACCCGAAGGCACCGGCCCGGGCGTTCGTGCTCGAGTCCAACCTCGATCCGGGCCGTGGTCCGGTGGTCACGGCGCTCGTCGAGCGCGGCACGCTGCGCGTCGGCGAGTCGATCGTGGCCGGCGGGGGCTGGGGTCGGGTCCGGGCGATGTTCGACGACCACGGTCAGCCGATCACCGAGGCCGGCCCGTCCACCCCGGTGGAGGTGCTCGGTCTCGACGACGTGCCCCTCGCGGGCGACGAGCTGCGCGTGGCCCCCGACGACAAGATCGCCCGCACCGTGGCCGAGGCCCGGTCGTGGCGACGGCGCAAGGCCAACCTCGCGCACCCGATGGCCCTGGCGGGCGGTGCCCGGCTCGAGGACATCTTCGCGATGGTCCAGCGGGGCGAGGTCGCGACGCTGAACCTCGTGCTCAAGGCCGACGTGCACGGCTCGCTCGAGGCGGTCACCGACGCGCTGCGCAAGCTCGACCAGGAGCACGAAGAGGTGCGCCTGTCGTTCGTCATGCGCGGCGTCGGCGGGATCACCGAGTCCGACGTGAACCTGGCGGCGGTGTCCAACGCCACGGTCATCGGCTTCAACGTGCGTCCCGACCGCAAGGCCCGTGAGCTCGCGGAGACCGAGAAGGTGGAGCTGCGGCTCTACGAGGTCATCTACAAGGTGCTCGAGGACGTGAACGCCGCGCTCCTCGGCATGCTGCAGCCCGAGTTCGAGGAAGTGGTCACCGGCGACGCCGAGGTCCGCGAGGTCTTCGGCGTGCCCCGTGTGGGCAAGGTCGCCGGCTGCTACGTGCTCTCCGGCACGATCACCCGAGGGTCGCGCGTGCGCTTCCTGCGCGACGGTGTGGTCATCTGGAACGGATCGATCCAGTCGCTCAAGCGCTTCAAGGAGGACGCACGCGAGGTGCAGTCCGGCTTCGAGTGCGGCATCGGGCTGTCCGACTTCCAGGACCTCAAGCCGGGCGACGTGATCGAGACCTACGAGCTGCGCGAGATCCCGCGGGTCTGAACCCCAGATCGGCTGCGAACCCCTACGGAGTGCCGGGATCCCCCAGCCACAACGCCGTGTGCCCCGGAGGAGTGAGGACGCCGATCGCCGCCACCCCACCCCGCTCTCGATGGGCGGCGGAGTGCCTTGCTTCCTCCTTCGCGCGAGGAGCCACCATGGTCGAACCCGACGAGATCGCAGGTCTCATCTCCTGGCTCGGGTCAGACGAGGCCACGAACCTCAATGGTGCGGTGATCTCCAGCGACGGCGGAATGACGTCGGCCTGACCGCCCCGGCACCAGAGCGCGGCCGGGCTCCGCGAACACCTCCACGCAGGGAGCGCCGGAGTTCGGGCCGCGCCGTCCGCTCGATCGGTCAGGTCGATCGGTCAGGACGCTCGCGCGCGTCCGTGGACGCGGGGAGGAAGACCATCGAGCGCTCCGGGTGCTCGGGATCGAGCAGGAGCTCGAGCCGACGCGGCTCGTGCGGCGGCTGCGTGGGTGCTTCCCGGACGATGGCCACTTCTTCTCTCGGCGGCCGCGCCTCGAGCGCGTCGGCCAAGCCGAGCAGACCCGCGGCCACGACGGACCCGACCGCGCTCGTCCGGAAGCGGTCAACGGGCCGTTCGAACGGCTCGTCCTCGTCGTCCCGGTGCGCTTCCGCCTGCGTCTGGTCGAGCTCGTCAGCGCGGTCATCGTCCACGGGTCCACGGTACGCCCCGGCGTTCCGGAGTGCTGCGCGTGTCCCCGATCGCCGAATACACGGGAACCCAGGTTCGGCGTTCGTGTCGGAGTGGCAGGATCTGCGAATGGGTGATGGGGAGCGCCGCGCTCGCGAATACGACGCGATGGCGCTCGAACGCTCGACGGATGGCGACGAGAACGCCTTCAACGCTTCCTACGAACGACCCGCGATGGTGAGTCTCCTCGGGGATGTCGCAGGATGCCGGGTCCTGGAGATCGGGTGTGGTGCCGGGCCACTCACCGCGTGGCTCGTTGATCACGGTGCGACAGTCACAGCCATGGACGTCAGCCCTGAGATGCTTCGACTTGCGCAGCAACGGGTTGGGGGCAGCGCCGACTTTCGGAGCTAGAGCGTGCGGGGCCGGTTGACGAATCGGCGCTCGGTGGGAGAGAAGAACCACCCGCCGCCGGCCTTGCTGCCCCCGTCGACCGGGATGTTGTGGCCGGTGACGAAGCTCGAGAGGTCGGACGCGAGGAACAGCGCGACCCGGGCCTGGTCCTCGGGCCAGCCGAGCCGCCCGACCGGAGCCCACGACGTCCACATGTGGTCGAGGCCCTCCCAGCCGGTGAGGTAGTCGACCTGGGGGGTCTGGGTGAGGTCGGGCCCGATCGCGTTCACCCGGATGCCCTGGCGGCCGATGGCGACGGCGAGGTCGGTGGTGAACGCGGCGGCCGCGCCCTTCATCGCGCCGTACACGGGGTCGCCGGGGTAGCCCCGCATGCCCTCGACCGAGTGGACGTTCACGATCGAACCGCCGCCTCCGGCGATCATCGACTCGAGGAACGCGCGCGTCACCGCGAACATGTGGAACAGGTTGATGTCGTACATCGCCTTCCACGACTCGGGCGTGGAGTCGCGGAAGCGCACGAGTGGCCGGTAGTCGCCCACGTTGTTGACCAGCACCTGCACGCGCGGGTGCTCGGCGAGCACGGCGGCGGCGAAGGTGCCCACCTGGTCGGGGTCGGTGACGTCGACGACGTGGGCCCGGGCACTCCCGCCCGTCGCGGTGATGTCGGCCGTGACCTGCTCCGCGCGTGCGGGGTCGATCTCGGCGATCTCCACGTGCGCGCCGTGCTGCGCGAACAGGCGCGCGATCGCGCCGCCGATGCCGACGCCGCCACCGGTCACGACCGCGACGCGTCCGTCGAGGAGCCGGTTCCAGTCGGGGATCGCCGGGACGTTCTCGGGGACCTGCTCGCTCATGCGTTCTTCTCCACCCACTCGCGCTGGGCTTCGGACATGCCCTCGGGATCGAAGATGCCGGGCGAGCCGGCTTCGAGCGCCTCCGGGCCCTTGGGGGGCACGTTCAGCATCGCCCGCACGTCAATGAGCGGCGTGGTCGCGAGCGCGTGGTAGTCGACGGCGAAGAGGTCGGTGTCGTAGTGCTCCTGGACGACCTTGCCTCGGCGGATGGCGTCGGCCAGCCGGTGCGCCATGCCGCTCGTCTGGAGCGTGTGCTCGCGCACGTTGGAGTGGAAGAAGCCCTGCTCGTGCACGTAGCCGGTCTCGAACAGGCCGACCATGGTCGCGAGCCAGGAGAAGCCCATCGGATCCGGGTCGGCCCGGCCGATGAAGGCGAACACCTCCATCTCGCCGGGCATGTGCGTGCCGTAGTCGGCGATGACGTGCACGAAGTCGTGCTGGGCGAGGAACGCCGACGCGCCCATCGGCGTCCCCGGTGCGTCCCAGCGGCGCATCTCGTACATGCGCCAGACCTCGCGACCCAGGGTGCCGTCAGGCAGGTCGGCGAACGCGGTCCAGCGGGCCGCGAGCTCGGGGTCGAGGCTCGGCGCGTCGAACGGGTCCTCCATGGCGTTGCTCGTGTAGAGCGGCGCCATCCGCTCTTCGGTCCAGCGGTCGGTGAAGCCGCTGCGGCGGAGGTCCACCCAGGCCAGCCCCAACGCGCCCTGGGCGTACCGCCGGGCGATCCGGATGAAGTCGTCCTGCACGCCGAGCGCGGCGGCGTACCGGGCCACCCGCGCGGCGACGTCCTCGGGCAGCGGTACGAGGATCAGCTCGCCCAGGACCATGTGGTGCACGATGCGACGGCGGTACTCGATCGGGCGGTGGGCCAGGCCGGCCGCGAGCTCCTCGGGACCGGCGGGCTCGAGGCCCGCGTAATCGACCAGCTCCCCGGTGAGGGCCAGGGTGATGGCTTGGAGCAGCCCGGCCTGCGACTCGGTGACCCCGCCCGGCGGGGCGACCGCGGTGGCGATCCCGCGGGAGACGAGGTGGACCTCCTCGGGGGTCGGGGGAGCGGTCGGGGTGGTGGTGTCGGAGGTCATGGTCCTCGGCGGGTCGGGGTGGCGTCGGGCCCGAGGCTAGGTCGTGGCCCCGCGTCCCTCCGGGTCGCACCGCCGTGATCGGAGACCGTTCAGGACCGGCGTCCCGGCACGCGCCGGGCGCCGGCCACCTCGGGGAGGTCGTGGTACAGCCACAGGAGCGCGAGGTCGTACGCCATCTTCCCGACGCCGGCGATCACGAGCGGCCAGCCGAAGGTCGAGTGCGTGAGGAGCACCCCGGCGAGCAGCGGGGTGGTTGCCGCGGCGAGGCTGCGGGGCACGTTGGTCACGCTGGCGGCGGCAGCCCGCTCGTCCGGCATGACCACCGCCATCACCAGCGACTGCCGGGCGGGAACGTCCATCTGCGAGAGCAGCGCGCGCCCGAGGAGGCACGCGATCGCGAGGCCGCTCGTGGGGGCCAGCGCGGCGAGCACGAGGAGCGCGCTCGCGGGGAGGTGCGTGAAGGCCATGGTGCGGACGAGGCCGATGCGGGCGCTCAGGCGCGGGGCGAGCAGCTGGGAGGCGGCGCCGAGGAGGCCGGCGGCGAAGAAGACGGCGGCCGTGGTGCCCGGGGAGAGGCCGAAGCGGAGGTGCAGCCACAGCACGAGCAGCGACGTGATGACGAAGCCACCCGCGGCGGCGTCGACGCTGAACAGCGCCGTGAGCTCGAGCACGGTCGTGCGCGACGTGTGGAGCGCGCGTCGCCGTGGTCCCTGCGCGACCGGGTCCGGGCCGCGCGCCAGGCCGCGGTAGATGACCAGGATGACCAACCCGGCGATCGCGTAACCGAGGAACGACGCGCGTTGCGCGTGCACGACCGAGACGCCGGTCCACCGCGCCACCGCCGCGGGCAGGGCCGACGCGAGCGCGCCGAGCGCGGCCGCGAGGATGGCAGCGAGGTTGTAGCGCGCGAACACGCGTGGGCGGTGCGGCTGGTCGACCCGCTCGGCGAGGTAGGCCTGCTCGGTGGGCAGGAACACGCTCACGTCGCCCGCCGACGGGTTGAGCGTGCCGACGACCGCGACGACGAGGAGCGGCCAGAACCACGTGAACGCCGCGAACCCGGTGCCCGTGGCGGCCATGACGACGGTGGCGACGAGGAGCAACGAGCGCAGGCCCACCCGGTGTCCCCGGAGCCCGAAGCCCAGCGTGAGCACCGCCGACCCCAGCAGCGTGCCGGTGACGATGGCGCCCACTTCGACCGGGGAGAACCCGAGGTTCGTGAGATACTGCGCGAGGAGCACGCTCACGAATCCGTCGGCGAAGCCCCGGATGGCCCGTCCGGCCACGATGCGGCGGACGTCCGGATCGCCCGGAGCGATGAGAGGCAAGGTGTCCATGATGGCCCGAGACGGCAACCGTCCGTCCGACGACCCGGCAGCACCGGAACCGAAGCGCCCGCGCGTCGACGTGTCGCCCGCGCTCCACGAGGCCGGGAACGAGGTGAAGGACCTCGGCTACGAGGGCATCCCCGACGACGGCCCGGTGGTGCATCCCGAGGCGGCCGGCGACGTGCTCGAGGACCCGCTCGACTTCGTCAACGTGCAGCTGCCGTCGGACTGAGGAGTCGGTGAGCTCCCTCCCCAACCTGGAGATCGTCGACATCCCCGACGACCTCGCCCGTCCGCGCGACTTCACCGCCGGGTACGGCGCCGGGGTGCAGCGCGCCCTCGTGCTGGGCGGGGGCGGGATCGTGTTCGTGGCGTGGCAGCTCGGCTACCTGCGCGCCCTCGAGGAGCACGGGGTGCGGGTGGGCGACGCCGACCGCATCGTGGGCACGTCGGCGGGTTCGGTCGTCGCGACGATCGTCGCCGGCGGTCGGCTGCGGCGGGCGCACTTCCAGGTCGAGATGCTGGGCAAGATGCCGAAGCTCGTGGCGGTGATGGCCCCGGCCCAGAAGCTGCAGCGGAGCCAGCAGCGTGCGCTCGAGCGGTTCTGGACCGCCGACAACGATCGGCCCGAGACCGTGCGCGCCATCGGGGCCGCCGCCCTCGCCGCGGTCACGCCCGACGTCGCCACCCTGCCCCGGAGCCTCCAGCTCGTGTTGGCGCGGCGCCGGTGGCCGAGCCCGGCCCTGCACATCACCACGGTTGACGCGTTCACGGGCGAGCGCTGCGTGATCACGGAGTCGGCGGGCGTGCCGGTGCA